>CALLUH010000156.1 GCA_938011445.1 uncultured Hyphomonadaceae bacterium
CTCGAATGTGCCGCGCCTTGTGCCCGGCTGGACCCAGCCTGTCGTCATTGGCCGTCACGCTTTTGGTGACCAGTACAAAGCCACCGACTTCCTCGTGCCCGGCAAAGGCAAGCTGACCATGACCTGGGAAGGCGAAGACGGTCAGAAAATCGAAGAAGAAATTTTCGACTTCCCCGAAGCGGGCATCGCCATGGGCATGTATAATCTCGACCAGTCAATCCGTGATTTCGCCCGCGCGAGCTTCAATTTTGGCCTACAGCGCAAATGGCCGGTTTATCTTTCGACCAAGAACACAATCATGAAAAAATATGATGGCCGGTTCAAAGATATATTCCAGGAGATTTTCGACAATGAGTTCGCTGACAAGTTCGCCGAGTTCAATGGCGAATACCAGCACCGTCTCATCGACGATATGGTGGCCGCCGCGATGAAATGGTCTGGCGGCTATGTCTGGGCGTGTAAGAATTATGATGGTGATGTGCAGTCGGACACAATGGCCCAAGGCTATGGCTCGCTCGGCCTGATGACCTCTGTGCTGATGTCGCCGGACGGCAAAACCGTCGAGGCGGAAGCGGCTCACGGCACGGTGACGCGCCACTATCGCAACCACCAGAAAGGCGAAGCGACCTCGACCAATTCCATCGCTTCGATCTATGCGTGGACGCGCGGCCTGATGCATCGCGGACGCATGGATGGTACGCCGGAGGTGACCAAATTCGCCCAGCTGCTGGAAGACACAATCGTTAAAACCGTCGAAGGTGGCCAGATGACCAAAGACCTCGCCCTTCTCGTCGGCCCCGATCAGGAATGGCTGACCACCGAAGGCTTCCTCAAAGCGGTCTCTGATAATTTCGAGAATGCGATGGCGGCGGGCTAAGGCGCGTTTGCGTTTGTAATTTGACCAAGATGGTGGCGGCGCTCTTTACAAGGCGCCGCCCTTTTTCGTGAGGCCTTGAATGTCCAAGTTCACCATCCGCCCCGCCACAATCGCCGATGCCGTCACGCTCGGCCATATTGGTGTGGCCACTTTTGTCGAGAGTTATACGGACGAGATTGAAGGGCCTGCGATGATGGTCCATTGCTCTGGCCAGCACGCAGCTGCGACCTATCATGCCTATCTAAGCGCGCCGAACACTGGCTGCTGGCTTGCCGAACATGCCCAGACCACAGCGCCGATTGGCTACGCGCTGAATTGCACGCCCGAGCTACCGATCGAAACAGACGAGACCGACATTGAACTCAAGCGCATCTATGTTCTGTCCAAATGCCACGGTCAGGGGGTGGCACCGGCATTGATGGAGGCGGCCATAACGCACGCGCGGGATATAAAAGCCCGCAGGCTGCTGCTTGGCACCTATAAAGACAATCATCGCGCGCGCGCCTTCTATGCAAAATACGGGTTTATCACCATTGGCACACGCAAGTTTAATATTGGCGGCAATCTTTATAATGACGTGCTTCTCGCGAAAAACCTGCAAGCCATATAGACCAAAAAAGCCCTCAGGTCTTAGCGCTCCGAGCGACCGCGCTTTGTCCTCGCTATTCCAGAAAAACTCAGTCACCACTTACATTTAGATTAGTCGTCTTCGCGCGGCTGTGATAGCATGTCGTCTAAGGTAGAGATAGAAACGTACGGCCTGAATAGCGCATCCGAGAGGAAACGATTTGGCAAGTTCGAATAGGTCGCATGGCCCATTGCTCCAACTGCCCGCAGAAATCAAAGAGAAGAAAAACCTCCTCTTTCTGGCTAAATGGGCCGAAGGAGATGGCAGCCCGCAAGGGATTGATGGCACACATGCGGCGTATCATGCGGAACTGCGTGAAACGCTGAAATCTATTGGTTTCAGCGTTGAGGCGTCAGGACGTATGGAGCGACTTTTCGAGCCTTTGGATCATGTCGATTTCATTGTCAGTTTCATGAACCGTTTCGGGTTTTCCGGCAGCGAAATGTTGGCACCGCTGCTAAGTGTGTTTCACAAAAAGCCCTTTTTCGGGGCGAACCCCATCTTGCGCGGACTTGGCGATGACAAACATTTGATGAAGCTTGCCGTGCGCGGACGCGGCGTGCAAACACCTGATTGGATGATTATCAGGCGTGGCGCAATTGCGCTGCCTGAGCCGACCTTTGAATGGACGCAACTCATCATCAAGCCAAATGCAAGCTCTGCTTCTTGGGGCATCGCAATTGCAGACAATTGGCCCGACGCCAAAGCCCATGCCCAAAAACTGCTCTCGGAGGATAATGATGTCATCATCGAGAGCTTTATCGCCGGCTTCGAAATCGCTTTGCCCGTTATTGGCTCGCAAGGCCCGTGGATCCTGCCCGCTCTCGAAATGGACCCGGGCAATTCCTCTACTGTGCGGACCTATGAGCAAAAGCGTCACTTGACCGGTGGCGAAGACACGGTTGAGCTTAAAGTCATTGAAGACGAGGCCTTGCTCGACAGGCTCGATTATGCCGCGCGGACCCTCTTGCCCGAGATCTGGCCGCATGATTTTGGCCGAATGGAGTTCAAATATGACCCGCCAACCGACACATTGAACTTCATCGAGATCAATCTCAGCTGCAATCTTTGGTCGCGCAAAGCCTCGTCCGTCTCGGCCCGCTCGCTTGGCATCACGCATGAGCAATTCGTCGAGACGATGCTCGTGCACAGCCTGCATCGGCAAGGATTGATAAAAAGCAGCGATATTATCGAGACGCCGATATATGTCTGACCAGATCTCCCATTTCCTTATCCTCGCCGCCCAACGCGCCGGAACGGTTAACCCGCTCGCCAAAGCTGCGGGCGTCAGTCATAAATGCATCATGCCAATGCAGTCGCGCCCGCTTATAGAACATGTTCTGGCAACGCTTGACACCATGCCAGACACCAGGCGGATTACGGTTTCAATAGATGCGCCTCATGCGCTTTCGCATGTTCCTCTGGTCCAGAAATTGATCGCCGAGGGCCGGCTCGACATTGTTCAGGCCCACCAGACGCTTTTCGACAGTGTCGCAGCCGCCCTCGGCAAGCCCGAAGACTTTCCTGTCGTCATCACAACAGCTGACAATGTGCTCCTGACCGAAGATATGCTGCGGCATTTCATGCCGGCGCTGGCCGGAACCGATGTCGGCGTCGCAATGTGCGAGAAAGATGTTCTGCTCGCAAAATATCCTGATGGGCAACGCCGCTTCCATCGCTTTGCAGACGGCGAATGGTCCAATTGCAATCTCTACGCCTTGATGACGCCCAAGGCGCTTGCAGCGGCCGAGTTCTTTCGCGGCGGCGGCCAGTTTGCAAAATCTCTCAAACGGGTCATGGACGCGTTCGGGCTTTTCAATATGATCGCTTACAAATTTGCATGGTT
>CALLUH010000157.1 GCA_938011445.1 uncultured Hyphomonadaceae bacterium
ACTCTAGCACCTCTCCGGAGATTGGTGTTCATAGGGGGACATCGCTTTGGCTGCAAGGCTTTTTCCCGTGCGAGATTTTCCGCAGATGGGGTTTGACACGGGCGCGGCTTTGTGGTTTTTCCGCTCCTTCAAACCTGCCGCCAAAGGTGCGCGGGGCTAGACGAAATTTATAGCATTCTCATGCTGGAAGGATAGGCCCATGTTCGCGGTCATCAAGACGGGCGGCAAACAGTATAAAGTTGCCGAAAACGACGAAATCATCGTTGAAAAGCTCAATGCCGATGCCGGTGCGCAAGTTACATTTGACAATGTGCTTCTGCTCGGTGGCGACGCGGGTACGACCATTGGTGCGCCGACGGTGGCGGGGGCGAGCGTTGTTGGCGAAGTGGCGGAGCAGCGCAAGGGTGACAAAGTCATCATCATGAAGAAGCGCCAGCGCAACACATATCGCCGCAAGAAAGGCCATCGCCAGCACGAGACCGTGGTCAAGATCACTTCGATCCTTGCGGACGGTAAGAAAGCACCGGCCAGAAAGGCCGCTGAAAAGCCAGTGCCGAAAGCCGAAGCGCCCAAAGCTGCGCCGGCTGTTGCGAAAGCCGACACTGCTGCGATGGACGCGCGGGGCCGCTTGAGCGGGCCGCAGGGCGAGGCGGATGATTTGAAGCTAATCAAAGGCGTTGGCAAAGTGCTCGAAGGCAAATTGCACGAGGCGGGTATTTTCCACTTCTGGCAGGTCGCGGCGCTGAAAGCTGACCAGATTACCGAGCTTGAGGAAGAAATGAGCTTCCCGGGCCGCATCACGCGCGACGATTGGGTGTCTCAGGCCGAAGAGTTCGCAAAAGACGCATAGACATGATATAGGCTCTGCAACGCACGCAGCGGCAAAGACTTCAGGAGCGCCAAAATGGCTCATAAAAAATCAGGTGGTTCGTCCCGTAATGGTCGCGATTCCAATCCAAAATATCTCGGCGTCAAGAAATTTGGCGGCGAACATGTTGTGCCCGGCAATATTATTATTCGTCAGCGCGGCACGAAAGTGAACCCGGGCGAGGGCGTTGGCCTCGGCAAGGACCACACGATTTTTGCGCTGGTTGAGGGGCACGTCACTTTCACGCGCCGCCGCGACAATAAATCCTTTGTCTCGGTGACACCGCTCGCAGCGGCGGCAGAATAGCAGTCTGACAGAGCAGGCTGCGCGAAGCAGCCTCATATGATTGTAAGGGAGGCGTAGCTGCTTCCCTTTTTTCATGCCTCCCTTTTTCGTTTTGATCGCCCGCATCGCTTCGCTCGCGATACATCGTGCTCAAGGCTGACCGGTCCGCCGTCTCAAGGAGGTATATATGAATAGGGGTTTTGAAACAGAGCGGCTAAGCGCCCGTCCGCCATCGCCCGATGACGCCCAGGTCATCCATGCGCACTTTCAGGACAAAGAGATTGCGTGGAATCTCGCCCGCGCGCCGTGGCCTTATGCGCTGGAAGATGCGCAAAACTGGATCGGGGCCGTGGCGGATGCGGCGCGCGAGGGCAAGGAATACGCCTTTGTTTTGCATCATAAAGAGCATGGCCTGATCGGTTCGACAGGCATGGTCCACATCAAAGAGGACATATGGGAGATCGGCTATTGGGTCGCCAAGCCCTATTGGGGGCAGGGCTTTGTCACCGAGGCGGCGCGCGGGCTGATGGACTGGGCGAAAGACACCCATGGCGTGACGCGGTTTATTTCCGGCCATATCGAAGACAATGACGCCTCGGGTGCGGTCTTGCGCAAGCTCGGCTTTGAGGCGGTTGGCACGCACCGCATGCACGTTCGGGCGCGCAATGAAGAGATTACCGGCGTGCGCTATGTCTATGGCGGCGCGCCAGCGGAGGTCGCGCTCAAAGTGCCTGACTATTCAGGTGGGCATGGCTAAGCCGCCAGAGGCACACCTTTCAGCGTAATCCGGTGCATTTCGCGGCGCTGGCCGTGATAATCATTCAGCGCCCAGTGCCATGTCGAGCGATTGTCCCACATGGCGATCGAGCCCGGCTGCCATTCAAAGCGATAGGAGAATTGCTCTTGCATGCAATGGGCGTAAAGCTTCTGGAGCAGCGCCGTGCTGTCGTCTTCGCTGAGGCCATTAATGCCCGTCGTGAACGCCGCGTTGACGTAAATCGCCTTGCGTCCCGTAACCGGATGGGCAAGCACGACAGGGTGGATTGCGTCCTGGGTCGCCTTGTCAGCGTTTGAAAACCGCTCGCCCACTTCGCCCGCTTCCGCTGCACCATAGCCAAAAATATGACGGCTCGAATGGGTCGCTTTCAAGTCCGCAATTTCGGCCTTGGTGTCATCATCGAGCGCTTCATAGGCCGCCGCCATGGAGGCAAACAAAGTGTCCCCGCCTGTTTGTGGCAAATCAATCGCGCGCAGGATGGAGCCCATGGCGGGGATCTGGTCATAAGAATGGTCTGTGTGCCAGCCGCCGCCAATATTTTTGGTCTGGTCGGGCTCTTTTAGAACCAGCGCGATTTGCGGATGGGTCGGCACGGCGGCGAAGAAACGGTTGACCTCGATCTCGGCCCAGCGTTCGGCAAAGGCGATATGGTCTTCCTCGGTCATTTCCTGATCGCGGAAAAAGATCACGCCATGATCGAAGAACTGTTTTTGTATCTCGGCAAATTCGGCGTCGGTAATGGTTTTCAGGTCAATGCCCGTGGCGATAATGCCAACAGCATCCGAGGCTTTTTCAAAGTGCAACATCGGTTTCCCTCATCGTCTTTTATATATGACGCGAGTGTCACTTATTTTTGCACGTTTGGCAATTGCTTGGTGGCTGCGCTCACATCGCTGCCGCTTTGAGCCAGATCCCCTCGCGCTCGCCAACGCGCCGCTCCACCAAGAGCCGCGCGACCTGATGGTCGTCCTCGAACACATTCCCTGTCAGCGCGTCAAGCAAAGCCTTGGCGAGATTATCGAGATCCATCCAAGGCGCTTCGCCGGTATATTCCATCACGATATGCACGCTATAATCGCCGAAGCCCGGACGCAGCGGCCGGAAATGCTTGCGGAAAAATTCGCGCAAATGCGTCTTGTAGTATTTGGCTTGTGTGGTCAGCCCCGAGCAGCGCAGCTCAAGCGCGCCGTCTTCGGTAATCCGCGCGGACGTTTTGGCATGGCGCGTCCAATCAGCCATAGGGCCGCTTAGCTGCCATGTTCTGAATGGTCCATTTCGGGCTTGGGCGCGTCTTCGGTGGGCTGCTCGACAACGACTTCCACCTCGACCCGCCCGGCCTGTTCGAACACCAGCGTCACAGCGAAGCGGCGTCCCTCTGCGAGCGGCTCGGCAAGGCCAAACAACATAGCATGATGTCCGCCCGGCTGCACGGCCACTTGCGCGCCAGCGGGCAGGGCAATGCCGTTCGACAATGGCCGCATACGGAAGGTGCCCTCATCATTGATCGTTGTGTGCAGCTCGGCCCCTTCGGCAATGCCCGCATCAATCTCTACGCCGACCAATGTGTCGTCGCGCTCGCCCGTATTCTCCAGATGGAAGAACACCGCAGCAGGCTGGCGCGTGGTCACGGTCGGCCGCGCCCAAGGATGGTCAATCTTGATGTCGGAGGCGGCAAATTCATGCGCGGTAGCGGGCGTCATCGCAACATAAACGATACCGCTCAAAAGAAGCGCGAAGGCTGGGAGGAGGAATTTCATATCAGGGCTAATCTCGTATTCTAAAGCTTTACGTTCCCCCATTGTGTGAACCTTAGCCCGTCAAAACCGCTTTGGCCACGCTACAGTCTGTCGCTGGCTGCAATCTCACGCCCATCCCGCAAGCTCCCGTCGCGCGACCGTTTCGAGCACATCAATCGCGCCATCGCTATCGTTCAGGCAGTCAAGCGTTGCAAAACGCTTGCCGCCCGCTTCCAAAAACGTCTCGCGCGCTTCAATGTCCATCTCTTCAAGCGTTTCCACACAATCGGAAATAAAGGCGGGCGCGGCGACGGCAACATTGTTCACGCCTTCGCCCGGTAGGGCTTCGAGCGTCTTGTCCGTATAGGGCTGGAGCCATTCGGTCGGCCCGAACCGGCTCTGGAATGTCGTCCGGCAGAAATTCTCCGACCAGCCAAGCATCTCGCGCACGAGCCGCGTCGTTTTCATACAATGGCAATGATACGGGTCGCCCTTTTCAAAATAGGATTTCGGGATGCCGTGATAGGACATCAGCAACACGTCCGGCGTGAAATCGAGCGCTTTGATCTGGCCGTCAAGTGA
>CALLUH010000158.1 GCA_938011445.1 uncultured Hyphomonadaceae bacterium
GCCGATCCAAGGCTCCGCCGCCGACGTCATAAAACGCGCCATGATCGCCATGCCGACAGCCCTAAGCGGGGCAGGGCTCAAAGCGCGCATGCTCTTGCAAGTCCATGACGAACTCATCTTCGAAGCCCCCGAAGCCGAAGCAGACGCAACTTTAGCCCTCGTAAAAAAAACAATGGAAGGCGCGGCGGCCCCAGCGCGCACCCTATCTGTCCCACTGGTCGTCGAAGCCCAAGCGGCCAGCAATTGGGGCGATGCGCATTAGGAAAGCAAGGACTGCCAATAAGAAGCCCCCAAATGTGGCAAAGCGAGCAATCGCTCACCCAAAAATCGCCTTGTTCCCCACGCGCTCGCGCCATATTGCTCGTCTGTAATAGAAAATGACGGGGCTTCCAGCTTTTGGCGAACCGTGATTGTATAGATGGGTTACAAAGTAGGAGTGGGATATGCCAACCTTAGCGCTAGTGGATGATGACGAGAATATTGTCACCTCGTTGAAAATTTTCTTCGAGGCGGAGGGCTATCAGGTCCGCACCTATTTCGATGGCCAGAGCGCGCTGCCAGCCCTCACCGAGACCCCGCCCGACATTGCCATTTTCGATGTCAAAATGCCGAAAATGGACGGTATGGAGCTGCTTCGCCGCCTGCGCCAGACCTCCGATCTACCTGTCATCTTCCTGACCTCGAAAGACGAAGAGATTGACGAAGTGATCGGCTTTAACATCGGCGCCGATGATTTTGTCCGCAAACCCTGCTCGACGCGCCTCCTGTCCGAACGCGTTAAAGCCGTGCTCCGGCGCGCGCGCGGCGGTGCAGCAGGCCCCGAAGAGGGCGACCATAAGCCGATTGTGCGTGGCCGCTTGACGCTCGACCCGAACCGCCATGCCTGCGCATGGGACGACAAGCAGGTCCGGCTCACCGTCACCGAATTTCTCATCCTGCAAAGCCTTGCCCAGCGCCCGGGCTATGTCAAAAATCGCGACCAGCTCATGGACGCAGCCTATGACGACCAGATCTATGTCGATGACCGCACAATCGACAGCCATATCAAGCGCTTACGCAAAAAGTTCCGGCAAGTGGACGGCGAGTTTGATGCCATCGAAACGCTCTATGGCGTCGGCTATCGCTATACGGAGAGCTAGACAAGCGCATCTCCAAAAGTGGGAACGGATTTTGGGATAAGATGAGCAACAGCCAAGGCTGTTTAAGCCGCCACGCGCTCGTCGACAATTTCTGACAGCGTGACACCTAATTGCCCGTCGGCCACAACAAGCCTGCCGCGCGCCATCAGCCTGTCCGAGACATAGATTTTTACATCCTCGGAAATGCGGCTTTGCAGAGAGACGACCTCGCCCGGGCTAAGCGCCATAAGTTCTTCAATCGGTATCCGCGCCTCACCGAGCACAACATCAACCTGAATAGGTACATCCATCAGGGAACGGGCAAGGGCGGGATTGGCGGGCTGGGTCATGATATAGCTCTCATACTCGCAATAAATATCAGTATCAACGCGCAAAGGTTACTGTTCTGCAAACAGATCGCGCTGTCCGGCAACAATATGCGAACAAGCGCCCGCAATCAGCGTTTTTACGTGTCGCGCATCGTCTGGAGATAAAGCCACCCGTTCGAGGCATTTGGCAAGCTCCAGCAGTTCAATCAGCGCCGTTTTCAGCTCATCCGACAGCGCTTCGAGCCGCTGATCCTGCTGGCGCGCATATTGACGGTTTGCCGCTTCAAACCCTTGCGTGCGTGCGTTTGCTAACAATTCGGCCAGCTCGCTTGCGGTCACCGCCACCGTATCAAACGGATCGGAAGTATGCGTCGCTTCCGTATCGGGTGTCTCGAAATCACTCCGGAACTCGAAATCAACAAGCGAACTCAGCGCGCTCATGCAATCATATCCTCGCCGTCAAGCAGCCCGTCATCGTCCGTCTCAAGCCGGATCTCGCCCGTGTCGATCAGATGCCGCGCGAGCACGATCAAATCCGTCCGCGCCGCTTCAATGTCGCTGCGCCGCACTGGCCCGATAGCCGCAATTTCCTCAACCAGAACTTCGCATGCCCGCGCCGTCATATTGCCGAACACCGCTTCCGCCACCGCCCCGCTTGCGCCCTTAAGGGCCAGTGTCAGCGTCGCCCGGTCAATTCGCGAAAGCAGCGTCTGTATGCCCGCCGCCGGGAAGCTTGCAATGTCCTCGAACATAAACATCAATTGCCGCACTTGCGCCCCCGCTTGCGGGTTTTTCGCTTGTAAAATGGCGAGCAGCTTGTCGCTTTGTGTGGCGGGCAGAAGATCAAAAATCTTCGCCAAAGCCATGTCCCCGCTCAAGGGTGTATTGTCTTTTGCCAAGCCAAGCTCGGCGTCAAACAAGGCCTCAATTGCAGCAATTGCCTGTGGATGTGGCCGACCCATCTTTAGCACAAGATGCAGACTTTGCTCGGCAAGCGCTGTCGGCAAACAGACCATCAGGGCTGCGGCCGCTTTCGGTGTGAGCCGCGCCAGTGTCAGTGCGATGAGTTGGGGATGCTCACCTTCGAGCATGGCATAAAGCTGGCGCGCGGGCAGGGCTGATAGTTTTTGCCAGATTGGCGGTGCGCCATAATTGCTGGCCTGATCAAGCAAGGCCTGCGCGGCGGCGGCATTGGCATGCTCATCGGTGGGCAGATCGTCCATCGCTTCGCGCAACGCGGCGCTGTCTGCCGCGCTGAGCTGGCCCCAGACAGACGCTGCTGCCGGCCCGATCGCGCGCAACAATCTGGCCGAACGCGTCAGCCCCTCCGAGCTTGAGTTTTCAGTAAAGCTGGAAAGGGTGCGCGGTATCATCCGTGAAATCCTCGGGCGCGAATCCATCGCTCTATAACTTTTGCAGTAATATCAGGATTATCCTTGGCAAAACTCTGCGCATCGGCGAGCGGGCGCGGCGCGGTCTTGCCCGCCTCGCCCTCTATCGGTGTCAATACGGGCGAACCATCAAAGGGCGGCGGTGGTGTGTTTGCCAAGACGTTTGCAATTGTCAGATCGGACCTTAGCTGGCCTACCGCTTGGAGGGTCGCGTCTGAAACATCGCCAGACATTGCGCGATAAGACATCGCCTGATGAGCGCGGCTGCTAAGGGCCAGATAAAACGCAAGCCCGGCAAGCAGCCCCAGCGCTGCTAACTCGGCAAATTCGGTATTTGTCAGATTAAATCCGGTCGGCTCTGCAAACGGCAATTGTTTCAATATCGGGGCAGCGCCGCTTGCGCTGATCGCCTGGGTAATATCGGTGAGCTGTGCAGCCATTGCCGGATCAATTGCGCCGTCAGCTCCGTTCAACAGGATCAGAAGCTCTCCGCTTGCCGTTTCACTGATTTTGGCATTGCCCGGACCGGTAATGGTTGCGACAATTTCAGATAAGGGATGCGGGTTCAGACTTTCTGGCGGGGTCGCGAAAATCGCAACGCAGCGCCAAGCCAAAAGCCCGAGGGCAATTATGCAGATATTCCACACGAGCCAAGGCTGCATAGAGCCCTTATATGTGGATTGGTTTGGCATATGGCTCCCCGGAAACCTCTTATTCCTGCGCGTGATGCAGGTCAGAGCCTTCTTCGTAGCCGCTTTGCGTAAACACCGGTTTAATGGTGCTGATCTGCCCTAATTGTGACGGCGATATTGCTGCAAGCGTGTTGCGCGCAATCCCTTTGTGCCGTGATCCGCGTAAAGGCGAAGCCAGCCGGAGAATTCTTCTTCCGATAAGGAATAACGCGCGCACGCATCTTCCTTGCTTAGCAAGCCGCCTTTGACGGCCGCAACGACTTCTGCCTTGCGACGCGTGACCCAGCGCTTAATGCCGGGTGCGGGGAGATCATTCAATGTCAACGGTTGTCCGTTTGGCCCATTGACGCTTGTGCTTTGTGCATTCTGCTCAATCATTTTATCCACCTTAATTGAGAGACATTTCTTGTCCCTTCCTGCTATTGTTACAGGATGGGCCTTAAAACGAGCCTCAAGCGAAGGTGTGAGTTTTGATGAAAATTCGTCAGCTCTTCCTAGATGCCATTTGCAATTTATTGGCAAAGCTGTGCCGCTTTGGGGCATGAATGCCCGTTCATATAGAAAAAACCGTATATTTACTGTTAGCCATAGCCGCAGGTGCCAGCTTGCCCTCATGAACGCAGCGGAAACTCCTCCAAAAATTATTCTAAAAAATTATGCCGTACGGGTCGAAGAGATGAACCCGCCGCCCAATATGCGGCTCTGTCCCTTAATGTCATAAAGAACGCAGGCTTGCCCGCGGGCGACGCCCTCTTCAGCCGTCTCGAACCGGACAGTTGGCACACCGTTTTCCATCGCCAAACGTGCGGGCAGCGGCTCCCGCGTTGATCGTACCCGTGCAAGCACACGGGTCTCCGCCTCGCAAGCGGCCTCCAGCCCCTCATCCCCGAGCCAGTTAAGCTCCTCCAGCGTCAGGGATGCCGTCAGCAGCGCCTCGCGGTCGCCAACGATGACCTGCCGCGCAGCTGCATCAATCCTGACCACATAAAGCGGCTCACCCGTCGCCACGCCAAGCCCGCGCCGCTGGCCAATCGTATAATGGATCACGCCCTGATGCTGGCCCAGAACACGGCCATCCATGTGCACAATATCCCCGCCGCGCCCTGCGCCGGGCCTGATGCTCTCGACCACTTTCGCATACGAGCCTTCAGGCACAAAGCAGATGTCCTGACTGTCAGGCTTGGCTGCCACCGGCAAATCAAACGTGTCGGCGAGCGCCCGCACTTGCGTCTTCGGCAAATCGCCAAGCGGGAAGCGCAAATAGGCCAATTGCTCCGGAGTTGTCGCAAACAGAAACCATGACTGGTCGCGGCTCACATCATGCGCGCGGTGAAGCTCTGGCCCGTTTGACCCGTCCGTCCGCCTTATATAATGCCCCGTCGCCAGACAATCGGCCCCGAGCTCTTTCGCCGTAGACAAAAGATCGGCAAATTTGACCGATTGGTTACACCTTATACACGGCACAGGCGTCGCGCCCGACAGATAAGTGTCGGCGAAATCTTCCATCACCTGCTCGCGGAACCGGCTCTCATAATCAAGCACATAATGGGCAATGCCGATCTGGTCGGCGACATTGCGCGCGTCGTGGATGTCCTGGCCCGCGCAACACGCGCCCTTTTTCTGGATTGCCGCGCCATGATCATAAAGCTGCAAAGTGATCCCGATGACCTCATAGCCTTCCGCCGCCAGCATCGCCGCCACAACCGAACTGTCCACCCCGCCCGACATCGCCGCCACAACGCGCGTCTCTGACGGCGGCTTATCAAAGCCAAGACTATTGGTGCCGCCCATATAGGGGGCAGGGGCATAGGTCATCTTACTCTCCAACGGGCTCAAAAACCCGTGCAGCTATCGGAGCGCCTATGTAGGGGAGC
>CALLUH010000159.1 GCA_938011445.1 uncultured Hyphomonadaceae bacterium
GGACCGACCAAATACGCCATGTCAAAGCTTGGGCTTTGCTCGGCCACGGTGCGTAGCCCGATCACAATGCCGTCACCTGAGGCGTGCAAGATTATCGACACGGCCCTGCAAGCGGCCGGATTGGGGGACTGACATGGCCCAGACCAAAGGACGCGGCGATGGCCTCGTGGCGGAAAACCGGCAGGCCCGACGCGACTATGCCGTCGAAGAAACGCTTGAGGCAGGCATTATGCTCCTCGGTTCGGAAGTGAAATCCCTGCGCGAAGGACGGGCGAATATTGCGGAGAGTTATGCGAGCCTTGAGGAGGGCGAACTTTGGCTTATCAATTGCGACATCCCGATTTATACGGCGGCGAACCGGTTCAATCATGAGCCAAAGCGCAAACGCAAATTGCTGGTCAAGGCACGTGAGCGCGCGAAACTGTCACAAGCTGCCGAGCGCAAGGGCCGCACGATTGTTCCGCTGAAACTCTACTTCAATGATCGCGGCATTGCTAAACTGCTCATTGGAGTGGCCACGGGACGGCGCGCCCCTGACAAAAGGGCGGTTGAGAAAAAGCGTGACTGGGACCGCGAAAAAGCCCGTCTATTGCGCGACCGATAGCGGTTTTCGCCAGCTTACATCGCCGTGACGGCCTAGGATAAAATGTTAACGCCGCTTGTCGCCAGATAAAGCAATTGCGTGTAAAACTTGATCGTAAATTAAGCATCACACTGTAAACACTATCGAGGTTTACAATTCTGAACGATTTCGCAGTCGATCAGGGTTTACTATATATGTTAGCCTATTAGAGCCTCAATAAGAGTCTATTAAAGAGTCCATTCGTGAAAAGATCTGTCCTCATCGCGCTTCTCATCCTTTTTGGTCTGGTCGCGTATTTCGCGATCCGGTCGGGCCAGCGTGCCCAGAATGCAGATGCAAGCCAGATTACCGGGAAACAAACCGTGCTTGAGCTTGAGGCCGAACAGAACGCCGAGCGTCCGCGCGCCGTTGTCGAGACCGTCATCGCCGAACCCCACCCGATCTTCTTGACCCTGAAGGGCCGGACCGAACCCAATCGCATGGTGACGGTACGCGCCGCTACCACCGGCATCGTCATCGCAGCGCCAGAGCTAGAAGGCAGGTTTGTCAGGAAGGGCACATTGCTGTGCCGGCTTGATGTGGATGCCCGGCAAGCCCGCGTGGCTGAAGCCGAGGCCCGCCTGAACGCAGAACAGGTTGATTTTGAAGCCGCCCGGACCCTTGTGGAAAAAGGCTGGGCTGCGCCAACACGCGCAAACTCCGCCAAGGCGGCACGCGACGCCGCTGAAGCGACGGTCAATTCAGCCCGTATAGAGCTTGGCCGCACGCTAATCACAGCGCCCTTCTCCGGTATCTTTGAAACGCGGATGGCGGAAACGGGCGATTTTCTGAGCCCGGGCAGCCCGTGCGGGGTCATCGCCGAGCTTGACCCGATCCGTGTGGTCGCAGAAGTGACAGAGGATTATGCAACCGCGCTGACAGTTGATGCGCCAGTGCGCGCAAATGTTTTAAGCGCTGGCAGCGTCGAGGGCACGATCAGCTATGTCGCCCGCACGGCGAACGAGAACACACGCACCTTCAAGATTGAAGCGGCGATTGACAATTCAGATGGCAAGATTTCCGCCGGACTGACATCGGACCTGCGCATCAGATTGGGCGAAGCGGAGGCCTCGAAAGTCTCTCCGGCCATGTTGACGCTGCATGATGATGGACGGCTCGGCATCCGCCACCTGACAGAAGACAATATGGTTGTGTTCACAGAGGTCACGGTGGTCGATGACGCTGCGGACGGTATCTGGGTCACGGGCCTTCCGTCGCGCGCGACGATTGTTTCGGTCGGACAGGACTATATCAAGGACGGCGTTCAGGTTGAGCCGGTGACAGCGGCGGATCGCGCGCCATGAATGCGCTGATTGATGGGGCCATCAACAAGTCGCGCATGGTGATGATCATTCTGATCTTCGCCCTGGTCTCGGGCACGCTGACTTATATCAACATTCCGAAAGAGGCCGACCCTGAAATTCCCGTCCCGTTTGTCGGCGTGACGGTGCCGCTTGAAGGGGTCTCACCCGAAGACGCAGAGCGGCTGCTTGTGCGGCCCTCGGAAAACCAGCTCCAGACAATTGAGGGCCTAAAGCAGATTGACGGCACGGCCGCTGAAGGCGTCGGTCAGGTCATCCTTGAATTTGGCGTCTCGTTTGATCCAGAGCAAGCATTGCTTGATGTGCGCGAGAAAGTTGATATTGCCGAGCGCGATTATCCGGCCGATGCGCGCGAGCCGATTATTACAGAGATCAACACGGCGCTGTTCCCGGTGCTCGTTATCAATCTTTATGGCGATGTGCCAGAGCGCGGCCTTTACCGGATTGCGCGCGATTTGCAGGATGACCTTGAAGCACTGCCTGGCGTGCTCGAAGCGAATTTGCAAGGTGAGCGCGAGGAAGTGCTGGAGATCATTGTCGATCCGGTCAAGCTTGAGAATTACAATATATCGCACCAGCAGATTTTGCAGACCGTGTCTGCCAACAACCAGCTTGTGCCCGCCGGACAGATTGATACCGGCTCGGGCAGTTTCCCGATCAAGGTGCCCGGGCTGATCAAAACGGCTGAAGATGCGTTCGGCCTGCCAATCCAGCAATCGGGCGACGCGGTGATAACGCTCGCCGATGTGGCCGAAGTGCGGCGCACGTTCAAAGATCGCGAAGTGTTCGCGCAGTTTAACGGCAAGCCCGCCGTTTCTATCCAGATCGTCAAACGCTCGGGCGCGAATATATTGAGTACGATTGACGAGGTTCGCGCAACGCTCGACGAGGCTAAAGCCTTCTGGCCTGACAATCTGAACGCGGTTGTAACATCAGACCAGTCCATCACGATTGACAGTCAGGTTGGCCAATTGCAGGCGTCAATTGTGACCGCCGTTTTGCTGGTGATGATTATTGTTGTGGCGGCACTTGGCCTGCGCTCAGCGCTGCTGGTCGGGATTGCCATTCCGGCAAGCTTTGTTATGGCGTTTTTGCTGATCGGGATTTACGGGCTGACGATCAATCTGATGGTGATGTTCGGCATGCTGATTGCGGTGGGCATATTGGTCGATGGCGCGATTGTCGTGGTTGAATATGCCGACCGGAAAATGGCCGAGGGGCTCGACAAGGTGGAGGCTTATCGGCTGGCAGCGAAGCGGATGTTCTGGCCGATTGTGGCGTCGAATGCGACGACTCTTGCGGCTTTTGTGCCGTTCCTGTTCTGGGATTCACTGGTCGGCAAGTTCATGTCTTACTTGCCGCTGACGCTGATCTTCGTGCTGACCTCTTCGCTGATCATGGCGCTGATCTTTTTGCCTGTGCTTGGCTCACTGTTTGGTGGACGCCCCAGCAGCAACAAGGAGGGCGAGAGCAGTCTCAAAGCGCTGTCTGGCGCAGAGGGCGACCCGATGAAGGCGCTTGGCTGGCTGGGCCGCTATGCGCGCTTTACGAGCCAGTTGATTGCGCGGCCGCTGCTGGTCACCTTTGGCGCTGTGATGACTATTGTTGCCATTGGCTTCTGGTTTTCATCAACCCAGCACCGCTCCGAGCTTTTCCTCGATCTGGAACCTGAAGAGATTTTCGTCTTTGTCAGCGGGCAAGGGAGCCTTTCAGCAGAGGAAGAATTTGCGCTGGTTAAACGGGTCGAACAAGCTGCACTGGTGACCGAGGGTATCCGGTCAATTTCGACGCGCGCCGGAACGCGGGCTGGCGAGATCAGATTTTTTGACGGCGATGGCCCGACCGATACGATTGGGTCATTGCTCGTTACACTTCAAACCAGAGCTTATGGTTATGATGGCCGCGCAGCTGAAGACGCGCTGCGGCAGAATCTCGCCAAAGTACCCGGTGCCCGCGTGGAAATGGCTCGCCGTGAGCAAGGACCGCCAACGGGCAAGGACATCCAGCTGTCCATTCTGAGCGAAGACGCGGACCTTCTGGAAGCGACGGCGGTGCGTATTCGCGACTATCTTCGAAGTGATGACGAGCTGCGCGAGCTTGACGATACGCTGCCATTGCCAGGGCTGGAATATACGCTCGAAGTTGACCGCGCGCAGGCGGGCAAGTTTGGCGTGGATGTGGCCCAGATCGGCGCTGTGGTTCAGCTTGTCACGTCGGGGGTTCTGGTGGGACGGTATCGGCCCGACGATGCGATTGACGAGGTCGATATTCGCGTGCGCTTTCCGAAAGATGCGCGCAGTGTCGAGGCGCTCGACCGGTTGCGGATTGCGACGCCGGACGGGCAAGTGCCGCTGGCCGAATTTGTTGAGCGTATCCCTGCGCCACGTGTGAGCACAATCAGCAGACGCGATGGGGCACGAGTGATTACGTTGCGTGCCAATGCGGTCGAGCAAGGACAAGGTGCGGCGAAAGTGGCGGAGTTGAAAGAGTGGCTTGAGGACGCGGGGATTGATCCGGCCATCGAGATACGCTTTGAGGGCGCTGACGAGGACGCGCAAGAAGCGGCGGCTTTCTTCTTATCAGCAGCGATTGCGGCACTCTTCCTGATGGCGGTGATCCTGCTTTGGGAGTTCAACAATTTCTATCATGTCGCGCTGACGCTGACGGCTGTGATTATTTCGACAGCGGGTGTGTTGATCGGGATACAGATATTTCTGCCTTATATCTCTACACTGATGATCGGCACAGGGGTTGTCGCACTGGCGGGGATTGTGGTGAACAATAATATCGTGCTGATTGATACATTCCAGCGCTTGCAAGCCTCAGGGCGCACGGCGGAAGAGGCAGCGATTGCGGCAGCGGCCCAGCGTATCCGGCCAATTCTGTTGACCACGGCCACGACGATTTGCGGGCTGTTGCCGATGATGTATCAGATCAATGTCAACTTCCGTGACGGGATTATCAGCCAGGGCGGCGGCTCGTCGGAATGGTGGGTGCAGCTTTCGACGGCAGTTGTGTTCGGGCTTGGCTTCTCGACAATTATGACGCTGATCGTAACGCCGGTCTGGCTGGCCGCGCCTGAGAAAATGGGGCGGTTCTTTGGGCGCGTGTATAATTATGTGCGGTATCGTCTGCTCGGTCGATATGACCTTGCCTATGATGAGATTTACCCGCCACAAGGACGCAGGCCGGATCGCAAACCTGACAGCGGCGATGATTTGCGCCCTGCTGCTGAATAAGCCGTAAGCAGCTCTGACCGCAAACAAAAGCCTTGCCGCTCACACGCGATTGCGGCCATACATGGTGCATGGATTGGGACAAACTGAAATCATTTCACGCCGCCGCCGAACATGGCAGCCTGACCGCTGCGGCCGAATGGCTTGGGATTTCGCAGTCAGCGGTCTCTCGCCAGATCGCAGCGCTTGAAGAGGGGCTGGGCGTCTCTTTGTTCCAGCGTCATGCGCGCGGGCTTGTGATGACAGATGCGGGTCACACGCTCCACCGCTCAACCGCAGAGATGAGCACG
>CALLUH010000160.1 GCA_938011445.1 uncultured Hyphomonadaceae bacterium
CTTGATGCGGGCACTTACACTTTGCTTGTTGAAGGACGCTCAGGTGACGGCGGAACCGGTGATGTCCTCGCCAGACGTGAGATCGAGTTCACGATCGAAGAAGCAAGTGTGGGCATCGCGACGCGTGGTGCTACCGCAAGCGCCGTGACGGTTCTTCCGGACCCGACCGCGCTAGCGACCAGTGCTTCTGGTGTGATTGCACCAGCAGCAGCCCCTGCATCAACGGGCGGTGTGGTTGTTGGACCCGCAGCCGGCGCACCAGCCGCGCTTGCGATCCCAGCAGCATCAACGGCCAGCGTCGTGCCAGTTGCTCCAGTTGATCCACTGGACCTGTCGCTCGTCGATCCGGCAATTATTGATCCGTTTATCGACCTGTTTGCGATCTAAAAGACAGACAATCGTCTTTGTACCCAATCGAAAGCCCGCCAGAGAAATCTGGCGGGCTTTCTTTCTCGGTGCGCGGGGCAGAGCCCTAATCAAACTTTTGCAAAACAGCGCATACTATTCCATTGAGCATCTCTCAATGCTTCGCGCGCTTGCCCCCCTTCCCCCCATACCACTCACCGGATGTAAGCCCATAAGCACGTCCGGACACAGGCCGGACACAGGAAAGATCGCCTACGGTATATATAATATTGTAAACTGTCACTCGGCACGTTACCGAGACGGTCCCGCCCCGCCCCCCGAAGAGGTCAGAGCGGGAACGCCGCAGAGATTTTCCCAAACCGCATCAGGTCTCGGTAAAGCTCTTTTTCATGGCATCTTTAACGGGCTCGAGCAGATAATCGGCCATTGATCTCTTCTTGGTTTCGATCAAGACACTGATCGGCGCCCCTGCGGTTGGATTAATCGCGACAAAATCGGGGATCGAATCTTCATTTAGCCCGATACGCGCGGCGTAAAATGGCAGCCCTGTCACTGGGTCAAGCGAGCGGTCCGGTGAAATCTGCAAAACAGTTCCGTTCAACTCCTTGGCCGCATATGCCTTGAACGTATCAAATCGTAGCCGGACATTTTGCCCAATATCAACATCATCAATGCTCGCCAGATCAATCTGCACGCTCACTTCGCTCTGCACTTCAGCCGGCACAATTTGAAGTATCACTTCACCGCGCTGCACAACCGTTCCGGCATTGGGAACCGCAAGCTCGTGAATACGGCCATCAAGCGGAGAGAAGACCGAAAGGCGACCAAGCTGTGATCTGGTCGATTCGATTGCGAACTGGATATTGGTCAGCTCCTGTTGATCGGCCTGCAACTGGGTCCACAACCGATTTATATCTTCATTGCGCACACTGACAAGCTCCTTGCGGGCTTGCGCAATCTGCCCATCCAGGCGCGTCTCTTCCAGTTTCAACACTTCGGTGCGTTGACGGATTTCCAGCCGCTCACGCTGTAGCGAGGTCATCCGGCTACGTGGCACGAGCCTGTCGTCCACGAGAATACCAAGCTCCTCAATTTCGCTTTCAATCAACGAAGCGCGCTCGGCGATCGAGGTTAACTGCGTGCGCAGGACACGTCGAGCCTCGATTGAAGAGGAAATACTACCTTCGATCTGCCTTATCCGGGAATCGATGAAAGCACGATCGGCTTTGAGCGCCTGATGCTGCCGGTTCACCGCGTCTTCCTCTCTTGCGGTTCTGGCCGCGACTGGCTGAGCCAATGAAACACGCGCAGTGCGTTCACGCTTGGCAAGCAGCATGCCTTGCGGTGTCTCGGAATTATCAATAACAGGTGCAGCTTCGCTCTTGACGGTTCCGACAAGCGCGCTACGTCGATTGCGCCGCTGGGTCGGCTCGGGAGCATCCGGACGCATCCATTCAAACTCGCGCCCGCCCGCCAAAGCGGCCTTTGTGCTCGCAACCCGAACCGAAAGCTCCAGTTCGATGCTTTGCAGCCGCTCAAGTTCGGCCTGAAGCTCGGCTCCATCGAATTGGACCAGCTCCTGACCTTCGCTGATCGTATCGCCGTCTTCAACAAAGACATCCTTTATCAAGCCACCATCTGGATGCTGAAGAACAATATTCTCTCCACGCGGAATAACTTGTCCATTTGCGATGACTGCACCGCTTAGCTGGATGAAGAATGTCGAGACAACCGCAAAAATACCCAGGGCGACTCCGCCGAACATAGCGATCCGGAGCATGGTCCGTCTTGATCGCTGTAAGTTTTCGACATGTGTTTCTGCTTGAACGCCGATCACGCCGCTACCTCCGATTTTGATTTGGGCTCTTTACTCTTTTGAGCAGCCGGTTTTCCTGGGAGCTGTTTCTGATTTTCCGTCCCAACTTGTTTACGATTTGCCTCGGCTTTTGCTTTAGCTTGCGCTTGCGCTTGGGCTTGCGCCTTTGCTTTTGCGTTCGCTTCGGCAGATTGAGACGCCGGTTGCTGGGCTTGTGCCTGGCCGGACATTTCCTTCATCCTCGCAAACACGGCATCCTTCGGTCCGGACATGGCCATTCTTCCTTGCTCGAGCACGAGCACTTTGGTCACAAGTTTCATCAAAACGGGATCATGGCTTGTGATGATTGTTATCTTTCCCGTTTGTCGGCGGGTAAAGATTGCCTGCGCAAGTGCGATCTTGCCGGGCCGGTCCAAGTGCGCGCTTGGCTCGTCGAGCACCATAAGGAACGGGTCATCGAATAAGGCGCGGGCCAAGCCTATCCTTTGCCTTTGCCCGCCGGACAACTGCACTGCGCCCTCGCCCAGATAGGTCTCATAACCATTTTCAAACCCCAAAATCATCTCGTGCACGCTCGCAACTGTTGCGGCATTGATCACACTTTCCGATGTTGCATCCGGCCGGAAACGCGCAATATTCTGCGCAACCGTGCCGTTCAGCAGGTTCGTATACTGGGACAGATAACCGATATGAGCACCGAGTTTCTCCGCAGGCCACTGCGATAATTCGGCGCCATCAAGACGTAAAGTTCCGCCCGCGACCGGCCACGCCCCGACAATCGACCGCACAAGCGACGTCTTGCCAACACCGCTTGGCCCGATAATGGCCAAAACATCGCCCGCCTGAAGTTCGGTTGCAACACCGGTCAAAAGAAGACTTTCTTGCCCTGGGATTCTGATCGACACATTATCGGCAGATAGTGTTTTCGACGGCGCAGGAAGGCTGAAAGCTTCGGCCTTTGCCTCCATATATTCTGGCATCCAGGTCTGGATCCGTGACCATGCATCTCGCGCACGAGACATATTGCGGAAATTGTTCAGCAATTGCTCAATTGGCGCAATGGAGCGCGAAAACACAATCGAGGCTGCAATCATGGCACCCGGGCTAAGCTGGCCGATCACGGCAAGCCAGCCACCAACTGCAAGCACAAGCGATTGAATGGACAGGCGCAGCGCTTTAGTCACCGATCCGACCGCGCCGGTGATGCGCATGCTCGAGACAAGTTCGCCCCGTGCGCCTTCGTGCTTTGCCTGCCAGTAAGCTTGGGCCGCATGGGTCATACCGTTCGCCTTCAGGCTCTCGGCGTCCTGTCGGGCAGCCCCCAATATACGGGACACACCAGCGAGATTTTTCTGCGCATCGCTCATCCGCTCGCGGCTCTTGCGATCATTGAACATGGCCAAGCCTGCCAAAATCACTGCCGCGGCCACCGTCACCATCCCCAAAACCGGGTGAAGCATCATCACCGCAAGAAAATAGAACGGGATCGCAGGCAGATCGAAGAACGTCATCATGCCAGGCGATGTGATAAAGCCGCGCACTGTATCAACATCCTCGGGCGCGTTCGTGCGCTCGTCAATCGTACCCGACGCTCCCGCATCCAGAGACGCATGAAAAGCCGGACCGTCAAATTTGGCTGAGACCTCTTCTCCGCGCAATGTTGCAATCTGTTGGCGCAATGTATCAAACATGCCAAACATGACATACATCAGCAGCGCAATGGCGTACAAACCGATAAGGGTTGCAATGTTTCCGCTTCCCAGAACACGGTCATAGACCTGCATCATGAAAATAGGCCCTGTCAGGAACAACGTATTGACCAAACAAGACAGCACGAAAATGGCAACAACGCTGGAGCCAAGCGGTTTTACACCGTCCGGTCCGGCTGCACCCACAGACTGGGAGAAGATTGAGACGATACTTTTCTGCAACATAAACTCGATCCCTGATTAGCAGTGTTCTGACTATCAAAGATTGGTCAATAAAGGATCGAATTGATCGCGCAGTCTTACCTGGTCTTGTTCATCGCCTATTAAGAGTTGTTCAAAAGGCAGATGCGCTAGCCCTCCGTTAACCCCCTAGGGGTACAAGCAGATGTCTCGACCTAAGGAAAAAGATGTGACAATAAAAAACCGTCTCGCCATGACCGTTTGTTTGGCCGCATTCGCTGCATGCGCAAGTGCAGATCGGGCCTATAAAATCAGTCCCGCCATATCTACAGCAGACCTGTCAACAGAACAGACGCAGTGGTGGTCTGGCCTCCAGGACCCTCTCCTCAACGGGCTGGTCGCATCCGGGCGCGATAGCGGGCTGGATGTCCTGATCGCTGAAACCCAGATCGACGAGAACGCCGCATTTACACGCACCCAGTTCGCGCGGCTTTTTCCATCCTTGAGTCTTACCGGCAATTCCGATTTCACCGAATTTCCTGATGGCAGCGCAGCTCTGCGTCTCGATTGGGAGCTTGATATCTTTGGCGCCGTTCGCGCTTCGGTCAAAGCGGCCAGGCTGCGTGGCTTGGCCAGTGAAGCTGTCGTCGCCGATATTCGCCGCCTTGTCAGCTCACAAATTGTCGCCACTTATATACAGCTACGCGCAAGACAGGTTGAAGCAGCCCTTGCCCGCCAAAGCGCGCTGCGGCTCACAGAGAGCCTTGACCGGATTGAACGGCTATCAAATGCCGGATACGCGACCGCGCTTGATCTGACCCGCAGCACCCGCCAGTTAAACGAAGTCTCGTCACGCATCGAGTCTCTACGCGGACAAGAGCGCGCTTTGCAGAATGCTCTGCGCCAACTGGTCGGTAACAATGACGATTTGGACCTGCTCTATTCCACTTCGGTCGCAGAGGATTTCACATTTCCCCGACCGCCAGACGTGACCCCAGACCCCGATACACTGTTCGATCAAAGACCGGATATTCGCGTTGCGATTCTGACGGTGAATGCCGAAGCCTATGAGCAACTCTCCGCACGCAGATCACTATACCCATCGATATCATTACAAGGCAATGGCGTGCTCAACGATTCTCAGGGGGCCCCGCTATCGGTCAGCGGCATCTCGACCAGCCTGATCGGAAGTCTGGTTGTTCCATTGATCGGCAGAGGTAGGCTTCTGGCGCAAATTGATGCCGAAAACGCGCAGGCCGACAGAGCCTTGCTCGAATACGAACAGACAGTCCTCGGCGTCGTCAACGAGATAGACACCACTCAAGCCCAGCTGCGCGCCAATCGGGCTGCCGCCGATGAGCAGCGTAAGGCGCTTGAAGCGGCTGCAAAAGCGCTGGAGCTGTCCAACCGCCTCTTCGAGGCTGGCGAGATCAGCTATCTTGATGTGTTGATAACAGAACAGAGCCGGATTGATTCAGAGCGCGCCTTTGTGTTGGCCGAAGAAGCAGCCGCTTTGGCCTGGGTGCAATATATGACCGCTCTGGCGATTGAATAGGAAGCGCTCAAGGTAAGGTACGCCCCTCACCTTCGCCCAAACAGGCGTTCTATATCTGCAAGCTTCAGCTCGACATAGGTTGGGCGGCCATGATTGCATTGGCCCGAATGGGGTGTGGCTTCCATCTGGCGCAAGAGCGCGTTCATTTCCTCGGCATTCAAACGCCGTCCCGCGCGCACCGAGCCTCGGCAGGCCATATTGCCCATCACCTCTTCGAAGCGTTCCTTAAGGACGAGACCTTCTTCATATTCGGCGAAATCATCGGCCAGATCCTGTATCAGCCCTTTAACATCCATCTCGCCAAACAAGGCCGGTGTCGCGCGCACGCAAATAGCGCCTGTGCCAAAGGGTTCGAGCTCTAGCCCAAGCGGGAGCAATTCGTCCGCGCGGGCGAGGATACGGGAAGCTTCATCTTCGGAGAGTTCGATAATGTCCGGAATGAGCAGCGCCTGACGGCGCACGCCTGTCCCCGCCATTTGGCGTTTCATGCCTTCATAGACAAGGCGTTCATGTGCAGCATGTTGATCGACGATGACGATGCCGTCAGCGGTCTGGGCGATGACATAGGTTTCGTGAAGCTGGGCACGGGCAACGCCGAGGGGAAAGTCCGGTGCATTTGGCGGGTGCGGCAGGTCCGGCTCGGTGCGCGCGCTCGGGGCGGCGTCGGGAGCGTGGGTGTAGGCGGCACTGGTGCTTTCGGCGAAGGCGGTTTGTGCCCCTGCCCCCATAGGGCCGCGCGGGGCATAGTCGCCTTGCAGGAAGGCGGGCGAGACTTTCGCGGCCGGCCTGTCCCAGAGGCCGCCGCTTTGGGGGTCAGCCGTGGGTTCAACTTGGACTTTGCCGAGCGCGTATCCGGCGACGGTGGTTGAGGCTCTATGACCAGCGGCGGCGAGCGCGTGTCTGAGCGCACCAATGAGCAAGCCGCGCACATTATTGGCATCGCGGAAGCGGACTTCGGTTTTGGCGGGGTGGACGTTGACATCGACATATTCGGGGTCGAGCTCGACGAACAGCGCGGCCATGGGATGTCGGTCGCGAGCGAGGAAGTCGGCATAGGCAGCGCGGATAACGCCATTAAGCAAGCGGTCTTTGACGGGGCGACCATTGACGAAGAGGAATTGTTTTTGCGCATTGCCGCGAGAGAGCGTGGGCAGGCCAGCAAAGCCGGAAATGGAAACGCCTTCGCGGTTGGCCTCTATGGAAATTGCGTTTTCGCGGAAATCGCGGCCCATGATCGCGCCAAGTCTTGCAAGGCGTTGTTCGGTTTCGGTGCCGGTCTCGGCTGTGTAGCGGAACATCGAGCGGCCATTGCTTTCGAGGGAAAAGCCGACATCGGCACGCGACATGGCCAAGCGGCGGCAGGCATCGGTGACGGCCATGGTCTCGGCGCGTTCGGACTTCATGAATTTGAGCCGTGCGGGGGTGGCATAGAACAGGTCGGCAACGTCGATGCGGGTGCCCGATGCGCCCCGCCCTGTCCATGGGGCGGGCCTTGGGCCGTCAATCTGGCCAGCGGTGACGAGGACTTGGCACGCGTCTTCGCCGGGCGCGCGAGAGGTGATCTGCATTTTCGAGACCGAGCCGATAGAGGGCAATGCCTCGCCGCGAAAACCCATTGTGTGAATATTGAGCAAATCGACATAGCCGGTCTCGTCCGCGCTGAGCTTGGAAGTGGCATGGCGTTCGAGCGCGATCAGGAGCTCGTCCGCGCTCATGCCGCAGCCATTGTCGGAGATCGTCAGACGGGTGAGCCCGCCCGCCTCAATCCCAATGTCGATTTGGGTGGCCCCGGCATCGAGCGCGTTTTCGACAAGTTCTTTGACAGCTGCGGCGGGGCGTTCGACCACTTCGCCTGCGGCAATGCGGTTGACCGCATCGGCAGGCAGACGCTGGATCAGCGGCCGGTTTTCGGTCTGAGGCGCGATAGAATCAGGCATGATGCAGAGTATAGAGCCGAACCCGCTTAACCCCTAGCGCCGCCCAGAACAATAAGCTAGGTGCCCGGCAATTTGATGCGTGAGCCATTGGAGCGTTCAATCTTCACCGCGCCGCCGCCAGTGGCGCTGTCACTTGCCGCGTCGGCCACTTCCTCTTCGTTTCCAGTCCAACCCGTAACCGCATCGCCAATCTCGGTACTTTTACGCAAGATGCCCGCCTCTTCATAATCAATCGCTTCGCGAATGATCGGGCTTACCGAGATCGCTCCGGCGCGCGCCACAAGCACCTGCTCGGCAAGGCTGGCATTTGCACCAATCTCCTGACCAAATACGAAAGACCGCTCGGCCCGTTCGGCCGACAGCTCGGCCGGACGCGTGGTGCCAATCTCGGGAGGGCGCAGGCTATATTCAGGCGGCACTGTCAGCGGTGCCTTCTTGATGATACGAAACTCATTCGGCGTGCCCGCGCGTTCACTACTATTGGAACTGCACGCGCTCGTGGCCAAAGCGCCGCCAATGGCAAGGGCAAAAAGAACTCTCTTCGTCATGATTGTATCCTCAAAATCTATTGTGCGAGCAACCCTGCCCCAGACTCTAAAGACGAGTCTAACTCATTCGCGCGAGAATATAAACTGATCGAGCAATAGCAAGACCGCACCAACAGTTATGCAACTATCGGCAACATTGAAAACCCACGGAAAAAACGGGATGGACGGGCTGACATCCATAAAATCAACCACAGCGCCAAAGCGTATCCGGTCGATGACATTGCCAATTGCACCTGCCACGACGAGGGACAAAGCAACCGTCAGCAGCCGCCCCGTCGCCCGAAACAGCCAGACGCAAAAGCCCGCGCCAATGGCCAGCGACACAAACACCAGCACCCAGCGCATAATCCCTTCGGACTGGAACTGGCCAAAACTCATGCCGCGATTCCAGACCATCGAGATGTTAAACAGTGGCGAAGCGATAATCTGTCCGCAATATTCTGTCCCGTTCAGGCAGCCGAGCGCGTTTAGGCTGTCTTGCTTGAGGATGAGATGTTTCGACCATTGATCAAGGATCAAGGCGAGAGGGATAATCAGGACGGCAATAGAAAGGCGTTGTGTTTGCGTCATCTGGCCTCCCTGGCGAGATATCTGACCGCTTCGGCGTCGCGTCGGCACAGATCGGGGAACTCCGCCAATGCGGTCGCCGGATCGAAATATTTCCAGCTGCGCGCGCATTTGATGCCGGTGGCTTTAACAGGCACCACGCCAACGCCCTCAACATCATCGAGCGTGAACGCGCCTGCGGGGGCGTCTTGGTGTTTGAGCTCTGCGGCAGAGGTGATGAAGAGATCGGCAGGGCTTTCGGCTTTGACAAGCTTTAGAAGGTCCTTGTTTGTGATGTAAACGTCAGGGGCGGCTTCGAGCGAAGAGCCGATCCGTTTCTCGCGGCGTTCAATCTCCAGCGCGCCTGTGACAACGCGGCGAACTTCGAAGATTTTCGCCCAGCGGGCGGCAAGCGCGTCGTCTTTCCAGTCTCCAGGGACGGCGGGGAATTGTAGCAAGTGAACGCTTTCGGCATCACCATTGACAAACCGGCTCATCAGGAAAGCTTCTTCACTGGTGAACGGCATGATCGGGGC
>CALLUH010000161.1 GCA_938011445.1 uncultured Hyphomonadaceae bacterium
GCAAAGCGCTCGGGCAACCGACCTGCCATCTTCCTTGCCACGCTCGGCCCGCTCGCCAGCCACAATGCCCGCGTCGATTTCGCCCGCAACCTGTTTGCCACTGGCGGCATAGAGGCCAAATCCGCGCCCACGCCGCCCGAAACCACCGCCGGTCTCGTCGCGGCCTACAAAGCCTCAGGCTGCGCCCTCGCCGTCCTGTGCGGCAGCGACAAATCCTATGCAGCCGAGGCCGAAACCGCCGCCAAAGCCCTCAAAGACGCTGGCGTCCAGCGGCTCTATCTTGCGGGCAAAGCGGGCGATCATGCCGACGCGTGGCAATCAGCCGGCATCGACAGCTATATCCATATCGGCGTCGATGTCATCGCCACCCTAGAGCTTGCCCATGCAGAATTGGGGATTTCAGAATGAGCCAGTTTCCTGACTTCACCAAGCTCCCCTTCAGTGATGGCAGCTCGCCCAGAGCAGACGCCTCCCCCTCCGCGCCCATCATTGGCGACACCCCCGAAGGCATAGACCTCAAAGCCTTCTACACGGCGGCCGACACCGTCGAACTCGACCATCTCGACGACTTTCCCGGCCTCGCCCCGTTTGGACGCGGGCCCTATCCGACCATGTACACCCAGCGGCCATGGACCATCCGCCAATATGCAGGCTTCTCGACCGCCGAGGACTCCAATGCCTTCTATCGCCGCAACCTGGCCGCCGGACAGAAAGGGCTCTCGGTCGCCTTCGATCTTGCCACCCATCGCGGCTATAATTCAGACCATCCGCGCGTCTCTGGCGATGTTGGCATGGCGGGCGTTGCGATTGACAGTATCCTCGACATGCGCACGCTTTTCTCCGGCATCCCGCTTGATGAAATGTCCGTCTCCATGACCATGAACGGCGCGGTTCTGCCAGTATTGGCGCTCTATATCGTTGCCGCCGAGGAACAGGGCGTCAGCCCGGACAAGCTCGCAGGCACGATCCAGAACGACATCCTCAAAGAGTTCATGGTCCGCAACACTTATATCTATCCGCCCAAAATCTCTATGCGGATTATCTCCGATATTTTCGCCTACACCTCCCAGAATATGCCGCGCTATAATTCGATCTCCATTTCCGGCTATCACATGCAAGAAGCGGGCGCGACGGCTGACCTGGAGCTGGCCTATACGCTGGCTGACGGCATTGACTATATCCGCGCCGGACGTGCGGCCGGTCTCGACGTGGATGCCTTCGCCCCGCGCCTGTCTTTCTTCTGGGCCATTGGCATGAACACGTTTATGGAGGTCGCCAAATTACGCGCCGCGCGGCTGTTGTGGGCAAAGCTCGTCAAACAGTTCGATCCGCAAAACCCCAAATCCCTAAGCCTGCGCACCCACAGCCAGACGTCCGGCTGGTCGCTCACCGCGCAAGACGTCTACAATAATGTCACCCGCACCTGCCTTGAAGCGATCGCGGCGACGGGCGGGCAAACCCAAAGTCTGCACACAAACAGCTTTGATGAAGCGCTCGCTTTGCCGACCGATTTCTCCGCCCGCATCGCTCGTAACACGCAGCTTTTCTTGCAGCACGAAGCTGGTGCGCCGCAAACCATCGACCCATGGGGCGGCTCGTATTATGTCGAACGGCTCACCCATGATCTCGCCGCCCGCGCCATGGCCCATATTGAAGAGGTCGAGACCATGGGCGGCATGGCTGCGGCCATCGAGCAGGGCTTGCCCAAGCTGCGCATCGAGGAAGCGGCCGCCCGTACACAAGCGCGGATTGATAGCGGCCAGCAAACCGTCGTCGGCGTCAACAAATTCCATCTCGACACACCCGAAACCGTTCCCGTCTTGAAAGTAGACAATGCCGCTGTGCGCCAGAAACAGCTCGACAAGCTCGCCCAATTGCGTGCCGAACGCTCCGGGGCCGAGGTTGACGCTGCCCTCACCGCGCTCAAACAAGCAGCCATCTCCGGCAATGGCAATCTGCTCGCCCTCAGCGTAGACGCCGCACGCGCCAAGGCCACTGTCGGCGAAATCTCCGACGCCGTAGAAGCTGCAGACGGACGCCACAAAGCCGTCATTCGCTCGATTAGCGGGGTCTATGGCAAAGGCGTCGGCGGCACGGACAAGGGCGAAGACGCCAAGGCCCGCGCTCTGGCTTTCGAGACAGAACATGGCCGCAAGCCAAAAATCTACATCGCAAAAATGGGACAGGACGGCCATGATCGCGGCCAGAAAGTCGTCGCCTCGGGACTGGCTGATCTTGGCTGGGATGTCGTCATCGGCCCGCTCTTCCAGACCCCAGAAGAGGCGGCCGCAGATGCGCTCGCGGCCGAAGTTGACATCGTAGCCGCCTCATCGCTCGCCGCCGGACACCTGACCCTTGTGCCAGAGCTTCGCCGCGCGCTTGGCAATGAAGGTGCAGCCAAAACCAGCATCATTGTCGGGGGCGTCATCCCCCCGCAAGATTTCGACGCCCTGCTCGCCGCTGGTGCCGTGGCGATCTTCCCGCCGGGTACGGTGATCTCTGACTGCGCGATGACCATGCTCGAAACAATCGAGGCACGTACACCTTGAAAGACAGCAGACGCACACCAATATTATTGTTTATCAATAATTTTAATTGGAGGAAGACTCTATGATCGTTACAACCACCCCAACCATTCAGGGCCATGACATCCGCGAATACAAAGGTGTTGTCACCGGCGAAGCCATTATCGGCGCCCATTTGTTCAAAGATCTCTTTGCGAGCATCCGCGACGTGGTTGGCGGACGCTCCCAGGCCTATGAGGACACAATCCGCGAAGCGCGTGAGACCGCCATGCACGAAATGCAGGCGGAATGCCGCAGCCTTGGCGGGAATGCCGTGGTCGGTGTCGATATTGACTATGAGGTGGTCGGCCAAGGTGGCTCGATGATGATGGTGGCTGTGTCCGGCACCGCCGTTTATATGTCATGATGAGGATGCGCCAGCACACAGGCGGATGCCATTGCCGCGCGGTACGGTTCGAGGTCAATCTGCCCGAACGCTTGGAAGCAGAAGACTGTAATTGCTCGATCTGTGCTATGTCCGGCAACATCCATGTCATTGTGCCCGCAAGCCGCTTCAAGCTCCTGCAAGGCGAAGATGCGCTCACCCGTTACACCTTCAACACCGGCGCGGCCCAGCATCTCTTCTGCAAAACTTGCGGCGTGAAAAGCTATTATAGTCCGCGCTCAAACCCTGATGGCGTAGCCGTCACGTATCGCTGCCTTGATGACTGGCAGAAGCTCGACATTACGATTTGCCCGTTTGATGGCCAGAACTGGGAGGCCAATGCGGCCAGCCTCGCGCATAAATCCAAAGACGGCTAAGCGCTAATCAGCAATCTGCTCAAGCAAAGCATCGGCCAATTGCGCCCCGCTTTCGAACGCCGCCTCAACCTTGCTGCCAAGACACCAGTCGCCACACGCGGCAAGCCCCGCCTCCCCATCAAGTAGAAATGGCCTCCCGAGCGGCTGCGGCGTTGCCGCATAGCGCCAGCGATGCAGCGCCTTATGGTCCGCTTGCGTAAGATCAACGCCAGCAAGCCCTGACGCCGTATCAAGCAAAGTCGCCTCAACCGTCTCTGGCGCATCTTCCAAATGCGCTTCGGCCCAATCATTGCTCGACTGGATCAGCACGGAAAAGCCGGTCACGCGCCGGGGCTTATTCGAATTGACCGCGATCCAGCCCACCGGAGACCCCGCGATCCGTGCCGCCTCCCATGGCATTTCCGGCGCCGCTTCAAACCCCAGCATCAGCGAAAAGCATCCCGCCATGCGCACCGCCGAAAGCGCATCACCATCCCTGGCAAACGCATCCGGCAAAAGCGCCACCATTTGCGGCGCCGGCATCGCGCTGACAACATAGTCAAACACCCCATGACGTTCTCCCGCATCATCCAACAAGTACCAACCATCGGCCTGTTTCTCGACGGCAGAAATCCGCATTTTCAAGACCGTCTCAAGCGGCCCAGCCAGCGCCTTGCACAGACTGTTCATGCGCGGCGCAGAGACAAAACGTTCCACTTTTCGTGCAGATGCGCGGCCAATTTTTTCGATTCGGTCTGGCCACGCCAAAATATTTCCCGCTGCCGCTTGCGCTTTGACAAACGCCCTAAACCGTTCCGAGCCCGCGCTAAAATACTGCGCGCCGTGATCAAACTCATAGTCACCCGCATAGCGCGTTGCCATACGGCCTCCAATCCCGCGAGATTTTTCAAAAACTGTAATGTTTATTGCAGAACGCCCGCTTTTCAAAAGGTGCATAGCACAGCTTAATCCAGCCATCCCCGCTCCAATAATTGCGATTTTTACCATATCTGAACGTTCCGCTATCTGGTTAAAACGAGCTAGCCTTTGTCTTTGGAGAGCGCAACCACATTGTTCCAGCGAAAAATTTAATCGTCTGTGTTTGAACAAATGCCCTAGAATTTACAATTTGTTTAGTTATGTAAAAGGAGGGCCTACAAAATACACTTTATATCCGGTGGGCAATAATAGCGGGAGATCAACACTGCGACACAGTCAAGAATACGACCCAAATCCCCAACAGGATATCTTCCGTGCCATGCCTCCCCAAACTCAGGAAATCGCCGATGTTTTGGCCACTTTTGAGCGAGACTTGCGACACATGGATATCCCATACTATTTGGTATCAGGTGTTCGTGATAACGCTCCAATTGACTCCAAAAGCGTTCATATCTATTCAAACTGGCCACGCAAAATGCTCGACCAGTGGGAAGAAAAAAGAGGCTTTGCACTCGGTCCAATTGCTCAATATGGACGGACTGCAACTGGACCCTTTTTCTGGCGCGACGCCACGAAAAATCTTTCCAAGCATAGCAAACATTTACTCGAAATAGCGGGATCTTTTGGCCTGAAAGAAGGGTTCGTCGTACCACTTCTGAATAAGGATGGCCGACTGCGCGGCGGCGTCTCAATCGCCGGATCGGAGTTCTCTTTCGAAGGCGATGAGTTGGCCGCCATAGAAGACTTATGCCAAGCAGTGCTTCAGGATCTCGACCAATTGATCAATCAAGCTGAGACGCACCAGCCGGTCCTCAGCAAACAAGAACGAGACGTGCTGCAATGCGCTGCCAGTGGTGACTCAATTCAGGATACCGGTCGCATTTTGGGCATCTCTGTCAGCGCTGTCAAAGATGCCCAAACACGCGCTCGAAAAAAGTTAAACGCGAAGAACACAACCCACGCATGCATCATTGCTACGCGACTGAATATTATTTGATTAAAACCCGACTTTTGCCCAGTAGCCATATTCGAATTGGCACATATTGTTAAGGTATTGTAACGTTTACGGGAGGTTTGACATGGACAGTAATACTGATTTTACCCTCGCACGGCAGAATGTCGAGGCCGCAACCGTTGAGAAAAAGCGGCTGGCAGCCGAGGCCCTGTTCGAGCAGCTAACCGATTTCGCCCAAAGCATTTCTGCAGATGTCTCGGGAGACGGCGATTTTGATCTGGAACTCAGCAAATCCATACATATGTCGCGCGCCTGCTTGCTACGTTGGCTGGCGCTAAACAGAGCACAACACGTAAAGATTTCCCGAATTGATCTCAGATAAAGCCAAGAGAGATGCGTCCAGAGAGCTGACAGACCTGGCTCTGGGACCGCTCCTAATTGCTGTGGGACTGTTTAAGCGCGTAGCCCTCGTCTGAATAATCAAACACTTCGGTAATATCGGGATGGCAAATCGGCTCGCGGCTCTCGTCACGCACAAGGTTTTGTTCGGAGACATAAGCTACATAATGGCTCGTATCATTCTCGGCAAACAGATGATAATAGGGTTGATCGCGCTCTGGCCGCATATCCTCGGGGATGGCTTCATACCATTCCTCGGTATTGGAAAACTCCAGATCAATATCAAATACGACCCCGCGAAAAGGATGCAATCGATGGCGCAACACGTCACCTATGGCAAACTTTGCATCCCTTAAAAGCGGCATATTAGGACAGGCGCGTCCCTCATCTGCTTCGGAAATAGGGTCCGCTTCGGCCCGCTTGCGGTCGCCCCATCCAAAATACCTAAAAAACCGCAGAAACATCGTAAAAAGTCGAACCTTGTGCTAGACAGACGCCAGCGAAAAACAAGTTGGGCACCTCATGCCTATGAACAATAAGCCTGCTGCGCGCAAGTCACGAACGCACAGTCGGAGATACAAGCTACCGCTTTATGCTGCGGTGGATCTAGGGACGAATAATTGCCGTTTGCTGGTGGCCAGACCCGCAGGCGACCATTTTCATGTGGTCGACTCCCATTCACAGATCGTCCGCCTTGGTGAAGGCTTGTCGGCAACGGGCAAGCTATCGGATGCTTCCATGGAGCGCACCTATGATGCGCTTGGCACCATTCGGGCCAAGCTCAAATCCCTTGGTGTGCGGCATGTTCGCTGCATCGCCACGGAAGCATGCCGAAAGGCTGAAAATGGCGCCGACTTCATCCGAAACGTACAGGCGCGTAGCAAGCTTAGCTTCAAAATTGTCAGCGCCAAAGAGGAAGCTCGCCTTGCCGCGATTGGCTGCCATGATTTGCTCGAACCGGATGCCGGTCTCGTCATGGTGCTCGACATTGGAGGCGGCTCTACGGAAGTGGCTTTCATTGACCTCGCTGGCAGGCCCGAGCGTGACATAAAAGCGCTCGTCAACACGATGCCGATAAGCGCATGGTATTCTTTTCCGCTTGGTGTGGTCACACTAACCGAAAGCTTTGCCTCTGCCGGATTCGAGGATCGCTTCGAGATGATGTATCAGAAAGCACGTGCAACCTTTGGCAATTGGAAAGTCGGCAAGGAATTTGCGGAGCGGCTGGCCAGTGATAACGCCTATATGATCGGCACATCCGGCACCGTCACCTGTCTTGCGGGCATTCGTCTTGGCTTGGTAAAATATCGCCGAGACCGCGTAGACGGCCAGTGGCTTACTCAGGTAGAAGCTCAAGAAACAATGCGCGACTTTACAAGCGCTACCCCTGAAGCCCGTGCGCAAATTCCGACCGTTGGCGCAGACCGCGCCGAGCTTATGCTCGCTGGTTGCGCTATTCTCGATGCCGCTTTCGCCGAATGGCCCTGTTCACGGTTGCGCGTTGCCGACA
>CALLUH010000162.1 GCA_938011445.1 uncultured Hyphomonadaceae bacterium
AGAAAAATCGAAGTTGATTGCTTTACGTTAGGCTACCATCTTACGAAACAGCGTGCGATAATGAAACCTCATGACAAGCCCGCCCGAAAGCGCATCGCAAATTAGTCTGAAGATTATGCCCCAATCACGTGTCGCCCCGCTTGAGCCTTTGGCGCGTTGGACTTCCAGCGTCGCGGCGGACTGGTCCGTTCAAGCGCGCGAAACGGCGCACATGGCACTGATTGATACGATAGGCTGCATGGTCGCGGGCGCCAGTTCGGTGCTGACGGATAAATTATGGCTGGCGCTTGGAAATTGGGGGGACGGGCCATGTTCCCTGGCGGGACGGAGCGAAACCCTGTCAGCGCCCTGGGCGGCGCTTTATAATGGCGCGTGCGCCCATGCGCTCGACTTTGACGATAATTTCGATCCCGCCAAAGCCCATGCCAGCGCTGTGCTTGTCCCTGCACTTCTGGCTGTGGCCGAGCAGGAAGATGCGGCGGTTGAGGCCATGATTGACGGCTATATTGTTGGCCTTCAGATTATGGGGCGCGTTGGGCAGGCGGTTAATCCGTTCCACCGCAATCGCGGCTGGCATGCGACGGCCACGCTTGGCGCGATAGGCGCGGCGGCCGGGTGCGCACGGCTGCTCGGTCTGTCTGCTGAACAGACGGCCCATGCGATCTCCATGTCAACCTCGCGGGCGGGCGGGTTTATGAGCCAGTTTGGCAGTGAGACGAAGCCGCTACATGCAGGCTTTGCGGCCTCGGGCGGGGTGCAGTCTGCGCTGATGGCACGCGCGGGGCTGACAGCGGGACCGGACACGCTGGACGGACCAACGGGCTTGCGCACTTTGATGGTGGGCCAGGATGCTGACGTGCTGGCCGAGCAGATGCGCGGCACGGCAGAGCATGGCCAAACCATGAGATTTGCAGATAGTGATATTGGCAGCCCGCTGCATATCGAAGCCTATGGACTGAAGATCAAACGCTTTCCCAATTGCGGCAGTGTCCACCGCGCGCTTGATGGCTTGCTGGCTTTGCGCGACGCACATGGCTTGACGCCCGAGAACACGGAAGAGATTTTCGTTCGCGCACCTGAAAGCCATTTGCGCAATCTGATGTATGATCGGCCAGGCAATGAGGCGGAAGCCAAGTTTTCGCTGGAATATAACCTCGCTGCGGGTCTGAAATCGGGCATGGTAACGCTTGCAGATTTCAACGATGAGGCCATTGCACGCCCGGACGTTCGGGATTTTTTCCCAAAAATCCGGAAGGAATATGTCGCAAAGATGGAATCCGAATTTCCAACCGAAGTTCATGTCAAAACTTCTTCCGGTGACACATACAGCACACAGATTGCTATGCCGGTTGGCTCCAAGGCTGCGCCGATCTCGCTTGAACAATTGTTTGAAAAGTTCGACGCCTGCATCGGCTATGCCCGAACGCGGAAAGACGACCAGACACTTCGCAGTCTTTTATCCAACTTGTCCGCCCCCCAGCAGGCAAGAGATCTGGGCCGCGCCATGCGCGCGCAAGCGCCCATCCCTCAAGCTATATCTTCCGGAGGCTGAACATGCAGCTTATGACCGCCCTTGTTCTATCCGCCAGCCGTCAGGGCGCTGAGGATGCCGTTGCCCAGCTTCAGCAGGCGAGCCACAAATGCCTCGTCGAGATTGATGGGGTTGTCATGCTTGAACGCGTCGTGCGCGAGCTTCACGCCAGCGCACATATTGGCCGGATTGTCGTTTCAATCGAGAGCGAAGACTTGCTGCGCCAAACCCCAGCGCTCGCCAAACGGTTCGAAGCGGGCGAGATTGAATTTGTCCAGAGCCAGTCAAATTTGTTCCAAAGTATTCTGTATGCGTCCGAAACGATTGAAGCCCCCTATCCGCTGCTTGTTTCAACCGGCGACAATGCGCTGCACACGACGGAAATGATTGATCATTTTTGCGAGGAAATCCGGTCTACCGATTATGATGCGGCCGTAGCGATGACGCCAGCGGACGTGATATTGAAAGCCTATCCCGACGGCAAGCGCGCTTTCCACGACTTGCGCGATGGCGGCTGGTCGAGCTGCAATCTTTATGGCGCAATGAATGGCAAAGCAATCGAAGCGGCGCGCGCCTTCGAGACGGGCGGGCAATTTGGCAAGAAGCCCGAGCGTATCCTGAAAGCCTTCGGGTTGCGGTTTTTGATTAAATACAAATTCATGCTCGCCACGCTGGACGGGTTGGCCCAGCATTTGTCCAAGCGCTGGAACATGAAAATTGCCCCCGTGCGTATGCCGTTTGCAGATGCGCCGATTGATGTGGACAATGTTAAAGATTTCCACCGTACAGAGAAGATATTGCGTGCGCGGCGCGGGGCCAGCGAAACGGGCTAAGCGACCAGGCGATCGACAAGGCGGGCACGCAAGGAAGCGTCCACGCCGAGGGCCTGTTCGAGATAGGCGTCGATGGATCCGGCCTCGGTCTTGATGGCGTTCATCGCTGTGGCCAGATAGCGCGCACGGACGCCGAGAAAGGGCCGGTAGACATCGGCATCATAGGTCTTGCCGAGCAGATTGTTGAAATAGTCGCGCGCTTCATCAATCCGGTCATCAACCTTGGCCGCGATATTTGTCAGTTCATAATCAGCAACCATATCATCCTCGGACACACCCAGCACATGATGGGTTAGCGCACAAAGCAGCCCCGTGCGGTCCTTGCCGGCGGCGCAATTGACCAGTGCGCCGGTGTCGTTCTCTGCCAGTTTGCCGAACCAGTCGGCGAACATCTCTTTGTGGTGGGGTTTGAACGGGGCGGCCTCGTAATATTCATTCATCCAATTATCGGCTTTCTCGGCACTGGCCTCGACGCGTTCGAGAAAACGCTGATGGGGGGCCTCGGTCTCGCGGCCACCATCATGGGTAATCAGATCAGCGCCCGTCCATTTGCCCGGCATCCGCTCACGCTCATCGGGGCGGCGCAAATCAACCTGCAAGCCAATGTCGAGCGCCTCAATCGCGGCAATATCCGCCTCGGTCGCCTCGGCATAATGGCCCGAGCGAAACAATAGCCCCGTGCGAACCTGCCCGCCATGGCTCGATACATACCCGCCAAAATCACGGAAATTACGCACGCCTTCAAGCGGCTTTATTCGGTTTTGCATATCGGGAAGCCTTGTTCTGTTACGGCTGGCATAGCCGATAGCACCCAGTTTGGCTACCGGAACGGCGGCTCGTCAAACGCCCGTAATTTGCGCGAATGGAGCATGGCGCCGCCGTCGGCTGCGAGCCGTTCGAGGGTTTCGATGCCGATGCGGATGTGCTCGCCAATGGCGCGCTCATAGAAGCGATTTGCGGCGCCGGGCAATTTGATCTCGCCATGGAGCGGCTTATCGGAGACGCAGAGCAGGACACCATAGGGCACGCGCATGCGGAAACCATTGGCCGCAATGGTCGCGCTTTCCATGTCGATGGCGATAGCGCGGGACTGGTTGAACCGGCGGGCGGTCTCCGTGATGCGCAGCTCCCAATTGCGGTCATCCGTGGTAACGACGGTTCCGGTGCGCAGGCGCTTCTTCAGCCCCTCGCCGCTTTCGCCGGTCACCGATCCCGCAGCCGCTGCGAGGGCAAGCTGAACCTCGGCAATGGGGGGCACTGGAATATCCGGAGCGAGCGCGCTGTCGAGCACATGATCATCGCGCAAATAGGCATGGGCGAGCACATAGTCGCCAATCGCCTGGGAATGGCGCAGGCCGCCGCAATGGCCAACCATGATCCAGCATTGAGAGCGCAGAACGGCGAGATGGTCTGTGATCGTCTTGGCATTGGACGGGCCAACACCGATATTGACAAGCGTGATGCCGGAGCCGTTCTCGGTCATTAAATGATAGGCGGGCATCTGGAAGCGTCGCCACGGCGCGGCCGCAATTTTCTCGCGCGCATCTTTTGTGTCCGCGTCAATGGTCAGCCCACCCGCGACCGAGAGCGCCTTATAGGGCCCCGCCCGCCCCAGCCGCTCGACCGCCCAATCGCAAAATGCATCGACATAGCGGTGATAGTTGGTAAACAGAACATATTGTTGGACATGCTCAACCGGGGTGCCGGTATAATGCTCCAGCCGCTTGAGCGAAAAATCTACACGCGGAGCATCAAATAGCGCCAAAGGGCGCTCCTCGCCCGCTTCAAACAGCGCACCATCCGCCACTTCATCGCCAATATGTTCAAGCTTGGAAGTTGGGAACCAGCGGGCAAGCTCTGCGGGCGCAATCTCTTCAAGGCCGCCAGCTTTGTCCTTGTCCCAGACATAATTATAGGGAATTTCCATGCTCGAGCGGCGCACCTCGATGTCGAGGATATAGTCGGCAAGGAGAAGCTCCAATTGCTCGGTCAGATAGGGCCGGAAGAAATCTGGCCGTGTTACGGTGGAGACATAGACGCCCGCTTCGGAAAATTTGCCAAAGGAACGGCTGATCGGCGGTGGTGGTCCGTCTGGCTGATAGCGGATGACAAGCTCGGGATAGCAGAACGCGCCCGCGCTACGGGCCTCACCATCGGGCGGGGTGCCATCTTTGAGGAATTGTCCAAGCGCTGAAGATAGCGCGTCCACAGCGGCGCTATATTCGGCCTCCAAGGCGTCGATGATTTCGGTTGGTGTCTTGAATATATGTTTCATGTCCCTTTTTGCCGGATCGGCGCGGGAGGGTCAATCTTATCGGGCCGTTTTGTTCGCCCGCGCTTTCGCTTCTAACCGGGCATCAGGAAGTCGCGTTTGCCAAGGCTGACACCCTGACTGCGCAAGAGGCCATAGGCCGTGGCGGCATGGAAATGGAGATTGGGGAGCGTGAACATGGTGATGTATTCGCGCCCTGCCCAGTTGACGGTCATGGGGCCAAGCTCAATGTCCATCTTGGTCATTTCATTGGCATTGATGGCGTCGTCGTCGAGCCCTTGGACAAAGGCGTTTGCTGTGTGGCAGCGTGCAATCAGTTCAGCAAAACCCGTTTCAGTGTCTTCGAGTTCGAGTAGGTCTGCACCGGCAAGACGCGCCGCGCCGCGCATTGTGATGCTGGTCGCGATCTGGACCTGACGGGTGAGCGGGAACATGTCTGGCGCGAGCCGACAGGCTAGCAATACGCTTTCTTCGACCTCTATGGCGACAGCATGGTCTGCTCCCTTTTGAAGGAAGCTGGCCATTGCGCCGAGTGTAAAGTTTGCGGACGTCTTCAGGATGAAGGAAAGCGTATCGCTCATTCGGCCGCCACCGGACCGGATTTCATCTTGTCAAATTGGCCCCAGACGCCATCATCGCCATGCCAGTCGCCCTTGGTTGCGCCTTTGGAATATTCGGTTGCGCGGGCTTCGAAGAAATTGGCATGTTCGACGCCATTGGTGATCTCGGTGAGCCATGGCAATGGGTGTTGCTCGATGCCGAAGATCGGCTTGAGCTTGAGCTGGCCAAGCCGCCAGTCAGCTATGTAGCGAATATATTGCTTGATATCGTCGGGCGTCATGCCTTCAACTTCGCCCGCTTCAAAGGCGAGATCAATGAACTTGTCTTCGAGCTGAACTACGGTTTCGCAACAGCCCATAATATTTTCAGAAACAGCTTTGCTCAGCGCGCCTGTCTCTTGGGCGTAAGTGTGGAAGAGTTTGATCATGCCTTCGCAATGCAGGCTCTCATCGCGGATTGACCATGACACGATCTGGCCCATCCCCTTCATCTTGTTAAAGCGCGGAAAGTTCATCAGCATGGCAAAGCTTGCAAACAATTGCAGCCCTTCAGTAAACCCGCCAAAGACGGCCATGCTGGTGAGGATGTCAGCCTCTGTCTCGACGCCGAACTGGCCGAGATAGTCGTGCTTAGCGGCCATCTGCTCATATTCCATAAACGCAGAGAACTCGCTGTCGGGCATGCCAATGGTCTCCAGCAGCAAGGCATAAGCGGCAATGTGCACGGTCTCGATGTTCGAGAAGGCGGCGAGCATCATGCGCACTTCAACCGGCTTAAACAGCGGCATGTAGTTTTCCATATAGTTCGCGCCAACCTCGACATCGGATTGGGTGAAAAAGCGGAAAATCTGGGTCAACAGATTGCGCTCCTTGTCCGAAAGCTTGACTGCCCAGTCTTTGCAATCTTCGCCCAAGGGCACCTCTTCGGGCATCCAATGAACCTGTTGCTGGCGCTGCCAGAATTCATAGGCCCAGGGATAGCGAAATGGCTTATAAGCTAGGCTCGGCGTCTGTAGTCCTGGAAGCGTTATTATTGAATCAGCCATAGTCTTATCCCGTTTGAACATATCCCATTAATCATAGATATAGTGTGTCAAATCGGCTCAAAACACAATAGGTAGATTGTCGCGGGGCAAGTTTGTTCACAAGCGAGCGCTTAGCTGTGCACAACATCAGCGCTCAAAACGCACAGTTTACAAAAACCCGTTTAAACTCAGGGTGCCTTAGCGCTTCCAGGTCAGGGTAATCCCGCCAAAGCCTTCATCGCGCTTAAAGCGCTCGGAGTTCAATTCATACTCAACTTCACGGCGGATATAATTAAACGAGAAATTGGTCCCGTACCGACGTATGTTTAGCCCGGCCTGAATATCGCCAACCGTTATCTGATCGCGCAATTGCAAGCCATCAATCACACCAAATCCTCTGCTGGCCGAACCATTGTTAAAAATAATTGCCTGACCGTCAGCGCCGGCAAAGAAGTACCAGCTAGGCAGTCCATCATCGCTCCCGCGCTGGTCAATATGTTGGCCAAAGCGGAACTCTGCGCCAATCCGGCGTGTTCGAAAGTCCCCCTCTTCGGCATAGCTAAGGCTTGGCACAACACCAATGTCAAAGCTCAACCCGGTTGTCTGGCGCGGCGCGGAAAATGCAAATTCGGCATCATAGCGCTCTTGCCCCAGCGTTCCAAAGGCAAGCCTCTGGGCACCTAATTGTCCGCGCAGGGCGCGTAAAGTCGGCGAGGATGACCACCCTTCGGTCGATAGAATATCACCCCGATAGCCAGACAAAATTGTCTCAGGCACAAAAGCTTCATTAAATCCAGAGGTTAAACTGGCTCGCAATTGCCCCTCCCTTTGGGCATAATTGGTCTCATAAGAGGGCGGGACCTCAACACCATATTCAACAAGCGTATTGCGCGCCTGCTCAAGCTTTTCGTGCATACCCGGCTCTGTGACAGGCGCAGGTGCCGGCTTTTGCGGCAGCGGCGTACCAATCGGGGCCGGCACAACCACGCGCATGGCGTGCGTATCTGCAATCGCGATAGAGGCTGAAGATTGGGACACAGGATAATCCTCAGCCACAAAGGCCGTACACCCGCTACAAGCAATCGCAGCAAACATGCTCGCCATAATAATCATGATGTCCCTCATCACTCTCATACAGATCAATCCTTTCCGTAGACGGAGTAGACCTGAAATCACTTAACTCAGTATGAACTTTAACAATTCAATCTGATATATTA
>CALLUH010000163.1 GCA_938011445.1 uncultured Hyphomonadaceae bacterium
AGTTATTGTGAGGCGGGTTTTATGGGCGGGCGGATCAATGTGGGCCAGTTCGCTCTGTCCAAACCTGTCTAATAAAGCGCCTGTAGCTCATATTCGATGTCCTGCCCCCGCGCGCTAAAGGCGCATTTCACCCACCGGCCGGTATCGTCATACCACAGTATAACCGTCAGATCCGCGGCGAGGCTGAACTTGGTCGTCTCGACGCTTTCGCCCGCAATGGTCAGCGTTTCGCGGCCTAATTCCTCAACGACGACGTCAAGGGTCTGCCCGCCTTCGGTTGATAACAAACCGCCCTCATACATTTGCCGAATGTTCCAATGGGTTGCGGGCACAATATCGGCGTCCACTTTACCATCGAAATTGGTTCCCGAGACGACCAATGCATCCTCTTGGGCTTTGGCCGAGACGGTAATCTCGTCGCCATTCTTCTCGGTCGCCCCACGCAGAGAGACGAGCCGCGCGCCGTCCCAGACTTCTGTGGCCATATGGGAATATTTATAGACCGTGATCGGGCCGATCTTGGCTTTCAGCTCGATCTCGTGGCGGACCTCCAAGGCGCCGCCCTCCCCGACCGAAAATTGGGAGACATGTGTGCCGAAAGGCTTGCCCTTGCGGAATATGTCATACCGGATTTCCGTATCTTGAGACGGTTGCCAAACGGGAATCCCAAGCGGTGTTTCTGTTACACCCTCATCATTTGCGAAGGCACCGGCAAGACTTGTCAGGCCGAGAAAAAGCGCTGCAGCAAATAGGTTTCTCATAGGGTTCGATCCAATCTCGAAGCTCGCACACATCTACATAATGAGACTTATGGAAATTCCAATCACGCCGCGAATGAACAAGCTGTGAGCACTCTATTCGGGCCGCGCCATTGCCGACATTGGACAAAGCTTATATTCCTGCAAAGATCAGAACAAAGGCATCCATTTATGACCGTTAAAAACTCCGTCCTTGATACGATCGGCAATACGCCGCTGATCCGGCTCAAACAGGCATCTGAAGAAACTGGATGCGAGATCTTGGGCAAGGCCGAGTTCCTGAACCCGGGGCAATCGGTCAAGGATCGCGCTGCGCTCGGCATTGTTCGCGATGCAGAGGCAAAAGGCTTGCTCAAACCCGGCGGGACGATTGTTGAGGGTACGGCAGGCAATACAGGGATTGGGCTGGCGCTGGTTGGCTCGGCGCTTGGTTACCGCACGGTGATCGTCATGCCGCGTACCCAGAGCCAGGAGAAGAAAGATGCTGTGCAGCTGCTTGGCGCAGAGCTGATTGAAGTGGATGCCGTGCCGTTCAGGAACCCGAACAATTATGTCCACTATTCGCGGCGGCTGGCCGAAGAGCTGGCCGAAAGCGAACCTAATGGCGCGGTGTGGGCCAACCAGTTTGACAATGTGGCGAACCGGCAGGCGCATCTCGATACGACGGGGCCTGAAATCTATGAGCAGCTGGACGGCAAGCTTGATGGTTTTATCTGCGCGGTTGGTTCGGGCGGAACGCTTGGCGGGGTCTCGATGGCGCTGAAGGCCCGTAACAAGGACATCCAGATCGGGCTTGCAGACCCCGGCGGCGCAGCGCTTTACGAATATTACAAGAATGGCGAACTGAAATCTGAAGGCACCTCCATAACCGAGGGGATTGGCCAAGGCCGGATCACGGCAAATCTTGAAGGCGTCGAGGTCGATCACGCCTATCGGGTCACCGACGAGGAAGCGCTTAAAGTTATCTTTGGACTGATCGAACATGAAGGGCTTTGCCTTGGCGGATCGGCGGGGATCAATATTGCGGGCGCGATCAAGCTCGCCAAGGATTTGGGGCCGGGCAAAACGATCGTCACCATTTTGTGCGACTATGGAAACCGGTATCAGTCGAAAATGTTCAATCCGGAATTTCTGACCTCCAAAGGGCTTCCCGTTCCGCCGTGGACGGAGGGTTAGATCCATGAATGCATCAAGCCCGCTTGTCAGCGCAAAATGGCTGATGGATAATCTCAGCGCACCGGATTTGCGCGTAATCGACGCAACCTGGTTTGCCCCTTTCACCAATCCACCCGAGACCGGACGCGAGGCTTATACCCGCGCACATATTCCGGATGCGGTCTATTTCGACATTGACGAAATTGCCGACCCTGACAGTGAGCTAAGCCATACATTTCCGCCTTCGCATGTCTTCTCTTCGCGGGTGCGCAAGCTTGGCCTTGGGGATGGCAACCGGCTTGTTGTGTATGACCAGAATAATTTCTTCGCTTCGGCGCGGGTCTGGTGGATGTTTCGGGCGATGGGGTTTTCGGATGTGCTCGTGCTTGATGGCGGGCTTAAAGCATGGATTGAGGCAGGTGGGCAAACCGACGACCTTCCGCCGGTTGCCGTTGAGCGGCATTTGACCCCGCGCGTTCGGGCCGACCTCATCAAGACCAAGGCGCAGATGGCCGCTCTTGTCGGAAAGAGCAGCGTCACGATTATTGATGCGCGGCCAGCAGGACGGTTTACCGGCGAGGCACCCGAACCGCGCAAAGGGCTGGCCTCGGGGCATATTCCCGGTAGCGTGAACGTGGCGGGTAGCGAGCTGATCGAGGACGGATTTATGAAGTCCGCCGATGATCTACGCGCGGTCTTCGAGGCGCAGGGAATTGACCCTGCCAAGCTGATTGTCACAAGCTGCGGGTCTGGCGTGACAGCGGCGGTTACAGCGCTGGCGCTGGCCGTACTCGGCAATGATCTGGTGGCTGTTTATGACGGCTCATGGACGGAATGGGCGAGCGACGGTTCCCTACCCATTGCTACGGGGCCAGCTATTTAATGGGCCGCAAGCTGTCCACGCGGCTGGTCCACCAGCGCAGCGGCAAGCGCCATTCGCCAACGGTAAACCCGCCGATTGAACGGGCTTCGACTTTGCTCCTGCCTGACACAGATGCGCTCAACGCCCAGAAGCCAAACTATGCGCGAATGGGCCTTGCCACACATGACGAGCTTTGCGCGGGGTTATGCGATCTTGAAGGGGCGGCAGGTGCCCATCTTGCTCCATCAGGGCTGACCGCCTGTGCGCTGGCCATATCGAGCCTTGCCGAAGCGGGCGATCATGTTCTGGTGATTGACAGTATTTATGGGCCAACGCGGCGGTTTGCGACGCAGCGGCTGAAGGCCATGGGCATTCACGCAGAGTTCTTCCCTGCTTCGATTGGCGCCCGGACTGAGACCCTGTTCAAGCCAAACACGAAAGCTGTTTTCCTTGAAACGCCCGGCTCGCTGACCTTTGACCTATGCGACACACGGGCGATTGTGGCAGCGGCCCAGAAGCATGGCGTTTCAACCATTCTGGACAATACCTGGGGTGCGGGGGTCTGCCATAAACCGCTGGAACTTGGCGTCGATGTCTCGGTTCAGGCGTTGACAAAATATGTCGTGGGTCATGCCGATGCTTTTGGCGGCGCGGTGATGGCACGCGACAGGAAACATGACGTGAAGATTGGCAATACGGCCCGCGACTGGGGCCTGTCCATGTCGCCGGACGAGGCGTACACAGCGCTGCGCGGCTTGCGGACTCTGGTGCCGCGCATGAAGCTGCATGAGGCGGCGGGGCTGGAACTGGCGCACTGGCTTGAGACGCACAAGCACGTTAAGCGCGTGATCCATCCAGCGCTTGCCAGCCATCCGGATCATGCGCTCTGGCAGCGGGACTTTACCGGTTCGTGCGGGCTTTTTGGTGTCGTGTTGCAACCATTAACGGCAGATGCGCAGCGAGCCTTTTTCTCAGTAGCCGACCTTTACGGCATCGGCTTTTCATGGGGCGGATATGAGAGCTTGCTTGTGCCGGCCGATCCAGATTTGAAACGCGAAGCGGGCCACTGGTGGCATGAAGAAGACGGGCTGGTCCTGCGCGTTCATGCCGGGCTTGAGGATACCGGCGATCTGATTGCCAATCTCGGTGCGGCCTTTGCGGCGGCTTATTGATCGCGCAAGCAAAATGTCCAGACGGTCTGTAAGCCGGGTTCTGTTCGCCGCACTTTGACACGCGGTCTGGCAACCATTCCTCTGGGATGCTCCTTGCGAAACACCTCACGCGACACACCCGGGGCACGGGCCAAAGACCGCCCATATGCGCCCCCTATTCGGTCTTGCTCCAGGTGGGGTTTACCATGCCGCTTGCCTCTCGGTTCGCGCGGTGCGCTCTTACCGCACCCTTTCACCCTTACCGCGTGATTGCTCGCGCGGCGGTCTACTCTCTGTGGCACTTTCCCTCGGCTTGCGCCGGGCGGGCATTACCCGCCACCTTGTCTCCATGGAGCCCGGACTTTCCTCCAACGCATCATTAACAACACGCCAGCGATTGCCCGACCGTCTGGACCCAAAAGCCTCTAGTCGATTTAGTCGAAAAGCACAAAGCCAAAAGTGAGCGACATCAAAAGCAGGCCGAGGCAGAAGCACCAGACGCCGAGATAGAACGGCCAGACAATTGGTTTATGAAAGCGAGCACCGAGGCGCTGTAAGTCGGGGGCCGCTTGGTCATAAGCGCGGCGGCGCAGATAGTGGACGGTTTCGGTCAAATCGACGGCTTTGCGCTCTGTACCCGCTTCAGGCACTTCGGCTTCTTCCGCGATTGAAAGGTTTTGCCGGTCAAGCGCCCCGCGAAAAAGGAAGAAAGCGATGCCGAATAAGACGAAAAAGAAAATGCCGAGAAAAGCGATATAGCGGCCCGTTTCAAAGATAAGTGCAGCCATCGTCAATACTCATCAGCAAGCGCTGTCTCACAGGCTCGCAAAAGCGCCTGGCTACCAGACATGGTCTCAAAGAAGA
>CALLUH010000164.1 GCA_938011445.1 uncultured Hyphomonadaceae bacterium
ACACGCGGTGTCGATGATGTCTATTTGATGCGTATCGAACAGCTTTATCCTGTGCCGCGCAAAGCAATGATCAAGGAATTAGCGCGCTTCAAGGATGCTGAAATTGTCTGGTGTCAGGAGGAGCCGCGCAATATGGGCGGCTGGACATTTATCCGTGACGAAATCGAATGGTGTGCCATGCAGGCGGGCAATAAGACCGCGCGCCCACGCTATGTTGGCCGCCCGCCAGCGGCAGCGACAGCAACCGGCCTCCTCTCCAAGCATAATGAGGAGAAAGATGCTTTCCTCGACCGCGCTCTGGGCGACAAGAAAATAGAAGGCATTTTCGGCAATCATTAGTGCCGACGACGCTTTGACATCAAAACCCCCGACGAGATGGGACAAAAAATGACCGATATTACCGTACCAGTATTAGGCGAATCCGTAACCGAAGCGACGGTCGGCAAATGGCTGAAATCAGCTGGCGACAAAGTGACCCGCGACGAAGTGCTGGTCGAACTGGAAACCGACAAGGTTTCGGTCGAAGTCTCTGCGCCCGAAGACGGTGTTCTGTCCGAAATTGTCGCCGCCGAGGGCGATACGGTAGAAATCGGTGCCATGCTTGCCCATCTGAACGGAAAGTCCGCCGCCACATCTGCCCCCGCTGAGCAGGCAAACGCGCCAGAAGCCAAGCCACAGCCAAAAGCAGAGCCTGTTGCTGCGCCTGCCCCCGCCAAACCAAAAGCCAGCCAAAGCGGCTCCAGCGCGGACATCATCGTGCCAAGCATGGGCGAGAGCGTCGCTGAAGGCACGGTTGGGAGCTTGCTTAAAAAAGCCGGAGATAAGGTCCAGAAAGATGAGATCCTGGTTGAGATCGAAACTGACAAAGTGGCGCTTGAAGTTGCCGCGCCCGCCAATGGAGTGCTTGAGACATGGCTTTTTGCCGAAGGCGACAGCGTAACGCCTGATGATGTGCTCGGGCGTATATCGACCAGCGGATCGGGCGCAAGCATAAGTGCGCCCGCAGCGACGGAGGCTGCAAAACCCGCTCCGGCGAGCGAGGCGCGCCCTGTCGCTCCGTCCGTCCGGCGCATTGCCGCTGAAGCGGATGCGGACGCTCAAGCCATTCCCGGGTCTGGCCGTGATGGGCGCGCGACCAAGGCAGACGCCCTCGCCTACGTGAACAAAGCTCCAGCCCAAGCCGAAACAGCTGGCGGCGCTAAGGATGCCAAACCCCGCGACACTGGCCCACGCGAAGAACGCGTCCGCATGACCCGCCTGCGCCAGACCATCGCACGGCGCCTCAAAGAAGCGCAAAACAGCGCGGCCATGCTGACCACATTTAATGATGTGGACATGACCGAGATCATGGATTTGCGGAAGAAATATAAAGAGAGCTTTCTTGAGAAGCATGGCGTCAAGCTCGGCTTTATGGGCTTTTTTACGAAGGCCGTTGTCAGTGCTCTGAAGGAAATTCCAGCCGTGAACGCCGAGATTGACGGTACGGATATTATCTACAAGAACCATTTCGACATCGGCATGGCTGTTGGCACCGAAAAAGGGCTCGTTGTGCCGGTGATCCGCGATGCGGACGCTTTGTCACTGGCAGGGGTTGAAAGTGCGCTGGGCAGTCTCGCCAAGAAGGCCCGCGATGGCGATCTTTCCATTGCTGACATGCAGGGCGGCACATTCACCATCACCAATGGTGGTGTCTATGGCTCGCTCATGTCTACGCCAATCCTCAACCCGCCCCAATCAGGCGTGCTCGGCCTGCACCGGATCGAACAGCGCCCGGTGGCGATGAATGGCGAAGTGGTGATCCGACCGATGATGTATCTGGCGCTGTCTTATGACCACCGCATTGTGGACGGCAAAGAGGCGGTGACTTTCCTCGTCCGCGTCAAGGAGGCGCTTGAAGATCCCGAGCGCCTGCTGCTCGACATCTAGCGCGCATTATTCCCCTTCCCTCTTTCAGAAAGCCGTCCATATTCCGGGCGGCTTTTTTATATGTTAGGCTATGCGGGACAGATCAAGGAGCCTTGCCGCCATGACCACAATCGAGACCATTGACGAACTCGAAAGCCTATATGGGGCTCCTGTCCAAGGTGCACTTGAAAAGGTGCAGACCCGACTGACGCCCACGTATTCGAAATGGATCGACATGGCGAAGTTCTGCATCCTGTCCACGGTTGGCCCGGAAGGCACTGATGCCAGTCCGCGCGGGGACAATGGGCCAGTCGTCGAGATAGCCGACCCCGAAACACTCCTCCTGCCCGACTGGCGCGGCAATAATCGGCTTGATTCACTGCGCAATATTGTCCGCGATCCGCGCGTCAGCCTGTTGTTTATGGTGCCGGACACGAACAATGTTGTGCGCGTCAATGGTCGAGCGACGCTCAACGCATCATCAGAGCTGACGGGTCGTTTTGATAAGGCCGGCAAACACCCCGCCTGCGTGATCGTCACCAAGCTCGACGAGGTCTATTTCCAATGCGCCAAAGCGCTGATGCGTTCGGCATTATGGTCGCCCGCGCCCTATAAGGCGAAACCGCCCAGCGCAGGCGAATTTATCCGCGAGCTGAATAATGACTTCGATGCCGAGCGCTATGATGCGGGCTATGCCGAATATGCCAAAGACATTATGTGGTAGTGTGCAAGGCTTCTAATATGAGTTCACATCGAACAGACTGTAACGGTCTACGCCCAGACTTTTGAATACATCCTGTTCGCGCAGCCCAGAAGACAGGGCTTGCGCCAAATTGGTATCCACTGCCAAATCATCGGTTGCAATGATGATCAAGCGCCTTTGGTCAGCCAGCGGCGGTGTACAATCACTGCCATCATCACACGCCACACGCTCTGCATGTTCTCCCAAATTTACACCAAAGACAATCGGTACACGGCCTTCTTCGCAAGCGTCACGCACAAAAGTCAGTGCCGTTGAAACCGTCTCGGTCCGCTTTTTTGCAGTTGCATTGTTTGCGGCCGTTGCACCATCGGAAGAAGATGTCCCCATACCGAAGGCCGCATTGGCCGAACAGAAACGCGCATTGAAATTTGGCGCGGAGAAAATTGACGCCGGGCTGACGGGCTGTCCATCTTTTTCTATCTCTGTGGCTGAACCGCTGACCCAATTATAGGCGTCGTGCAGCACATAGATCCGAAACTTCGCGCTGCGGCCCGCCTCATCTGCGCCGGCAAAGGGTCTTGATTGTTTCCATACACCCTTGTCCAGATCGGTCAGCTCGTTTGCGCACGGATCGTCCTCCCCCAGCACATAGGCGTCCCACGCTCGCGACGCCGCATAATCGTCACCGGTTTGATCGAGCTGGCTATCGGCATCATCCGTACAGATCACACGCCCCGTACCATATTCGATACCATAGCTGCCTTGAGCTGTTGCGACACCGAAAATGCCGAGCAGCAGCGGCCCTGTCATCGCCATTAATCGGCAAATGCCACCAAAATTTCCGACCATCGCAAATCTCCTCCTAGAAAACATCCAGATACATACCCGAATCAGCTCAGTTAGCCAATAAAATAGGCAATTTTCTTTGGGAAATTTTGGGGCGGGTTATGATTGGTTGCGAAACCAGTCGACCGTATCGCGTGTGCCGGTTTCGATGTTAAAACGCGGCGTCCAGTCAAGGCCGGATTTGCGTGTCTTGGTCATATCCGCCGTAATCAGCGGCGGTTCAAATGCGGGGGCTTGCCGCGCGCCAAGCTTGACGAGATCGGGGCGTCCAGCCGCTGCGGCCAATCCCTCGATCACATCCTTGACACGCACGGCCTGCCCGCTTGCGATATTGTACGCACCCGTCAGCGAACTTGCCGACAAGGCTGCCAGCCCCGCGCCAACATCGCCAACATGCATATAGTCGCGCAACTGCATACCGTGCGAACACAGAGCGTCTTGCCCACTCAGAAGCGCTTTGACCACCGATGCGCCAAGTCGGCTTTCATGCTCGCCGGGTCCATAAACGAAGAACACACGCCCCCAAGCCAATTCGACATTGTTGATCCGGGAAAATCCGCATAGCGCATGATAGAGCGCCACTTTAGCCTGACCGTAGAATGTGTCTGGCGCAAGCGGGGTGACATCTTCGGTGCAAAGCCCGCTTGACCAGTCATAGTCTCCACATGATCCGCATACAGTCATACGCTTACCGCCAGCTTCAACAAAGGCACGTGCCAGATCGAGTGAAATTTGCAACCAGTCCATATTTTCCGGTGCCGTCCACAGGCCGGACACAACTGCGCGCCATGCCAGATGGAGCAAATGGCTCGGGCTTGTTTGGGCCATTATTGCACGGGTCGCCTCGCGGTCGCTCAGATCACATTGGATATATTGCACGCCGGGTACGGTATCTAGCGGTGGGCGGCTCGTCAGGGCGACCACTTCAAAACCGCGCTCCATCAATGGGACAAGCGTATTGCGCCCGATAAATCCGGTTGCGCCCGTGACAAGAATGGTTTTGCGCATTAGCCCATCCCTTGTTCGGAGAGATCGGGCCAGGATTTGTCTTTGTCGGACACATCGACAACCGGGCAGGGCCATTCGATCCCAAGTTCTGGATCATCATAACGCACACCGCGCTCGGCCTCGGGCGCATAAATATGGGAGGTTTGATAGAAGACCTCAGCGCCATCGGTGAGCGAGACATAAGCATGGGCAAACAAAGGGGGCACAAGAATGGCTTTGCGATTTTCAGCGCTAAGCTCGACACCGAACCATTGCAGATAAGTTTCCGATCCTTTGCGCATATCGGCGATGACATCATAAACCGCGCCGTGAACACAGCGCAGGAACTTCGCTTCGGGCGCGCGCTCATCCTGATAGTGCAATCCGCGCAGCGTTCCGGCCCTGATATTGGACGACATATTGGCCTGTACGAATTGATAGTCTGCCCCGATCGCGGCCAGTTCATCCTGGCAGTAAGCGCGCGCAAAATACCCGCGTTCATCAATGCGCGGCTCGTGCTCAACCACAAACGCGCCCTTGAGCGGTGTCTCGGTAAATTTCATCAGCGTCCTCTTCTGACAGGCTAAAGTTCTGCCCACATGTCCAGTTGTGCAACATTCCGGCGGGAAATCTGCAAGCAAGAGGCCACACGCCAGCCGAGCCCGCAATATCTATCGGGCGCAGGGCCAGACCGCAATGTCGCACGGGCTATTGGTGGAACGCCAATTGCAGGCTCTGTCGAAATTGTGCATTAGAGCCAGTTCCGGCACACTTTTCGGATGCCGCAGGAGACCAGACATGAAGCAAACCGGAATCCGTATTCTGGGCGCAGGCTGCGCAGGTTTTGGCGCTGCTCATCATCTTTACGAACAAGGCATTGAGCCTGTCATTTACGAAGCGCGCGACCAGTATGGCGGCCACACATCTACCTTTGTCTATAGCGACGGTTTTGTGTTTGATGAAGGCCCGCATATCTCCTTCACCAAGAATGAGCGCATCCAGAAGCTGTTCGCAGAGAGCTGCGGAGGGGATTTCCAGTCCTTTCCGGCTCATGTCAATAATTACTGGAAAGGCCATTGGATCAAGCACCCCGCACAAGTCAATCTTGCCGGACTGCCACAAGACCTGGTGGTTGCATGTATCAAGGATTTCATTCACGCCCAGAACAATGATTTTGGCGAAATCAAGAATTATCATGACTGGCTACATGCCGCGTTTGGCCCAAGCTTTGCGGACACATTCCCGGCGGAATACACGAAAAAATATCATACGACCGAAGCCAGGAATATGACAACGGATTGGCTTGGCCCGCGCCTTTATCAACCGGATATGGATGAGGTGCTGCACGGCGCGCTATCCAAAGAGACCAAGGATGTCCACTATATTCCCGATTTCCGCTATCCAACGGAAGGTGGCTTTATCTCCTATCTCGACATGTTCGCCAAACGCTCAACGCTGCATCTCGATCATCGCGTCACCGATATTGACATGGATGCGCGCACGCTGAGCTTTGCAAATGGCAACACGGCCGGGTTCGAGCAGTTGATCTCATCCATTCCCCTGCCCGTTTTGATCCCTATGATCAAAGGCGTACCGCAAGAGGTCAAAGACGCAGCAGCGCTGTTGTCATGCTCGCAAGCGCTCATGGTCAATATCGGCCTGAACCGTGCGGATGTCTCCGAGAACCACTGGACCTATTTCTATGACGAGGACATCTGCTTTGCGCGACTGTCCTTCCCGCATATGTTCTCGCCGCGCGTCGCACCTGAAGGATGCAGCGCCATTCAGGCCGAGGTCTATTTCTCTGATAAATGGCGACCCATGACCGGCACGCCCGAAGATTGGACAGAGCGCGTGATTGAAGACCTGTTGCGCGTCGGCCTCGTCAAATCGCGCGACGAGATTATCCACAAAAGCACAATCTATGCGCCATGGGGCAATGTCATCTTCGACAATGATCGGCCACATTGCCTCAGAATTGTTCACGATTATCTCAAAGACATCGGCCTTGCCTATTGCGGGCGTTATGGCGACTGGGCTTATATCTGGACCGATGAGAGCTTCCTGTCCGGCGAACGTGCTGCGAATATGGTGGTCAAAGGGCGCGCGGTTTAGATCCCATTCGTGAAAAGTGGGAACCGGTCTGTGGCAGAGATCGGCGGCATACCAAAAAGCTGGAGCACGCCTTTGGTCGCGATATATAAGACCGCGCTCTAGCCTCGTGCATTCAAAATAGAAAACCCGCTCCAAAATATGTCAGAGCGGGTTTTTCCGGAGCTGTCGCAGGTTGCCTAGAACTTGGTGACCACATTGAGATACCAGCCAACATTGCGTTCGGGGTTGAGCGCCAAGACATCGTCATTGACCCCGCCCCATGTCAGCCCGCCGCCAAGTTTCACATTATTACCGAGATTACGGTAAAGGCCGACCTGTCCGCCCCAGCGTTCGACCACGCCATTGCCAATATCAAGATAGCGCCCTTCAATCAGACCATCCCATTTGTTGACAATCTGGCAGTCAATCCGTCCCACTCCGAGCCAGGCCTGACTGGAGAAGAAGTCGGTATTGTCACGCCCTTCAGTGACCTCGCCGGAGCGATAGCCATATTTGCCGCCTATCGAGCACCTGTCTGTGATCTGGAACGTGCCATCAATGGAGGCAATGGTCGAGCGCTGGCGGAAGTCCAGCAAATCGCCATTGATCCGTTGTCCGGCCGGAGACAGGTCTTCGAGATAGACAAGTTTGGCGAGGAAGTTAAGCCGATCATTGCTGACTGGCCGGAAGGCAGCCGCCAGCGAAGCTTCGGTAAATTTGGCCGCCTGAAAAGTCAGTACACCGCCATTGGTCGAGCCATCCGCATCAGCATAATTTACCTTGCCCTGCACTTGCAGACCTTCGGTGATTTGCGCCTGTGCGTTCACTCGGAGCAAATAAGCCTCAAGCTCTTCGCCCGTCTCCGCATTTTCGTCGAACCGGAATTCGGCCGCTGCCCCCACGCTGACCGCACCTTCGCGGAAGCCGCCGTTCAGGCTGACCGACTGGCGATCAAACGGTCCCACTTGTCCGAACTCGCCTGCGATACCAAACGTCCACGCCTCCGCAGGTGCATAGTCCACACCATAGGCATGAGTGGTGCCGCCAAAACCGGTTTCAGTTGAGCCAAACCGGCGGCGTTCTTCGCCAAAGACCGACAATCCGTCAATCAGACGGCGACGCGCGCCCAGGGTGATACCGCCATCAATGTTTGACAATCCACCCGTGCGCTGGCCGGTGTTCGAGCGGGTCGGCAAATCATAGGTCAGATAGGTTTCCGAATGCTCGCTTTGCGCATAGCGGATATTGATCTGTGACCCGAGACCGGCCGCCCCCGCTGACACTTCCGCGCCTGCGGTGAGTTTCTCATTGAGGCGAATTTGTGCACCTACGCCCACCCTGTCGGTCAATGCCGCATTGTCAGAGCCGGTCAGTCCGCCTTGAGCAAAGACATAGCCCAGATTGGTCTCATCGACATTGTATTGCAGCCGCGCGGCGAGCGCCACGCTGTCATTAAACTGGGTATCGTCCTGATAGGAGACGCCGGTTTGCAGGCTGACATGCTCAGAGACTTGCGTTGTGAGCGCGACTTCGCCAACCTTGCGTTCGCCGCCAAACCCGCCTTCGATCACATCGAGCTGAGCTGTCAGGGCCGCCCGTGCACCGAGCTGGGTCTCAAGGCCCGCGCCATATTGGGTCGTGTTCGTAGCCGTCTGCTCTCCAAAGCCGGCAAAGCCCGCCTCACGATTGCGATAATATGCTGTCAGCGCGCCCTCACCCCAACCAAGGTCGGCAAGGCTTGCACGGCCTTCGACAAGGAAAGCGAGCGGATTTTCAGTGCCACCGGCCAGCGCCTGCTGGGTGAAGGTCAAGCCGCCGTCAAGCGAGCGAAACGTCGATAGCCCTGCGCCATCAGTGAGCGCAAATTCAGCGCGAAGGAATGTGTCACCCGTCGCCTGTAGCGTCAGATCAGCGCCGTAAATATCGGTCTCTTCGCCGTCCTGAATATCGCGTGCATAGGTGCCGCCCAGCTTGACATAATCGCCAAACCAGCGGGTTCCGCGTCCACCGAAGGAGACTTGATCAAACTCCCCAAGATTGCCGGTAAATTCGTATTCGACAACAAGGAAGACTTCATTGCCGGAGAAGTTTCCATCCGTGAACAAACGGCCGTCATCTGCGGTAGAATTAAGCGGGCTATTAAGGATGATCCGGCCCTGAATATAGTCAATGTCATAATCTTCGCCATAGACCAGAAGTCGGCTTTCCTGCACGATCCCCGAGATCACGTCGCGGGTCTCGATACGCACAATGTCCGTCCCTATCGAAATATCGCCATTGCGCAGGAAATAGACCGAACCGCCCGTGCCGCGCAATTCGTCTCGCGAGGACTGGGTGCCCGGATCAGACAGGAAGGCATCAAATGTCGCCCGAGCATCACCCAGTCGTGTCGGATTATTATTGGAGTCCCAGTGCAGCTTTGCGCCATAGAGCGTGCGGTCAACCCGTGCAAATTCCGTATCATTGAAATTCGTCCGGTAATTGCCCCAGATCAGATAGTCATCGTCGCGTTCAACTCGCAAATAGAACCGGCCAGAGGTTGGCGCATCTTCTTCAATGGTCGAACCATCGCCATAGACAGGATAAAATTTGTCCGGGTCGAGCCGGCGCAGGAGCGATCGACTGTCGCGATCGTCAAGCTGGGAGAACAAATCGTCAAGCCCGGCCTCGCCTGTATCCGCTGTTGCGGTGACACGTATGCGCGGGCTAAGCCTGCCACGAGCATAGAACGCCGCGCGGCCCTCGGCTGTTACCACACCATTGTCGCTCTGGCGTTGACCGAGGGTTGCTTCAAATAGCCCGACGCCCTCAAAGTCACGCGTCTTCACATCAATATCACGGATCACGCGCTGGTTCGCCGTTATGATATCGACGGCCTGCTCGCCATCGGGCAATATCGCTTCAGCGACGAAATTTCCATCACCATCAATTCGCACCACCTGGCCAAAGACTTCGGCTGTCTCGCCGGATACATTGCGGCCATAGACCCGCACGGTTGCGCCATTGACGGGGATATTGCTGACCGCGATGGCGTCTGCACCAAATGCGGCAAACGCGTCGTCGCCAGCCTCGTCAACAGATGACACAGCATCCGCTTCAATCAGCTGGACCAGACGCGGGCGGGCCTCATCAAACCGGCCTTTTTCATCATAAACCCGCAGGACGACAGCCAGTCCGGCTTCAGCGAAGCCATTGGGGGCAAGCTGCTCAACCGGCAAGACCGCCGCGCCAAACTCATCAAGCTCTGCGGTTATGAGCGGCGTTCCGCGCACTGTGTCGCTCTCTGCAAAGATGCGCACTTCAGCAGCCTCGATCCAGTGGCCATAATTCCAGAAGCCATGGGCATAAAGCAATCGCTCGCCGTCTTCATTGCTGACCAGTTCCGTGCTCAGCGATAATTGCTTTTCGACGTGCAACGCATCCACCGTGGTTTCAACAATTGCCGCCGATGGCCGCTTGTTCCGGTCAGCCTTCGCAGCATTGCCTGTTGAGGGGCTGTCAGGTCCAGTGTCCTTGCCTTGCAGCACTTCGCCATCTTCATCCTCGCCATCATCACGTATATAGCCCAGCAGATTTGGCCCGCCGGTCAGTGGCTGTTCAGATGGGTCGGATACATCTTCGGCCTCATCACCAGGCTGTCCGGCATCATAGACGATCTCGAACGTTACATTGCGCGCTTGGCCGGCATAGGCTGCCTTTGCCAATTCAAGCGCTTTTCGTGCATCCGCAAGGCTTTCATCCCCTTGGGCATGATAAACCACTTGCAGCTGCTCACCGCCCGACTGCGCTCCGCGCTCAGAGCCTGGGGCCGTCGCCAATGTGCCGTCATTGCCAAAGTCAAGCGCGCTCAGATCCACGCGCTGAACCTCTTGACGGGCCGCGCCGAAATTCATCTTGATGAACTTGCCGCGCGTGGCCCGCAAAACGCGCGGGTTCTGCGTGGTCATGGCAAAGCCAAGTGGCAGTGAGCGGATATCGGTTTTCAGAACAAAGTTTGATCCACGCTCAGCGTCTGGAACAATCGCACAAGGGAAGTGGTAGCGTCCATGCTCATCGGTGGTAATGATGTCGCCATTGACCGTGATCAAGCGCGCGCCCGGAATGCCCGGTTCACCCTCATCATGATAACCGTTTCCATTTACATCCTCAAAGACGCGCCCAAGGACGGGGGTGCAGTCAAATGTCGGCTCCGGAATGAACTCGACAATCGCGGTTGCAAGATCCGAGCTAAGCCCGGTTAATGCATCCTGAACAAAGGCGGTATTGGTCAATTCGCCGAAACTCGCGCTCGGGCTGGCGACCATTGAAAGGTCAACGGTCAGCGTCTCGCCGGCTGCCAGAACATCAAATCCGGCCGCGCTCTGGGCATCCAGTGTCCACGCCAATTGGCCGCGAGAGATCTCCGGTTCGAGCGCAAGGCTTGCCCCATCTTCGGCCGAGAAGACAGAGGAGCCTGGAACATAGGCAAGCCCGACGGGGGGACGATCAACAAGACGAAGATCGGTCATTGCCGAATTGCTGGCATTCTGGACGGTCACACGATAGCGCACAACATCACCGATCTGGACGATGGATGGCCGCGCGGTTTTCGTGACAATCAACTGGCTAGGATCGCCAATGGCTGTGATCTCGAAATTCGCCTCTGAACTGGCGGTCACCGCCTCGCCACCATTGGGAGCAATCAGACCGGGCGTATCGGCCAATGGCGGTAATGCCGTCACAGTGGCCGTATTGGCATAATTACCCGCTTCGTCGATTTGAACATTCAATAAGAGCTCCATGGTGACGCTCTCACCTGTCTCCAGAACGCCGCCTTCGCTCATGATGGCAATCGAGCTTTCGCCATCGAAGTCAGGAGCGGGAGAGGCTGCAAAATCAGCAGGTGCCTCGGCAATCTCGACCGAAACAGGCTCGGCGGCTCCAGTGCCAAAGGCTGCTGCCAGATCATCTTCAATAATGACATCCTGAAGAACCGTCTGTCCGCTATTGGTCGCGGTCAGCTCAAACAGGAGTTGCACACGGCCATCAGCCTGTCGCACAGGTTCGCCGATAATGGTCTTGTCAAGATCAATCGCGGGCGCCCCACAAGACTGCAAGGGAATATTGTTGGCAAAGATCGTCGGATCGCCCGGTTCAATATCAAATGTCAGGAAGAATGGGGCGTTGACGGGCTCCGAAAAGTCCGCAAGCTGCCCGCTATCGCCAATTTCTGTGGAGCCAAGCAAGGCCGGATTGGCGGGAAGAGCCGTGGTGACATCAAGAGCATCTTCAGACGCAATGCGGGTCGCGCTGGGCTCGCCCGTAACAGGATAAGTTGGCGTCAGAGTGTAACGTCCAGGCGCGCTGACAAAGAACTGGTAGAAGCCGGTTGAACCATCTTCGACGATTGTGATATTGTTCTGTGTACCGATTGCGCTGTTCGAGCCAGCCGGACCAGACACGCTGATCGAACCACCGGTCAGGATCGAACCGCTTTCCTCGCAATAAAAATATCCGGTCGGGTCATAGTCTTCCGCATCAGGAATACCATCGCCATCCCGGTCCGCACTTGAGGATTCAGCCCCATCAGGCACACCATCACCATCGGTATCAACAATGTCGATCACGGTTGGATTCGTGTCATTGGCATTGCCTGGCGTCTCGGTCGGGTCATCAGACGGCACAGGCGTTGTCGTCTGCGCGCTCATACCCACGGCCGTATTGCCGCCCGCAGGCGTACCCGTGGAAATATCGAGCCGCACTTCAATCGAGAGCGTAGCCGTCGCCCCTGCTGCCAGCTCGACGCCGCTGCCCAAAAGCGCAATGTCGGTGATGCCGTCATAATCGCCATTAAGACCCGCCGATCCGGAGAAGCCGTTCTGGCTAAGGCTTGGGGTGCCCGAGACCGTCGCAGGCGCAAAGGCTGCGGCAAGATCATCAAGGATGACAAGATCGGTCTGGGTGACATTCCCCGTATTGGTGACATTAAGCGTGTAGACCACATCATATAACGGGCCACCGACCTGCACAGGTGGGCCTGCCGTTTTCTGGATGATGAAATCTGCGGCCTGAACCGCTTCAATCGTGGCGCTCGTATCGGGAGACTGTGTCGCCCCCGAACTGGCGGACGCGATATTAACCACCTGCCCTGCATCAAGATCCGCTTGAGTGACCGTATCTTCTCCCGAACAGACGAGCTGATCGAAGGGGGCCAGACCAGCCGCCGGAAGCACCGGACACTGCACACTGGCAATCCGGTCATCGCTTATATTGATGGCCTCTGTGAGCGTGATATTCCCCGTATTCGTGACCGTGTACTGATAAGAGAGCACTTCGCCCACGCTGGCAAAATTCGCTGTCAGCGCCTGTTTTTCAATGGCAAGCGAGGGTGCGGGCCCGAAGAAAGTGACGGTTGGGTCATTGGCCGGATCGCCATCTATGCTGCCATCAAGCGCAGGCGTTTCCACACCGGGATTGCCGCTATCGGAGACATCCGAAACGGGCGTTCCCGCTGTGTCCTGTGCACTGGCAGTGGCGGAGTTCATCACGCCGCCCGCGTCAATATCCGCCTGTGTGACGGTATAATCGGCCACACATACCACCTCGTCCCCAACGGCCAGCGTGCCGCTTGCTCCGGCAAAGCTACAGCTCGCGGTAATATTGCCGCCCAGCAGATTGTCGAAAATCTGCACATTGCTCAAAGTGACATTGCCGGTATTTGTCGAGACAATGCGGTAGCCGAGCATGTCGCCAGCGCGCACCGGATCAGACAGCCGGCTTGGATCGGCGGTTTTGATCACCGTCAGTTCAGGGCGCAGATCTGCGGCCACTGCGGCCGTATCAGGGGCCGAGCTTACCGCGCCTAAAGTGCCGGTCGCGGTATTGGTGACATTGCCCGCATCAATCAGGGCCTGCGTGACAATCTCTTCGCCCATACACGTCAACTGGCCGCCGGGCACAAGGCCGCCTGCGGGCACAGCCGGACAGGCAACATTGGAAATTCTGTCGTCGCTCAGGCTCAAAGCGCCTTGCAGCGTGGTGTTCCCTGTATTGGTGAACACATAGGAATAATTCAGCACATCGCCGGGTGCAGCAAAGCTCGTATCAAGCGCGGTTTTGACCATATCAAGCGTGCGGGTCTGGGTTGCGTCTACCGTCTCGCTCGCAGGATCTGAGGTGGTAATGCCATCGCTCGCGGTTGCAATATTGGTTACGCCGCCAGCATCAATGTCGGCCTGGCTGACCGTATCGCTCCCCGTACAGACAAGCGTGCCGCCGGGCACAAGGCCACCGGTTGGCAGAGCCGGACACGTCACCGAGCCAATCCGGTCATCAGAAATATTGATCGGGAAAACAATGCTCGTATTGCCGCTATTGGTGACGACATATTCATAGTCAAGCGTATCGCCGGGACTGGCAAAGGTCGCATCCAATGCCGTTTTGGCCAGCGAAATTTCCGGCATCTGGTCGGCATCCACGGTCACATCAACTACACCAGAGGACACGGCACCGTTCTGGGCAAAGGCAAAGTTCGTTACGGATCCGGCGTCTATATCAGCTTGCGTGACGGTATAATCCGCCTGACAGATCTCTGTCTGACCGGGGATCAGATTTCCGGTAAAGCAGGCAATCGTTCCAATTCTATCGTCTTCGATATTGGTCGTACCGGTCAGAGTGATATTACCATTGTTCCGTACAGAGAACTCATAGGTCAGGACATCGCCAGCCATATCATAGCTGGTGTCGAGCGCCCGCTTGGTGGCCACCACAGACGGGTTCGCGTTCGCCGGAATGGTCGCTGATGTCGGTGGAGACTGCATGACGCCATCGGACGCAAAAGCGATATTGGTCACCGAGCCGCGATCAAGATCAGCCTGCGTCACGGTATAAGTTCCGCTACAAGTGAGCGCATCGCCCGGCAGCAGGCCGCCCGCTGGCAAGGCTGGACAGGTCACCGTCGGGATCAGATTATCGGTCACTGTGACAGGCGTTGTCACCGTGACATTGCCTGTATTCGTCACCGTATAATCATAGCTCGCCAGATCACCCGGAAGCGTAAAATTCACAGATGTTGGCGTTTTGACGGTTTCGATAGACGGCATCTGGTCTGCGGTAACGGTTTCGGAAACATCCGGTGAGCTCACCCCGCCCGCGCTGGCGCTTGCGATATTGGTGATAAATCCGGCATCCACATCCGCCTGTGTCGCGGTGTCGCTGGCAGTACAGACAAGGCTCGCGCCGGGCGCAAGGCCTCCCGCTGGCAGTGCCGGACAGGACACGGCCGAAATCCGGTCATCGGCAATCACAACCGGATCGGTCAGCGTGACATTGCCTGTATTCGAAACCGTATAGGTGTAATTGATCACATCACCCGCCATATCAAAGACTGCGGGGCTGGCGTCTTTTGCCGTTGTCAGCGCAGGCGCTTGCACGGCATCAACCGTTTCGGACACGAGCGGAGACGTTACCCCGCCAGCGCTGGCGCTTGCCATATTTGTCACCGAGCCGGCATCAATGTCCGCCTGCGTGACCCAATAACGCGCCGTACACGTCACACTGGCGGCTGGGGCCAGCGTGTTCGCCGCCGGACAGTTGACCGTAGCGATCAGATCATCCGTTACAGTGACGCCGCCAACCAGTGTCACATTGCCGGTATTGGTCACCACATATTCGTAATCAACAAAGTCGCCAACTGCATCAAAGTCCGCAGTGATCGCTGTTTTCACCGTTTCGATCCCGGGCGTTTGCGTACCTGTCACCACAACGGTTTGCGGTGCACTGACCGTCCCATTGGCGCTGGCCGATGCCGTATTGCTGACAGAGCCCGCATCAAGATCAGCCTGCGTGACGGTATCGCTGGCGCTACAGGTGAGCGTTGCGCCCGGTGCCAGCCCGCCTGCCGGACAAGAGACATTTGCAATCCGGTTGTCAGACACGCTGACAGGGCCTGCAAAAGTCACATTGCCGCTATTGGTGACGGTGTAGGTGTAGGTTAGCGTGTCGCCCACTGCGGAAAAATCGGTCTGGCCGCTCTCTTTGAGCAAATCAAGCGCGGGGGTCTGGTCAGCGCTAACCGTGGCCTGATCGGTCCGGTCACTCAGACTGCCGCCAGCCGGATCGCCGCTCAGCGTGGCGATATTGGTGACAAAGCCCGCATCAATATCGGCTTGGCTGACAGTATCGGTCGCGGTGCAGACGATGATCTGGCCGGGCAGAAGCGTTGATTGGGGGCACGATACAGATGCAATCCGGTCGTCAGAAATGCTGATATTATCAATCGTGACATTGCCGGTATTCTCGACGCGATATTGATAGGACAATGCCTCCCCTACCGTGTCGAAATCCGAATTAAGCACCGTCTTGTCAAAATCAAAGGCGGGTGACTGATTGGCGGCGACCGTTTCCGTGTCGGTTTGTGGCGCCAGCACGCCCCCTGTTGGCAGGCCGGTAAGGTCTGCAATATTGGTAACAGAGCCGGCATCAATATCAGCCTGCGTGACCGTATCGCTGGCGCTACAGACCATTTGTCCGAACGGCGCAAGGCTTGTTTGCGGACAGGCAATGGTGCCAATCCGGTCGTCCACAAGATCAATGGCATTGATCGTGACATTGCCGGTATTGACCACATCATATTCATAAGACAGCGTGTCGCCGACGCTGGAGAAAGACCCGTTCAGAGACCGTTTATCCAGCGTAAAGGCGGGAAGCTGGTCGGCATCAATCGTGACCGAGACCGGCACCGTGGTCAGGCCGCCATTGGTCGCAAAGGCCTGATTGGTGACGGAGCCTCCATCAAGATCAGCGAGCGTCACCGTATCGGTGCGCTGGCAGGTTTCGCTGCCGCCCGGCACAATATTGCCGCTAAAGCAGACAAAGCTGCCGATCCGGTCATCGGTCACGTCAAAATCGCCCGTCAGGGTCAGATTGCCAGTATTTTCAAGCGTGAATGTGTAGGTCAGCACATCGCCAACAGCTGCAAAGCTCGTATCGGTCGAGGCTTTCACCAATGTGAGCGCAGGGTTCTGGCTGGCCGGAATGGTTTCCGAGGTGAGCGACGAAGCTGTCGTGCCATCACTCGCAGATGCAAGATTGGTCACAGAGCCATTGTCGAGATCGGCTTGGGTGACCGTATAGGACGCCTCGCAAGTGATGCTCGCGGTCGGGGCCAATCCGCCTGCGGGCAAGGCTGGACACGTCACATTGCTGATCAGATTATCACTGACCGTGATCGGATCTGTGATGGTAACATTGCCGGAATTGGTGACGACATACTCATAATTTGCGACATCGCCCGGCAAGGTGAAATCGAAATCTGTCGCCGTTTTGACAACATCAAATGCGGGGGCTTGCTGGAGCGGTGTCTCGACCGGCGCATCAATCTCGTCAGTGATCGGGGTGCCGTCTGGCCCCTGCCCTGATGCAGATGCAGTGTTCTCGACCGAGCCTGCATCAAGATCGGCTTGCGTCACCGCATAATCAATCTCGCAAGTCACAGTTTCGCCAACGCCAAGCTCGCCAGCTGTCGTCGGGAACACACAATCAGATGTCACATCCCCGCCCAACAAGGCATCAGAAACCGTCACGCCTGTCAGGCTGACATTGCCCGTATTTTCGGAGGTGATCGTATAAGTCACAATATCGCCAATAGCCGCCGGAGACGACACAGCGCTTGCATTTGCCGTTTTGCCCGTCGTCAGTTCGGGGGTCTGGTCCGCCGTCACCGTCTCGCTCACGGGTGTGGACGTAATCGTGCCATCGCTCACCGTGGCCGTATTGGTAATTGTGCCGGCGTCTATGTCAGCCTGCGAAACCGTATCCTGGCCCGTACAGGTCAGCGTGCCCGCAGGCACAAGCCCGCCCGCTGGCAGCGCAGGACAGGACACTGCGGCAATCCGGTCATCGCTGATCGTCAGAACATTGGTGATCGTCGTATTGCCGGTATTCGTCACAACATACTCATAGCTGATCGCGTCGCCAACAGCGCTGAATGTATCCGGCGTCGCAGTCTTTGCCAGCTCAAGTGTGCTCGTCTGCACGGCTGTCACGGTTTCAGACACCGGCGCAGAAACAGTTGTGCCGTCGGTTGCGGTCGCCGTATTGGTCAGGCTCCCGGCGTCAATGTCAGCCTGCACAATCGTATCACTTGCCGTACAGGTCAGTGCTGCACCCGGCGACAAGCCGCCCGTCGGCAGCGGATCACAGCTCACACTGATCTGGTCATCGGACACGCTGATCGGATCGGTTATGGTGACATTGCCGGTATTGATCACCGAATAAGTATAGGAGATGACATCCCCGACCGATGCGAAGCTTTGCGGTGTTGCCTCTTTGGTCAGAAAAAGTCCGGCGCTTTGAACCGCATTGATGGTCACTGTGTCGGCCGGTGATGTCGAGGTGCCATCCGTTGCCGAGGCAATATTGGTGATAGAGCCAGCATCAATGTCAGACTGCACAATTGTATAATCGGCCGTACACGTCAGAACACCATTTGGACCAAGACCACCTGCGGGCAATGCCGGACAGCTTACCGAACTGATCCTGTCATCAGATACGGTGATTGGCGAGGTGATGGTGACATTGCCGAGATTGGTCACAACATATTCATAGGACAATATGTCACCAACGGAATTATAGCTTGCGGTCAGACCGCGCTTGTCGATAGACAGCGCTTGGCTCTGGGCGATCGGGGTTGTCACTGAAGCCGTTTGCGGGCTTGGGATCGCATCCGATGTCGCCTGCGCAGTGTTTGCAATCTGGCCGGCATCGACTTGCGCCTGCGTGACCGTTAGCGAGCCGGTCAAGACGCATGTTCCGCCCGGAGGCACGGTTGCGCAGGTGGCGCTCGAGGGCGAGATAAGCGGATCGCTCAAAGCGATATTGGTCTGGCTGACGGTTCCATTATTGGTCGCCGTAATTGTATAGGTTAGCACATCGCCGAGGCTGACAGACCCAGACCCGTCTGCATCATTATTGCTTGGATCAGATTTGGCCAACACGAAGCTCGATATCTGATTGATCGCCGGAACGAATGCCACATCCTGCACAGG
>CALLUH010000165.1 GCA_938011445.1 uncultured Hyphomonadaceae bacterium
CCCACATCGGTCGAGCCATAGCCGAGCGAAGTTTCATAGGGTTGGATTTCAGCCTCCGAGCCAAGCGGCAAAGCGGGCGCCTCGAACGACGCATGGATCTGTTCGGCAAAGGCACGCTCTTCATCCGAATACTCGACCCCGCCGACGCGGCGCAGCTTGGTGTCCATCAATGTGGCGAGGGTCTGATTGACGAGCAGCGGATTATTGCCATGGATCACTTCCCACTCAACTTCGGTGCCGGTGCCAAGCGCAGCGCCTTTTGCCGCGTTCTCAAGCCGCGACCAGATCGCCTCGACACCATCAGCATCTGGATGGCGGACATAATAGAACACTTCGGCAAAATCAGGCACGACGTTCGGCGCATTGCCGCCCGAGGTAATGACATAATGCATGCGGGCATCCTGCGGGATATGTTCATGCATCATATTGGCCATCATATTCATCGCCTCGACGCCATCAAGCGCCGACCGTCCCCGCTCCGGTGCGCCCGCCGCATGGGCCGAGATGCCGGAAAAGCGGAATTTGGCTGAACGATTGGCGAGCGAGGTTTGGGCGGCCGCAGAATTTTCGTCGTCGGCATGCCAGTGGAGCGCAATATCGACATCATCAAACAGCCCCGCACGGACCATATAGACTTTGCCGCTGCCACCTTCTTCGGCGGGCGTACCGTAAAGCCGAACCGTGCCCGGAGTTCCTGTTTCTTCGAGCCAGTCGCGCACGGCCACCGCCGCGCCGAGCGAGCCGGCCGCAAACAGATTGTGCCCACAAGCATGGCCGGCATGCTTATCTTCAATCGGGTCGCGCGTGCCAGTGTCCGACTGGTTAATGCCGGGCAAAGCGTCAAGCTCGGCGAGGATGGCGATGACAGGGCCACCCTCCCCCCAGCTTGCCACAAAGGCGGTCGGAATGTCCGCAATGCCCGCTTCGATTTCAAACCCCTCTGCCGCCAGCGTGTCCTGCAAAAGCTGCGAGGAACGGGTCTCCTGATAACCAAGCTCGGCCCAGTCCCACAATTGGCGGGCGACCGATGAATTGGTGTCATAATCGGCATCAATCCCCGCCAGCACAGATGTGACCTGCGCCTCGGGGATAGGATCGGCAAGCGCGGCGCAGGCGCTCAGATGAACGGCAGCGAGGAGGCAAGCAGCAAGACGCATCATTTATATTCCCTTTCAAATCCGAACCGCAATTATGCCAAAGGATGCCCTCCAGAGCCAGAGAGATGGGGCAGAAAAGCACCAAACCATGCTTTATCGCCATATCTCTGCGCGCCAAAAGCGATGATCAGGCTCACTGGCATGACGCTTGCTTTCCATCCCGTCAAAGCCTGCTCAACCTGCCTGTCTCTTCTCAAAGTAACCGGCGGCACGGGCAAGTATGAAAAGAGGGCCACGCCCATGTTATTGGGGAAAGTCAGTCTCTGGGCGCACCTGCGTCTCCTATTCCTTTTTGCCTTCGTCTTCGCCATGGTCTCCGCCAGCCTGTCGCTCTATTTTCGCGCGACGTCATCCATACCCGATATGGCTGTGCTCAGTCCCAAGCTCGAAATCTACCGGATGGATGCTGCAAGATACGATACCGTCTTCATCGGCACCTCGCGCACGCTTCATCATATCGTCCCGGAATCTATCGCTGATGCGGCCGAAAAAGCCGGGTGCGAAGCCCCGTCCATATTCAATTTCGGCGTCCCCGATCTAACCGGCGCCGAGCAGGATTGGCTCATCGGGGAAGTTATAAAATCTGGTCAGGGGCACTTAACACGCCTTGTCCTCGAACCCCCTGGGCCCGAAGCCAGCACCCCTGCAAATATCAACTCGACACGGGCACGCTTTTTTCATGGACCTGACTTTTACCAGGCCCATCTTGATAGCATTCGTTCCCTTCCTGAGAGCCTGTCCAAACGGCTCCTTCGCGGCAGTGTTCTTGCTTATGCGATTGGCCGCGATCTCTCTGGCCTTGGCCAAGCGGCAGAGCGGGCGTTTTCCGTCGAAACGACACCCGTACCAAACACGATACAGAAATTCCGCCGCGAGCATGGCTTTGAAGCGTTTGATGAGGCGACAAGCGAAAGCATCGGGGCGCATCATCAGTCATTTATCAACCAGCCGGAAAAGTTTTCCGAAGCGCTCGAAAGATACCGCCAGCCCGACCGCCCGAACCTGAACGCGCGCGCCGAATACATGATCGCCAAACTCCGCACCCTACAATCACAAGGGTTGAGCGTCGTCCTTTATATCTCGCCTGATCCGCTGACGCTCGACAGCACGGCCCAGCTCGGCAAGACGGTCGCCGGGCTAGCTCCGGATATCCCCGTCTTCAATTATAATCGGCCCGACACCTATCCCGCTCTGTTCGAGCGCAATAATTGGCACGAATTAAGCCATGCCTCAAGAACAGGTGCCAATCGGGTAAGCGCGCAGATCGGGAGTGATCTGTGCAATAACGAACTTCTTGAGGCATTCATTTATGCCGTTCGCTGAGTTTACGTTTTTCCTCTTATTTGCAATCGTCTTCACGCTGGTCTGGACCTTGCGCAAGAACGGTCAACGCAAGCTGGTTCTGACCGCCGCATCATATGCACTCTATGGCGCTTGGGATTGGCGCTTGCTGGGATTGATACTCTTTGTCACGGCAATTAGTCATATAATCTGTATACGGCTTATAATCAGCCCGACAGACAGACAGCGACAAAAGCGCTGGCTCACACTCGGCATTGTCGCCATGATTGGCGTGCTCGGCATTTTCAAATATTTCAACTTCTTCGCCGACAGCTTTACCGATTTTGCAGAACTGATCAGCCTACCCGCAGGCCAGATCACCCTCAGCCTTGTCCTGCCGGTCAGTCTGGGCTGTTTCATCTTTCAGGCGATCTCCTATATGCTTGATGCTTATCGCGGCAACATCGCGGCAAAACGTTCCCTACAGGATGCCGCCTTTTATATCGCCTTCTTCCCGCAGCTCCTCGCCGGGCCAAGCATACGCGCATCGGGCTTTGTCGCACAAATGCAAACCGCCCGCCGCTGGGCAGATGTCGCCGTTCGCGCCGCTCTGATCCTGTTCCTGATCGGCTTTGTCAAAAAGGTCTGCATCTCGGACAATATAGCGCCCTATGTCGATATGGTGTTTGCCACCCCCGAAAGCTTTACCGCGCCAGCCATGATAGGCGGCGTCTTTCTTTATGGCGTGCAAATCTATTGTGACCTCTCGGGCTATTCGGACATGGCCATCGCGCTGGCCGCCCTGCTCGGCTATAAATTCCCGCAAACCTTCGCCGCGCCCTATCTCTCTCCTAATATTCAGAATTTCTGGCAACGCTGGCACATCAGCCTGTCCTCATGGCTACACGACCATCTCTACAATCCCCTTCGCAGCAGAAGCGACGGCAATATGTGGCGCAATATCAATCTGGCGACCATGCTGCTGCTTGGCGGATTGTGGCTGGGGGCCTCGTTCAATTTTGCTGTCTGGACGGGGCTACATGGCGGAGCACTGATCATTGGTTGGCAATGGAACAGACATGTCACAAGCCGTCTGCCGGGCCTCGGTTTCCTTGGCGCGCTGATCGGGACACTCATGACGGTCTATTGGGTAAATCTCACCTGGATATTCTTCCGTGCCAGCACACTCGAACAATCCCTCGGCATGGCGAGCACCTATCTGACCTGGCAGTCCGCTGGCACAGAAACCCTGCCGATTCCGCTCTGGCCGATGCTGCTCGCTCTTGGGCTGGTCCACTGGCTGTCAAACCGAGTGGACGCAAACGAAGAGTTCACCAAGCTCTCCCCCAACATGTTCGCCATGGTCTTTGGCGCTATGGCCGCCGTGGCGCTTGCCTTTGTGCCGCTCGGCCACCAGACTTTCAACTAGGGCCAGCTCTAAAAGATACCAAAGCGCTTCTTGCGCCCCTGCTTGGGCGGGGCTTCAGCCATTTGCGCAAGTTCGGCAACGGGGCCAATTGGTTCCGTCCCCATAAGCCTGCCGCGGATCACTTCAGACACACGCAAGGCATTTGCCACGAGCGTCAGGGTCGGATTGACCGCAGCTGACGAACAGAACACGCTCGTATCGGTGATGAACAGATTGCTGACCTCATGGGCGCGGCAATCCTTGTTGACCACGCTCGTCTCCGGATTGTCCCCCATGCACGCCGTGCCGCACTGATGGGCTGTGCCATAGATCGGCAGAAGCTGGCTGACCTGATAATGATGGTCCCAGATCTTGCAATTCTCGTCGGCAAAATTGTCGAGCGCATTGTCCATTTTGGCGACAAGCCGCTTATGCCCTTCAAGATTGTTATACGTATATTCAAGGTGGATCTGTTTACCGTCCCAGCGGATACGGTTTTCCGGCAGCGGCAAATCCTCTGACAGAACCAGAAAGCTCAACATGCGTTTTGCAATATTGCGCGAGAGGAAATC
>CALLUH010000166.1 GCA_938011445.1 uncultured Hyphomonadaceae bacterium
ACAAGAACGGGTACTTTGCCCCGCCGTCTTATCGCAGCAATCTTCTTTGCGGCCTCGTCCAGCCAATGGCCCGTCGAATAATATGCGCCCGGATCAATATGGCCGAACAAATGATGGGGAACTGCGGAAAGCTCCTGCGCGCTCGGCCGTGCGGTTAGAACATGTAGATCAGAATAGACCTGCATACTGTCAGCATTGACCACTTCTCCTTGATAGTGTTTGGCCACCTCAATCGCTAGCGCAGTTTTACCGCTTGCAGTGGGGCCATGAATTAGGATTGCAGCTTGCATCGGTTGAGCGTAAGCCTTTGTTCACGAAACTGGAAGAGTTTCTGCCCGATTATATGTAAGAGGCTTCTTTGGCTATGGTAGACAATAAACAGGCACCAACCGATATTCTGGTCTGTGTCAGCACTGAGATGAAAGATGCAACCGCACTCGCAAGTTTTACCGCCGATTGTGTGGTCAGCAGCGGCGCAGACTGTCAGTTGCAAGATTTGGAAATACTTTCGCGCGAAGCTCCATTTGCGGTCGAATTTTCCTTCATACCGAAACCGGATTCACCCCAGAAACTTGCGGAAAAGCTAAAAGGCTTCAAGGGAGACTGGGCCGTTCTGCCGATCGCCAACCGGAGAAAAAGCCTGATGTTGTGTGATATGGACGCCACCATTATCGCGCAGGAATGCCTAGATGAACTGGCCCAGTTTGCCGGGGTTAAGGATAAAGTTGTCCCAATCACCGAGCGCGCAATGGCTGGAGAGATGGATTTTGAAGAGGCGCTGAAAACCCGTGTCGCCATGCTCAAAGGTATGCCGCTTTTTGCGATCGAGCAGTGCTATCGCAACCGTATCAAGCTCAATCCGGGCGCCGAGACCCTAGTGCGCACCATGCGCAAACATGGTGCGATGTGTACGCTTATCTCGGGTGGCTTTACCGATTTTGCCAAACCGGTCGGCGAAGCTGTCGGGTTCAACGCATCGGTTGCCAACACTCTGCTGAATGATGGCACTGTGCTTACAGGTAAGGTCATGGAACCGATCCTCGGCCCAAAAGCCAAGCTCGATGCGCTAAAATCTCTGGCCAAGTCCCGCAATTTGGACCTTAGCCAAACCCTCGCCATGGGGGATGGTGCAAACGATCTCGATATGATCAATGCTGCGGGCCTCGGAATTGGTGTTGGCACCAAGTCAGTTATCGTGAGAAACGCCGATGCCGTGATCCGATATACGGATCTGACGGCTGCACTGTTCTTCCAAGGGTATCGGCGGGGGGAGTTCTGGCACCCAAGCGACCCCTAGCAACATACTCACATATCAGAAGGCGAAACGGTCTCCAGGCTTCGTTTTTCGTGTTGATGAACGCCAAAACCGGTTTCTGCATTCAGGCATGTGCTCTATGTGTCGAGCATTATCGAAACAAAAACACTGCGGCCATCGCGGATGACATGCATGAGAAGTGGCGTATTGGGCTGGGTTTCAGCCGCCTCGACCCGTTCCTTGAAGGCCCGGGCATTGGCCACATCTTCAAACCCGACCTCGACAATGACATCCCCTTTGCGGATCTGGCCAAAGGACGGGCCGCGCGGCGATACAGACAGAACAAGCGCGCCGCGAATATCAGACGTGATATTGTAGCGCCGACGCGCGGCATCATCTATTGCGCCGGTTTGCAGCCCGACCGAATTATTGGCCAAGCCGCCATCGGGCAATTCATCACGAGCTTCCTCATCTTCCTCGCGCTCCAATTCACCCAGTTTTACACGTGCATCGGTGCGCTTCTTTTCTCTTATCAGCGCAATCGTCACCGTCTTGCCAATTTCTGTGTCCGCAACAATCCGTGTCAGGCTGCGCACCCCGTCAATCTCGCGGCCATCAATGGTCAGCAGCATATCGCCCACTTCCAGACCCGCCTCGTCAGCTGGCCCGTCTTCGATGATCTGGGTTAGCAGCACGCCCATACGGCCGGGTACACCATAAGCCTCGGCGATCTCGTCGCTTGCGGGCTGCACGTTCACGCCAAGCCATCCGCGGCGGGGTGCGCCAAATTCAACAATCTGATCGGTGATCTGGCGCGCAAGATTGGCGGGAATGGAAAACCCAATCCCGACCGAGCCGCCGGTCGGCGAGATAATTGCCGTATTCACACCAAGCACCTCGCCAGACAGCGTAAACAAGGGTCCACCCGAATTGCCCCGATTGATCGCTGCATCGGTCTGGATGAAATTGTCATAGCGGCCAGACTGGATGTCACGCTCGAGCGCGGAAATAATACCCGCCGACACCGAGCCTCCAAAGCCAAACGGGTTGCCGATCGCCATGACCCAATCGCCCACTTCGGCGCGGTCGCTATCGGCAAAACTGACAAAGGGCAAAGGCGCGTCACTCTCGACTTTGAGCACTGCCAAATCAGTATCGCTGTCGCGCCCAATCAGCGTCGCGCGCAAGGTCCGACCGTCGGAGAAGACCGCTTCAATCTCGTCGGCGGCCTGAATGACATGATTATTCGTGACAATCAGCCCATCTGCCGAGATTACAAAGCCCGAGCCGAGCGCACCCTGACGGCGGAATCCGTCATCATCCGGGCGTCCGAAAAACGGATTGAAGCGTTCTATCTCGCTGCCCTCGGGAAAGGTGGGAAGTCCGGTCGCGACAGTCTGGCTGGTCGAGATATTGACAACTGCCGGCATCAGCCTTTTTGCAAGCCCCGAAAAGCTGTCGGGAGCCTTGCTGGCCTGAACGGTCGGGCCGTCAGAGAGGTCAAGCCCCGCTTGAGCCAAGGCGGGACTGGTTCCGGCAAACGCCATAACGGCTCCGCACACAAAGCCCAAAACTACCCCGCGCCGTGTCTTGCTCATACTGTTCTGTCTCCTAAGAAATCATATGGTCGGAAAGCGTAAACCGGCCACGACTCACGCGCAACACACGAAAACCTCAGGCTAAAAGCTCACCACAGCAAAAACGATCGCTGCACCAATGCAAGCACTCGCTAGCCCTGCCATGCGCAAATCATCAGCCGACACATCTCGCATCTGCAAGATCAGGCGGCGAATAAGAGCGGGCACAAGACCAAAGATCAAGCCATCCATCAACATCCAGAATCCAACCCCGAAAGCGATCAGGCCCCAGACATCCAGATCGACGGTCATCTGGCGCCAGCTTGTTGCTCGAACACGCGGCACAGATTGAGGTTCTCCGGCGAGACGACGACGCGCGTGCCCTGTTTGATCGCCGCTTCACAGGCCACAAGCGAGCGATAGAAGCGGAAAAAGTCTGGGTCTTTATTGTAGGCGTTCGCATAAATCTCGTTCCGCTTAGCGTCACCCTCACCGCGCGTTTCCTCTGAAGTCCGGCGCGCTTCAGCTCGTATAATCGTTGCTTCGCGTTCGGCTGTGGCCCGGATACGAAGCGCTGCTTCCTGCCCCTCTGACCGGATCAATTGCGCTTCCAGTTCGCGCGTTGTGCGCATCCGGTCATAGACCCGTTCGGAGTTCGCCGCAGGCAGATCCGCCCGCCGGATCCGCACATCAATGATATCAATGCCGTTGCCCAGCATGTTCTCATTGACCGCTTCGCGGATTGTGTTCATCAGTGATGAGCGCTGACCAGAGATAATCTCCGGCGATTCCACAGAGCCAAGCGCATCACGGATCGAGCTTTCGGTAAACCGGTTAAGCTGCACTTCGGCACCCCGCTCTGTGCGCAGGCGTTGATAGAATTTGAGCGGGTCGCTGATCCGCCAGCGTACAAACGCATCCACCAGAAGACGCTCCTGATCAGACGCCAACACTTCAATATCCGCAATATCAAGCCCGAGATTGCGCTTTTCAAGCGTGACCACATTTTCGATGAAGGGCGTTTTGAAATGAAGGCCGGCCTCGTCCGAACCGGGTTCATTGCGCACTTCAACAGGTTCCCCCAAACGCAACACCAATGATTGCTGATACTGCTCAACCACATAGAGCGTGTTTGACGCCACAATGATCAGCCCGATAACGGCAAACCCGATAATCCAGGAAAATATTTTCATGTCGATCTCTCCTATTCGCCGCGATTGCCAAGCCGGTCGAGCGGCAAATATGGCACGGCTCCGGCATCACTATCGAGGATGGTCTTGTCTGACCGGCCCAGCACTGTTTCCATGGTCTCAAGGAACATGCGTTCGCGCGTTACGCGTGGCGCTTTGCGATATTCATCGTAAATCTGTTCGAATCTTGACGCCTGACCGGTGGCATCCGCGATCACCTGTTCGCGATAGGCTTCAGCCTGCTGGATTATGACTTGCGCGTCACCTCGCGCCACCGGCACGGTTTCATTAGCAAAGGTCGTCGCCTGATTACGCAAGGTCGTAGCATCCTGGGCTGCGTTTACCACATCCAGAAAGGCGTCGATGACGGGCTCGGGCGCGTCGGCCTTGGCAATCTGAATGTCGAGAATTTCCACGCCCGCATCATAATCGGTGAGCAAGGCCTGGGTCAGATCGCGCACCTGTGACTGAACGCCGACCCGTTCGGTCGTAATAATGTCCTGCAAATCGCTCTTGCCAACCACTTCACGCATCACGCTTTCGGCGACCGCTTTGACCACTTCCTGCGGATCGTCCACGTTCAGAATATAATCCTGCGGCTGTGCCGAATCGATTTTCCAGAAGACGGAAAACTGCACATCGACAATGTTTTCGTCCCCTGTCAGCATCAGTCGCTCGGACGCAGAGCGCGCGCCGATGCTGATTTCATTCTGTTGCTCAACTGGCAAAACAATGTGTTTTTCAATCGGTGCCGGCAGATGGACATGAAAGCCCGGCGGGAAATTGTCTACGAACTTGCCGAACCGGAAGATGGCGGCCTGTTGCCCTGCATCCACAACGACAACTCCCGTTGCGAGCCAAGCGACGAAAGCTGCGATACCAAGGAAGAGAAATCCGCCCTTACCAAGCCCGCCGCCGCCTTTGCCGCCGCGGCCTCGACCGCCTCGACCGCGAAAGCGTTCCTGCATCCGGCGCATCTGTTCTTCGAGGTCAGAGCCGCCGCCCCCGCCAGAACCGCCTCCCGATCCACCCCCGCCGGGCTTATTCCAGGGCGAACCGCCATTGCCGCCGCCAGAGCCACCTGACCCGCCGCCCCAAGGCCCGCCAGCCTGTTTTGGGGGATCTATGTTATTCTCATCTATGCTGGGCACGTTGGGCCACTCCTCTATCAGACCGCAAAATTGCTATTATATGGGGATATGTGCATGACACCCCCCATGCTTCAAGGAGTCCGTATAGATGTTTAAGCCGAAAGCTGCAAAGGTCGCAGGGTTGGAACAAGCCATAAAAGACGCGTTGGGCGCACCGGACTGGCTCGAATTTGTCCGTGTAACACCTGAGGGCGCAGCAAGTTTGATCCTGAAAGCTGACCCAAATGACCTCAAAACGACCGAATCAAACCGTATTATGGCAGAAAGTGCCGCCCGCAATGTGCGCGGAATTACCAGCGTTAACATAGCATTGACCGCTGAACGCGGCGGCGGCGAGGCCCCACACGGCCGCCCTGCCTCTCCGGCACCCGATAAAGGCGTCAGGCGTGTCCGCAAAGGCGCGCGGCTCTCGGACGAAGCACTTGAACAATCCGCTCCCACCCGCGCTGCACCAGCGAATATTACCGGTATTTCGCAAATTATTGCGGTTGCAAGCGCCAAGGGCGGGGTCGGAAAATCCACTGTCGCGGTCAATCTCGCCGTCGCTTTACAGAAAACAGGCCTCTCGGTTGGCTTGCTCGACGCCGATATTTACGGCCCGTCAGTCCCGACCATGCTGGGCACGGTTGAGGCTGATCCGCGCACCGGTGCAAACAAGAAACTCGTCCCCGTCGAGGCGCACGGTCTCAAATCGCTCTCTATCGGTTATCTTACAGACCCCGACGCGCCGATGATCTGGCGCGGGCCGATTGTGATGTCCGCGATCACCCAAATGCTCAATGATGCCAGTTGGGGCACGCGAGACACCCCGCTCGACGTGCTCGTCATCGACACGCCGCCGGGTACGGGCGACGCCGCGCTCACTCTGGCCCAGCGCGTCCCGCTGACCGCCGCCATCATTGTCACTACGCCGCAAGAGATTGCTCTGGCCGATGTGCGGCGCGGGGCGGCCATGTTTGCCAAAACGGCGGTGCCTGTGCTCGGCATTGTCGAGACGATGAGCTGGTTTGAAGATCCCGCTGGCAACCGCCACGCTCTTTTCGGGCAAGGCGGCGGCAAAGCCATGGCTGACGCGCTGGGCCTGCCGCTTCTGGCCGAATTGCCCCTTTTAACCGCCATCCGCGAAGGCGGCGACACCGGCACGCCTCCGGCAACCGGGTCAGGCCAGGCCGCTGGGCTTTTCGCAGATCTTGGCCAGACTGTCCTTGACCATTTGGAAACCCTCCAAACCCTACCGCCGCCGCAAATCATCTTCGAAGACTAGCTCTTCCGACCACGGCAGGTCTGGCGCGGCGTACAAATCCATGCTTGAGTTTGTTGCAAAACAGCCCTTTGGGAGAGATGAGCATGAAACTGGCCCTGACTTTAATCCTGAGCGTTGCGATAAGCGCCGCCGCCCACGCCGAAAAATACGCCCTTGTTGGCGGCACCATGCTCGACGGGCTTGGCGGCGCCCCTGTCTACAATTCAGTCATCCTCGTAGACGATGACAAAATCACCCAAGTCGGCACGCAAGACAGCCTTACCGTTCCCGCCGATTACACTATCATCTCTACCGAAGCGATGACCGTCATGCCGGGCTTCTGGGAAATGCACGCCCACCTCATGCTCAATGGCCATTCCAATTACGCCCATTGGGACCGGACCTATGTTGACCGGCTCGAAGGCGAGATCATGCCCGCTTCCGCCGTCCAGCTTCTGCTTGCGGGCATCACCACGGCGCGCGATCTTGGCGCCCCGCTCGAAGCGTCAATCTCGGTCAGAACCCGCATTGCAAGCGGCGAGATCCCCGGGCCCCGCCTGTTCGTTTCCGGTCCTTTCATCCAGGACAAAGTGCGACCGGGCACAGAAGCCTTTAGATGGAGCGTTGATGATCCCGAAGATGGCCGCCGCAAAGTGCGCCGTCTCGCCGAAGCCGGCGTCGATGTCATCAAGCTGATTGACCATGACGAGATGAGCCTTGAAACGGCCCAAGCCGTTGTCGATGAAGCCCACCGCAACAATCTGCCCGTGGTCGGCCATGGCCACCGCGTTGCCGAGATTCTGCGCGGGCTCGAAATCGGCGTCGATAATTTTGAGCATACTGGCCTTGCCACCACGCCGGAATATCCGCCCAATGTCGTCGAAGCCCTCCGCCTACGCACAGCCGAAGGCCGCATTCGCGGCGGCCCGCTTTACTGGACGCCGACGGTCGAGGGCCTCTGGAACTTTGAAGAGACACGCGACAATCCTGAAGATCTTGATACGGATTGCTGGCATCGCGGGCTAGAGCCCGACACAATCGCCGACATTGAAGCCTCGATACAGCATCCCGAAAGGCTTGACTATTTCCAGCTGACCCCGAAACGCAAACCTACGCTCAAGCGCAAGTTTAGCCAGTTGCGCGAAGCCGGTGTGGTGCTCATGATCGGCACCGATAGCGGCATCCCGCTCAAGTTCCATTGCCAATCGACATGGAACGAGATTGACGTCTGGACCCGCGTCATGGAGGTGCCCTTCATGGAAACCCTGCAAGCGGCAACCTATTGGCCCAGCAAAATGATGGGCGTCGAAGACCAATGGGGCACCCTGCAACCGGGCCGCTTCGCCGACATTATCGCCATCCAGGGCGATGTTGCGAAATACCCCGCCCTCACCCAACGCGTCGATTTCGTCATGAAAGGCGGCGTGGTGTATAAAGAGGAAGGCCAACCCGTCGAAGAGGCTCTGGGC
>CALLUH010000167.1 GCA_938011445.1 uncultured Hyphomonadaceae bacterium
GCGCCATGGGCACATTGGCTTTGGGCAATCTCGTTTTCATGATGGGGGAATTGCAAATCGACGCCGCCGCCATGAATGTCTATGGTTGTGCCAAGCTGGGCGGCGGCCATGGCCGAGCATTCAATATGCCAGCCCGGGCGTCCCTTGCCCCATGGGCTGTCCCAAATCGCATCTTCCGGCTCATCGGGCTTGGCAAATTTCCACAGCGCAAAATCGGCCGCATTGCGCTTTTCCTCGGACACTTCAACCCGGGCGCCCGCTTCATTGTCCTCCTGCTTGCGACCAGACAGCGCGCCATAATCTTCCATGCTGGGCACATGGAACCAGACGCCGGAGGCGCCGACATAGGCATGGTCTTTTTCGATCAGGCGGGCAATGATCTCTATCATTTCGCCAATATGGGCCGTCGCCCATGGCTCGATGCTCGGGGGTAGAGCGTTTAGCGCGTTTGCCTCCATATTGTAAATATTAGCGTATTTGCGCGTTAAAGCCGAAATTGAGAGTTTTTCGTCAGCCGCACGGGTAATGATCTTGTCTTCAATATCGGTGATGTTGCGGGCATAGACCACCGCCGTTTCGCCATAGATCTCGCGCAGCAGCCGGAACAGGGTGTCAAACACGATAACAGGCCTGAAATTGCCGATATGGGCGTGATTATAGACGGTCGGTCCACAGACATAGAGCGTGACGCGCGCGGGGTCGATGGGCGCAAAATCCTGCTTCTGGCGGGCGAGGGTGTTGTAGAGACGTAGCGTCACTTTGTTGGCCTTTTTCCTGCAATTACGGGCGTTCTGGACCAGTTGCGCTGATTTGTCATGGGAAAAAGTTGGACGAGCGGGGGCTCGATCCTATATAAGCGGATCATCGCCCTGAGGGTATTCACTCGGGCGGGCGTTAAGTCCGGGCGGCACGCTAGACAAGTTTCCTCGTCTCTGCGGCCTCGGCTCGACCCTCGTCCCTCAGATATTAGAAAGCTCCCATTATGGATGCCATAACGAAGAAGACCGAAATTTTGCGCGCAGAACCCTTGAAAAGACCCACTCGCGAGGAAGCCGAGGCGGCTGTTCGCACCTTGCTGGCATGGGCTGGCGATGATCCTGCCCGCGAAGGGCTTCTGGACACGCCAAAGCGCGTCGTGAAAGCCTATGAAGAATGGTTCAATGGCTATAATGAAGACCCTGTGACCTATCTGTCGCGCACATTTGATGATGTGCAGGGCTATGATGATATTGTCATGCTGCGCGAGATTGATGTTGAAAGCCATTGCGAGCACCATATGGCGCCGTTCCTCGGCAAGGCCTATGTTGCCTATATGCCAACCCAGGCTGTGGTTGGAATTTCGAAGCTGGCGCGGGTCGTCGAGATTTTTGCCAAACGCCTGCAGACGCAGGAAACGATGACGTCGCAAATTTGTGATGCCATCACTGACAGTCTTGCACCGGCCGGATGCGCGGTGCTGATTGATGCAGTCCATCAATGTATGACAACGCGCGGCGTGCATCATCCGAATGTGTCAACCATCACGACGCAATTTACCGGCGTATTCAAGACCGACAAGGATATGCGCGACCGCTTTCTGAGACTGGCTGGAAAATAAGCCGGGTCTATTTTGCAGTCACTAAGAACGCTCATCATTGTGGTGAGCGTTTTTATCTGTGTGGGACTTAATTTCACACAGTTGTGACGTTACGCTCAAATATTGGTGATAAAGCTTGAATTGAAAATGTCTGACTCTTTGGGCACAGAGGAAGATGACATAAAATTTCGACGAGGTCTCCCATGAAAAAACTCATTACACCGATTGCTGGTCTTCTTTTACTTGGCGCGGCAGCATATGCCCAAGACCGTCCGGAAGTGCCCGCTGGCGAAAAACCCGATGTGAATGTAAGCGACGCCCGAGAGGTCGAGCGAACATCCGTTGCTGAAGCCAGCACGACGGCACAGGAGGTGCGCGATGCTCGTATTGAGCGTCCCGAACGGGTTGAGCGCGTCGAGCGTGTAGAACGCGTAGAGCGGGTTGATCGCGTAGAACGGGTCGAGCGTGTCGAACGGGTTGAGCGGCCCTCGGGCGGTCGCGGCAGCTAAAACCGCCGCGCAAACAAAACAAAAATAATAAAATCCAAAGCAAGAGGTAAATATGATGCGCTTTACGCAAACCCTTTCGGCTGTCGTTTTGACATGTGTTCTGATACCCGCTGTGTCTGCTCAGGAAACGGAGACCTCACGGTCCGATCGAGCCGCTGACACGGCGGTCCAACAAAGCTCAGGATTGAACTTTACGCCGAGCTTTACCGTGGGTTTTGACTATAGCGAGGGCGATTTCGGGGCTGCGCTAGATACGACCACTCTGTCTGTTCCGGTTTCGGCGCGTGTGGATGTCGGTGATTTCCGGTTCTCCGTTAGTACGAGCTGGCTGCAAATTGAAGGCCCGGGCGGTGTTGTGGGGGACGGGGTGATCATTGGCGATGGGCCAACGGGACTGCTGGAAACCAATAATGGTATTGGCGATGTCACGCTGGGGGTGAATTATAATATTCCAACGGCCAATACCGGAAAGTTTATCATCCAGCTTCAGGGACGGCTGAAGATTCCAGCGGCAAGCACGGCGGATGGTCTGGGTACGGGCGAGTTTGATGGCGGCGGAGCCGTGGATGTGGCCTATGATCTGGGTAAGTTCACGCCGTTTGTGACGGTTGGATACAGGTTGCGCGGTGATCCGGAAGGTGCCGACTTGAACAATACGTTTAGTGTCAGCGCGGGTGCGAGCTATAATCTGGGTGGCGGCTATGCTTTGTTGGGGTCATATGATTTTCGCGAAGCGACAACCGATACGGCCGAGGAAAGCCAGGAAGTTTTCGGTGCGGTCACGGGCAAGTTCAATGATAATATCCGATGGACTCTTTATGGCTCGATCGGGTTTACAGATGGTGCCCCCGATCAGGGCGCAGGGGTGCAGTTGACCTTCCGGTTCTAGGCTCCGCCGGGGATAACGCGGTCGGGCGGCAGGTGTCCGTCTGCGAACGTCTTGATATTGATGATGACCTTCTCACCCATCTCGACGCGGCCTTCGATTGTGGCTGACCCCATATGCGGTAGCAACACCGTATTTGGCATGCAGATGAGTTTCTCGTTTACTGTCGGCTCGCGTTCGAACACGTCGAGGCCAGCGCCGGCAATGCGGCCCTCTTCAAGCGCGCGGGCGAGGGCGGCTTCGTCGATCACTTCGCCGCGGGAGGTGTTAACGATATAACTTTCGGGCTTCATCAGGGCGAGCCTGCGTGTGTTGAGCAAGTGAAAGGTTGCTGGCGTATGCGGACAATTGATCGAGACAATATCCATCCGGCCAAGCATCTGGTCTAAGCTGTCCCAATAGGTCGCCTCGAGCGCTTCTTCGATGCGTGGGCTAACCTTATTGCGATTGTGATAATGGACCTGCAGTCCGAAGGCCTGCGCTCGGCGAGCGACGGCTTGTCCAATCCGGCCCATGCCGATAATGCCGAGCCGTTTTCCCGCGATCCGGCGGCCCATCATCCATGTTGGAGACCAGCCGGTGAATGTGCCGTTTTCCATGGCAATGCGTCCCTCGTTTAGCCGACGTGGCACTGCGAGGATGAGCGCCATGGTGATGTCGGCCGTGTCATCGGTCAGGACGCCGGGCGTGTTGGTGACGGCAATGCCGCGCTGGGCGGCGCTGTCAATGTCGATATTGTCTGTGCCGGCACCAAATTGTGCGATCAGTTTGAGCTTGTCGCCGGAGCGGGCAAGCAGACGGCCATCAATCTGGTCGGTTACGGTGGGGACGAGAACGTCGGCGGAAGCCAGAGCGTCCGCCAGTTCCTCAGTGCTGAAAGGGTGGTCGTCCTCGTTCAGCCGCGCATCGAACAGCTCTTTCATACGCAGTTCTACTGGCGCGGGAAGTTTACGGGTGACGATAATTTTCAGCTTGCCAGAATGCATATTTTGAAGCCCTCCTAAGGCTAAAGCGCTTCGCATAGCAGAGCTTTAAGCCCCGTCCAATCAGCTATGTCATACTAAGCGGCGATGGTGCGCTATGCAAATTCATGGCCGCCGCAGCCTTTGCAGAATCAATGGTCGTTCAGGATCAGCCCGTTCGCTGATGCGTTTTTACATCCGATTCACGGATCTTTGCTAAGGCTTGCTCTTCGGTGTTTTGTAGATTGTTGTAGAGTTTGAGGTGTTTCATGCGGTGGATGGCTGTTAGAATAGCTGTGCTTGGTGTTTCATTGGGAGCGATGGGGCTTGCTTCGGGGCAAGATATTCGCGAGCCTCAGCCCCAGCGGGTGAGCCAGTTTTCCGGAAAGCCCGTACCGCGCTTTGAGGCTTTGCGTCATTCTGAAGTCAATGGACGGGCGGGGCCGAGCCTCGAACATCCGGTGCGCTGGCAGTATCAGCGAGAGGGCCTGCCCATGCTCATCGTCAAGGAAAGTCAGGACTGGCGGCGTGTGCAGGATCCTGATGGCGACGAAGTATGGATGCTTGCGCGCATGTTGCGACCGGGGAAAAACGGGATGACGCAGCAAGAGGTCAAACTTTTCCAAACGGCCAGCGCGACAAGTCAGCCGATTGCGAAGCTTGAAGCCGGTGTGATGGTCACCCTGCTTGACCGCTCTGGCGAATGGATCAGGGTCAGTGTCGATGGGCATCGCGGTTGGGCTTTGCAGAGCGCGCTCTGGGGCGTTGCCCCTCCGGAATAGTCGCAAAATGGCTTTGAATGCGATGTCGGAGCGGTGGTCTGTAATCTGTCCAATATTCGATTTGCCAGTTGACTTCGCACGCGGCGCGGTTTGGATACCGCTATTCATGCAAGGAGACTGATTTGACCCGCGCCGGACCTCACGATTTTCATACGCCCCAATCTTCCTATTCCTATGACGAGTTGATTGTCTCCAGTCAGGGCGACCTGTTCGGGCCAGGCAATGCGCAACTGCCGGCCCCGCCCATGCTGATGATGGACCGGGTGACTGAAATGTCCCTTGATGGCGGCGCGTTCGGCAAGGGACATGTCCGCTGTGAACTCGACATAAACCCTGATCTGTGGTTCTTCCAGTGCCATTTTCCGGGCGATCCGGTGATGCCGGGCTGTCTTGGGCTTGATGCGATGTGGCAGGCGGTGGGCTATTGGCTTGGCTGGTCAGGCTCGCCGGGGAAGGGGCGCGCGCTGGGCGTAGGCCGCGTCAAATTTACCGGTGAGATCACGCCGGACATTAAAATCGTCCGCTATGAAATTGATATGAAAAAAGTCAAACGCGGAGGGCTTGTGCTCGGCATTGCAGATGGCCGCGTCTTTGCTGATGACAAGCGCGTCTATGTTGCCGAAGATATGCGCGTGGGGATGATCAATAAGGATGCTTGATTTCCCAATATCCGGTCGCGTGCGAAAAATTTCGAGCCTGCGCGCGCCGGAGAATCGTCGATGAGTAATACTATCTCAATCAATCTGGGCTAATTCCTGCGGCCTATGCAGGAGTTCTTTCATGACCGATATTTCGAGCAGCGCAGTGTTGCGCTCTGAGCGTAAGCTCGCTGGCGGGTTGCCATATATCTTCACAATTTTTCTAAGTGCCGGGCTGGTCTTTCTGGTCCAACCCATGTTTGCGCGGATGGCCTTGCCGGTTTTGGGCGGATCATCATCGGTCTGGAATGTCTCACTGGTTTGTTTTCAGGCTGCGCTTCTGGGCGGATATATTTATGCCCACCTTCTCGTGAAGTTGAAGAATGTTCTATATGAAACCATCGTTCATGGCGGCTTCCTTCTGCTTGCTGCGAGCGTATTGCCGCTGGGGCTGACAGACGCGCTGGGTGCACCTTATCCGGATGCACCTGCCACTTGGCTGATCGGCGTATTTGCACTTTCGATTGCACCAGCCTTTGCCATTATTTCTGCAACTGCGCCTTTGATACAGTCATGGTATTCACGGTCTGGCCGGCATGATGCCGCTGACCCTTACCATCTCTATGCGGCAAGTAATGTCGGCTCACTGATCGGACTTGTAGCCTATCCGGTATTGATGGAGCCGCTTTTGTCGCTCGCAAATCAGACGATGAGCTGGTCGATTGGCTATGGTGTTTTGGCCATCGGGCTGAGCGCGTGCGGTGTTCTGGCCTGGAAAACGGGGCAGAATTCGGTTGCCCTGCCGATGAAGTCTGAAGATCATGGGTCCGCTGATGCGCAGGCGCGGAACATGCAAAGATTGAAATGGCTCGCACTGGCCTTTGTGCCGTCAAGCCTTCTGGTCGGAACCACGACCCATATTACAACGGACATTGGTTCGGCTCCATTCTTGTGGGCGCCGCCGCTGATGATTTATATTGCCAGCTTTGTTGTTGTCTTTTCGTCCGGACTGACCAAGGCGTTGCGGGTGTCTACGGCCTTGCTGCCTCTGGCTATAATGGGCGTTTTCTTCCTGATGCTGATGAACCAAACTACTTCATGGTTCAAATTTGCAGCGTTCGGTTTTGACCTGCTGACGCTCGCATTGGCGGCAATTGTCTGTCATGGCGTTATGGCCGACACCCGACCGCAGGCGAGCCGTTTGACCGAGTTTTACTTGATTATGTCATTTGGCGGTGTGCTGGGCGGGGCGTTTAACGCCTTGGTCGCGCCTGTGATTTTCAGCTCTGCGCTGGAATATCCGATTATGCTGGTCGCTGTGTTGCTGGCGCGCCCACTTGTGTTTGCCAAGCCTGCTGCCGAGCATAGATTTCTCCTGCTCGCCGCCTGTTTGGTCGGACTGATGATCGTGCTTGGCAGAGTGTTGGCGATCGATGTTCCAGCTCCGACGATGCTGGCGCTGGCATTGGTGCCAGGTGTGGTTCTCGTCATGATGCGCGACCATCTTGTGCCGAGCTTCATTGCTGGTTTTGCGCTTTGCGTGACGGCGCTGAATGCGACCACAATTCGCTCTGACGATGTAACAACCGAGCGGAGCTTCTTCGGGATTGTCCAGACTATGACATTGAGTGGTATTCGGGTCATGATGCACGGGACCACGCTACACGGCGCGCAGATAAACGATCAGGATGGTCGGCCTGAAGCGATTACTTATTACCATCCGACGACGCCGATGGGGCAGGCCTTTGCGACCTTTACCGAGCCTGAGAATGTAGGCGTTATCGGACTGGGCGTCGGCGCAACGGCATGTTTGATGCGTGATGGCCAAAAGGCGACTTACTTTGAAATTGATCCGCTGGTGGCTGAAATTGCAACTGATCCGACTCGGTTCACATATTTGTCCGAATGCGGAGAGAATATGCGGATTGTTCTTGGAGATGGCCGCCTGACTTTGCAGAATGACCCTGAGGGTGCTTATGACTTATTGTTGATAGATGCGTTTAGCTCTGATGCCATTCCTGTTCATCTTCTCACGGTCGAAGCGTTTGAGGGATATTTCTCGCGGCTCTCTGAAGACGGTGTTCTGATTGCGCATATTTCCAACCGGCATGTTGATTTGCAGCCGATTCTGGGTCGTCTGGCTGAACATATGGGGCTTGAGGCGCGCGTGCGAACTCATTTGGTCGGAGATTTCTCAACTGAAAATCCGATCTCTTCGAGCATTGTCGTGGCGCTTGGCCGCAAGCCGTCTGACCTTGGCGCGCTGATTGATGATGAGCGCTGGGTGCCATTGGAGAGCGATGGCAAGAAGATGTGGACGGATGATTATTCGAATCTGCTCGGCGCGATTGTCAATCATATGTTCGACAAATAGTCGTCGCGAAGAGAAAGCCCCTTCGGGCAGAAAGATCGGCCGCCGGAGGACACTCTGGCGGTTTTCTTTTTTAGATTGGTCTTTCAGAGCGCTTGAGCAGCATCCAGCTCGGCGCGGATCTCGCCATGACGGGCACGGGTGAGCGTATGCTTGCGGATGATAAGAGCCGCTGCGCCCAGCAAGAGCGCGGGCGGCACAATGAAGGTAAACAGGAGCCAGTTGCCGGCCGCCTCGCTAACGGCGCTCTTGGGATCAAAGCCAAGCTGTTCGAGCAAATTATACGCAATCGCTGGGCCGAGCGCGAAGCCGATTTTTCCGGTTAGCGTCAGCCCGCTATAGAAAAACCCCATGCGCGATTGCCCGCTTTCCAACTGGTCATGGTCGGCCGCATCGGCCACCATAGAGCGTGCCAGAAATATCCCCGCACCGAAGGCCACGCCATAAAGCACATTCGCCGCCATGATGACGGTCAGATGCGCTCCGCTCGTTATGCCGAAAAAGCAAAGTGCCAGCATGGCGTAGACCATCGCGCCTGCATAGACATTGTGCTTCTCATATCGCTTGGCAAGCCTTATCCAGAGCGGAACAAAGAGCGTGCCCGCGGTGAAATAGACGACGAGAACAAGGCTCGTCAGATCAGGGATCAGAAAGACATAGATCGTCAGCCAGACATAAAGACTTCCCGTGATTCCAATCGCTGTATCGAGCAGCGCATTGGCCGAGAGGATACGGCGCAAATGCCGGTTCTGGAAAATCACAAATAGGTCGCTCAGCTTTGCCGTCGTGCTGGAGGTCTTCGGCAAGGGATCGGGCAGGGTGAACGCCGTGATCGCGACCGAAATTGGCAGGGCGATAAGCACAAACCGGCTCATAATATCCGCCCGCCCGGCAGCGCCCTCTATAAATCCGTTCAGCTCGCCGAGCGCAGGCAGGATCAGCACGAGCAACATACCCGCTGTGCCCACCGCTTGTCGCCAGCCAATAATGCGCGAGCGCTCATCATAGGATTTTGCGAGCTCTGCACCCCAGGCCAGATGCGACAGGAGCAACATGGTGTAGCCGAGATAAACGAGAAAGAGCCAGATGACGAGATAGCTTGCCCCAGCGTCTGCGGGCGGATGAAACAGCTTGTGCACCGACACAATCAGGAGCGGTACTGATGCAACCACCCAAGTCCGCCGTCGTCCCCAGCGAAACCGGACCCTGTCGCTGAGCCAGCCAAATAGCGGATCGGTGATCACATCAATAAATTTGGACAGCGTGAACAGGGTGCCGACCAGTCCGAGCGTGAGCAGCGTGTCTTC
>CALLUH010000168.1 GCA_938011445.1 uncultured Hyphomonadaceae bacterium
GGGCCATTATAAAGCCGCTTCGGCTCAAGGAAGATCACCGGATCGTCGTCTTCAATCGAGGCGGCGAGCAGCCCCTTGGCGTCATAAGGGTTTGACGGGATCACCGTTTTCAAGCCGCAAACATGGGCAAACAGGGCCTCAGGGCTCTGCGAATGGGTCTGGCCGCCATAAATGCCGCCGCCCGTTGGCATGCGTACGGTCATCTGCGTTGTAAAATCGCCGTTCGAACGATACCGGATACGCGCCGCTTCCTGACTTAGCTGGTCATAGCCTGGATACATATAGTCTGCGAACTGGATTTCAACGCAGGGCCGCAAACCATAAGCGGCCATGCCAATCGCTGCGCCAATGATACCGCTTTCATTGATCGGGCTGTCAAAACAGCGCGACGGCCCATAGGTCTCCTGCAAGCCTTGGGTACAGCGGAACACACCGCCAAAATAGCCAACATCCTCACCAAACACGACGACATTATCGTCGCGCCCCATAGCAACATGCTGGGCGCTGCGGATCGCTTCGATCATGGTCATCCGTGCCATCTTACAGCCCCGACTCTTGTCTTTGTTTGCGAAGATGGGGCGGCGTGTCCTTGAACACATCCTCGAACATCTCGCGCGGTGATGGCCGATCACCCGATGCCAGCGTGCCGTTCTTCTCGGCCTCTTTTTGCAGGGCAATAATCTCCGCCTCGATCTCGGCTTCCGCTTGTGCATGGCGTTCGTCAGACCATGCACCCTTTTTGACGAGATAGGTTTTCAGCCGCTCGATCGGATCGCCCAGCGGCCATTCTTCGGATTCCTTGCGGGGCCGGTAAACGGCAGGATCGTCCGAGGTTGAATGGGCGCCTGCGCGATAGGTGACATGCTCGATCAATGTCGGCCCATAACCTTTGCGGGCACGCTCGATCGCCCATTTGGAGACGGCATAAACGGCCAGAAAATCATTCCCGTCAACACGTAGCGCCGGAATGCCGAAGCCGTGTCCACGGGCAGCAAACGTCGCAGCGCCGCCACGCGCAATGCCTTGGAATGTCGAAATGGCCCATTGATTGTTGACGATATTGAGCACGACGGGCGCACGATAGGTCGAGGCAAACACCATGGCCGAGTGGAAGTCCGACTCTGCGGTCGAACCGTCACCAATCCAGCCCGCAGCAATCTTCGTGTCACCTTTGATCGCAGACGCCATCGCCCAACCAACCGCCTGAATGAATTGGGTCGCCAGATTGCCGGAGATCGAGAAAAATCCATATTCCTTGGACGAATACATGATCGGCAATTGCCGGCCGCGCAAGGGGTCTTCGGAATTGGAATAGACCTGGTTCATCATGTCGAGAATAGGATAGCCCGACGACAGCAAAAGCCCTTGCTGGCGATAGGTCGGAAAATTCATATCGCCTTTTTCGAGGGCTTGCTGAAACGCGCAGGCAATCGCCTCTTCGCCAAGGCACTGGATATAGAAACTGGTCTTGCCCTGCCTTTGCGCCATTTGCATCCGCTTGTCATAGGCGCGCACTTTGATCATGTTTTTAAGGCCCATGAGCGCCTGCTCGTCGCTCAACACATCAGCCCACTCGCCTTTCGCCTCGCCTTCACGCGTCATGACGCGAATGATCGTATAGGCCAGATCGCGGATTTTCTCGGCTTTTACATTGACCTTGGGACGGGGAACTGCGCCCGCTTTCGGTAACTCCAGGCCGCTAAAGTCTGGCTGGTCTCCGGGGCGAAACTCTGGCTCTGGTACGTGGAATTTAAGTGGCTTGTTCATCATCCATCCCTGACATCACTTGCGGCGCGCCAAAGCTCGAGTCCAGCTTGGCTTCGGAGTGGAACACGGTCCTGCTTCAGAAAAAAAAGCGCACCGCACAATTCAACCCTAACCTACAGATATAATGAAATATAATTGTTTCGTCAAACAAAAACAAAGTACAGTCATGCTTATGAATATAGAAATTAGAATAATTTACCTGAACATGCGGCTCGCCTGAAAACTTTCACCGCACATCCTTATATTCGGTGGATGGGCGCTATATCGCTGCCCTTTCGCGCTAGGACTGGCGGCAGCCGCTAAGCGACTTGTGCGGTGAGATCCGCAAATCATCAGTGTAGGCCTCATAGAGACTGGGATCGAAAATCGAGTTCGCGACAATGCCTTCGGGTTTTGAAATATCACAGGGGAAAACTTGCGCAGCTTCAAACACCGGCACAGACAGCGCGGCGAGGCCGTCTGGCACGCGTTCGAGCGTCCCGCCTTGATTGGCAAAGGCCATATGATAACCCCAGACGCCGAAGGAGGGTATCGTAATCTGGTAGCTCAGCACGTCTGGGAACATGCTTTGGAGCGTCTCGCCGATTGACCAATAGGTCCGCCGCGCAAAAAACGGCGAGGAACTTTGCGTCACGATGACGCCCGTGTCGCTCAAATGCGCTTTGACGAGCGCATAAAATTCCTGCGAATAGAGCTTGGAGATGGCTTCATTGTGCGGATCGGGGAAGTCGATGATCACGCGGTCATATTTGGCATCGCTCTGCTGGATGAAAACAAACGCATCTTGATTGTAGACCGTCACTTTCGGACCGTTCAGCGCCCCCTCATTCAGCGCAACCACAGGCGCAAAGGACTGGCCAAGCCACGTCATTTCGGGGTCAAGATCAACAAGATCAATCGCCTCGACGCTTTCATGTTTGAGCACTTCGCGCACCGCCATACCGTCCCCGCCCCCAAGCACCAGCACGCGCCTTGGCACCCCGCTCCAGCCCAGCGCCGGATGGACCAGCGCCTCATGATAGCGATGCTCGTCCTGTTCGGAGAATTGCAAATGGCCGTCGATAAACAGCCTTAGATCATTGTTCGGCCACGCATTTGTAACGGTGAGCGATTGATAGGGGCTCTGCTTTTCCCAGACAACCTGATCGAAATAGAGGTGATGCTGGGCGAAGGATGTGATCCGCGTGGCCGAAAGCGTCAGCACGACCAGTCCAGCAAAAATCGCCACAGTCATCCAGATCATTCGCTTGGCCGAGACCAGATGTTCGCGCAGCCAGACCGCGTTCAGAAACGCCACAAACACATTGATCAGCCCAATGGCAAAGGATGACGCAATCAAGCCGAGGCTCGGCAGCAGCAAAAGCGGGAACGCCACAGAACCGAACAAAGCGCCAATATAGTCAAGCGACAGCACGTCCGCGATGGATTTACGCGCACCATGATGCTCGGACAAGATCCGCATAAGCAGCGGAATTTCGATGCCGACCAGCCCGCCAATAATGAAGATAAAGCCAAACATCGCCGCCGTGTAGAGCCATGGCGCAAACGGAAACAGCATGAACAGCGATACGCTACACAGCCCGCCAACAAGGGCGAGGATCATTTCGACATAGATAAAGGTTTCGAGCAATCGCGTTTCGACATAGCGCGACAGATGCGAGCCAACCCCCATGGCAAACATGAAAAAGCCAATGGTCAAAGAGAACTGATAGACCGAATTGCCAAGCAGATAACTCGACACGGTGCCAATAATCAGCTCGTAAACGATGCCGCACAGGGCCACGATCAGGATTGACACCAACAGCACGGACAGCTTGGTTTTGTCCAATCGTGCAGGTGCGCTTTGTGCGGGCCCGTCACCGCTCACAATTTGGGTCATCTATTTGTCCATGAAAATTGGAAAAGCCCGGAGCGCTTTTGCGTCCCCGGGCTTTCAAGTTAAACAGCCATTAGCCCAGCAAACACTGGCAGATTACTTGCCCGAGCGCGAGCCGCCTGAACGTGACCGCGAGCGCGCGCCCGAAGCGCTGGCGCGCGAGGTTGTGCGGCGATTGTTAAACGAACCGCGACGGATGCCCGCAGCGCTTTGACGTGACAGAAGCCTGCCAATCAAGAGGCCGGTTACAAGACCTGACCCTGAATAACGGTGGTGGACCGCATTGCCCGAGACATCGGTTGCAATCAGCCGCTCATTCTCGACATCAAGCTCAACCGTGAAGATATTCTCCTCACCACTATCACGCACTTTGTTCTGATTGGCATCCTGATAGCCGGTAAACATAGCGTCCGCGCCCAGGCTCATGCCAATAGATCCCTGATAGAAGGCAGGCGAAGCGTTCATGACATCAGTGAGATAGCTCGTAAACATTTCCATTTCGGCTTCATCAACATCGCCTTCGGCATTGCTAACTTGATAATTGGTCAGCGCAAAATCCGTCCGGTCGAGCACATTGCCCAAATCTGCGGATGAGGGCTTGGACCCCTGCAAAGACGAGTAGCCAAGATATGCTACAATCGCCAAACCAATAAGGCCATATTTTACAACAGCACCGTTCATGTCTTCCTCCCAGTTTTCCCTGTACCCCTACTCGTTCACGAAAATGTTAACACGAGGTTGCAAAACCGGTCAATCATGACGGCTAGCGGAGATAGGGGCAGGACTGGAAGCTCGGAAACGGCCTGGGCGGCGCCTATTTACCCGATCGCGAGCCCCCTGACCGGGAGCGCGAGCGTGCCCGTTCGGACGCGCGGGTTGATTTTGTCCGCCTTGTCTCAAATGCACCGGCCGGAATGCCCGCAGCGCGCTGCCGGGAAATCAGTCTGCCGATTAAAAGCCCAGCAACGAGCCCCGAGCCGGAATAGCGATGATGCATGGCCTCGCCGGAAATATCGGTTGCGATCAGGCGTCTGTTCCGAGAATCAAGTTCGATGGTGAACATCCGGCTCTCGTCTTCCTCACGAACCCGATTGGCGTTGACATCTTCAAAAGCCGTAAATTTGGCATCCTCGCCCAGATCAAGGCCAATTGCCGTCTTGTGTAGTGCAGGTTCCGCATTGATCATTCCGGTCAGATAGGCCGAGAACTTACCCATCTCTGCCGCATCAATCTTCCTATCTGCATTGCTGATCTCATATGTGTTGAGCGCTTTGTCTGTCCGCTCAAGGACTTGCCGCAAATCATGGTTTGAGACACTTGTGCCTTGCATGGACCCCAATACGACGACGCCCAGAAGTCCCGCGCCGATGAGACCATATTTAATCAATGCGTTGCTCATATCTCTTCCTCCGAAATTCAAGGAGTAGATAAAGCCAAAAAAGTTAAATCGCTGTTTCGATTTAGTTTAATTTCTCATCAGCGCCCACCACACCTGTCCCAAATGAAGCGCATAGAAGTCCTCAAGCACACCGACGCGCTCAAAACCCTTAGCTTCGAGATGCGCCGTGGCCATGTCTGAAATGTCAGCTGGCAGGGCAATCACGACCTGCCGGAACTGGCGCGAATTGGCGAGACCGAGCACCGCGTCAAGGCCGCTCACCCCCTCTTCCTGCTCTTCCCAGGATACCAGTCCGATGTCCTCGCTATCCTCGTCAAGCGAGACATCCATAAAGCGTACGCCGCGCGTCCCCAGATCGTCCAGTGGTTCTTCCTGCGCCATGCCGGGGTTCTCCAGCCCGTAAATCAGCTTGCTTTCGTCAGCCGAATAAAACGCTGGCACTGTGATCTCGAGCTTAGCACCGAGGGTCTCGTAAAACTTGCGGGCATCGGCATAAACATCATGGCCATCTTCGGTGTAATCACTTGTTGCAATGAAGATTTTTCGCACTTTTTGATGGTTGAGCATGCGCAATAGCTCATCGACCATATAACGCCCCAGCGCTTGCCCGCGCGAGCGTCCGTCGAGATAGGTCCATGACAGCCAGACGACATCCATGCCCGCTTCGGAATGGGCGTAACCGGTGCAGCCGACAATCTGGCCGCGGTGCCAAAGGCAATACATACCGCCATAGCCGCGCGCGCGGAGGGTTTCGTCGGCGTCTTGGGCATCGTCATCATCGGTCTGGTTGATAATGGCGATCACAGCGTCATGGTCGGCCCGCTCCATCGGTCGAAGTTCCGGCTGGTCGGGGTCTTGGGGCTGCTGCGGCGCTGCCGCATTTTTCTTTCCAAACAGTTTTTCGAACACGCCCAGCCCTCCTCCAAAAATCAGTCCGCCCAAATGCGCGAACACGGCAATTGTGTCTGACATGAATAAGACCTCGCTGCCAACGATTAAGAAGCCCAGCACGCAATAGATGAGGGATAGATTGAGCGAAACCCGTCCGATAAGCGCATAAATTACGACTCCATAAGCAAGCCCGGAGAGTCCAATAAAGTATCCATCCACGAGCAGGGTTTGCAGCAAAGTGGCAAAAACAATGCACCCCAGGCAAAGCCATGCCATACGCGCATTGCCAATACGCGGCTCGATCGTAAGACCCGCCCAGCCGATCAGGACTAGATTGCCAAACAAGTGCCTATCCGTACCATGGCGGAACACATTAAGAAACGCGGTAAACACGCTGTCACCCAGCCCCGCGCCCGAAGGCACCAGCCCACCCTTGCCGAACGCTGCATAGGTAAAAATGGCCAGCGCGATAATGCCGAGCGTAACTTTATAGGTGTGGATTATTCGGATAATCGCCTTCAATCACGGCCCACAGAGGCAGGAACCAGCCCGCGTTGCAAGCGGCTGACACGCTCGCTTTCGGGCTGGAAAAAGCTGCGCAAATGGTCAAGACTCTTTTCCGGCGCAACGCGGTCGCCACACATGAAAATATCAATCGCGGCATAATCATGCTCGGGCCAAGTGTGGATCGAGATATGCGATTCGGCGAGCACGACCACGCCGGTCACCCCCTGCCCCTCGCCAAAATCATGGACATTCTCATCGAGCACCACCGCGCCAGCCTTCTCGGCAGCTTCCCGCAAAACGCGCTGCACGGGCCCTGTATCCATCAAATGCCGCGCACCGAAAAACTCTATTATATAGTGCAC
>CALLUH010000169.1 GCA_938011445.1 uncultured Hyphomonadaceae bacterium
TATTTCGGAGGTTGCGCGCTATTTCGGCTTGATAAAACCAATGCTTCATGACGCCTTTCCTGACGCGGCCCATATCGCTGCCATATCGCCGGGTATTTTTGCATCATGGATGATTTGGGACACGATCCTAGTCCTGGCTGCAACGGGTTTCTACTGGATGTTCGCGCGGCAATTTGGCGGGACAGTTCGAGGCGTCTTTCTAAGCGCGGCCAGCTTTACATTGACGGTGTTTGGCCTGCTCTGGATTGGCGTTGTGAATATGGGATTGGTATCGACCAGTTTCATCTGGGCGGCATTGCCGCTTGCATTGATTGAACAGATCATCGCAGCTTATATCGTTTATTGGGCGATCAATCGTGGATAGGACCGGTTTGGGCGCGCGTTTGCTTCTATCCGCTGAAGGGGTGTTATGACCGAGCTGAGACTGGCCTGCATCCAGATGCGCTCTGGCGTGGATGTGGCGGCAAACATCGAAGCGGCGAGCGCCTTGATACGGATCGCAGCCGATCAGGGCGCCCAGCTCATTGCTACGCCAGAGATGACAAGCCTTGTCGATATACGTCCGGGGCTGGCGCGCCCTAAAATCGTCGATGAAGCGACAGACCCTGCGCTCGCTGCTTTCAGGGCACTTGCCGGACAACTTCAGGTCTGGCTGCTTATCGGCTCGCTCGCGGTCACGCTTGACACAGAGACGCGGCTTGCCAACCGGTCCTTCCTGATTGCCCCAAATGGCGATGTTCATGCCCGTTATGACAAGATCCACATGTTTGATGTCGAAGTCGGAGATGGACAGAACTATCGGGAGTCAAAATCATATGCTCCGGGGCCTGCGGCTGTTCTCGCACAGACCCCGCTCGGTCATGTCGGCATGACGATCTGTTATGACCTTCGTTTTGCCGCCCTTTACCGGGCCCTCGCCCTGGCTGGCGCGCAGATTATTTCCTGCCCGGCCGCATTTACCGAGACCACAGGAAAGGCCCATTGGCACACGCTTGTCCGCGCCCGTGCCATCGAGACCGGCAGTTTCCTGATCGCGCCCGCCCAGACAGGCCAGCATGAAGACGGCCGGCGCACATATGGCCATTCCTTGATCGTGTCACCCTGGGGCGACATTCTCGCTGAGGCGGCCGAAGACAAGCCCGCTGTCATCACCGCGAAAATCGACCTTTCCGACGTCGATAAAGCCCGCCGCCGCATCCCGTCTTTGAACGCTGGCAGCGCGGACTATGCGGTCAAAACACTGCGCTAGAGCACGATCATATATATCGCGACCAAAGGCGTGCTCTAGCTTTTTATTTTTGCGCGCATCCTATCCACAAAACCGGTTCCCACTTTTGTGAATGCGCTCTAGCGCGAGCGCGGCGGCAGACGGCGGGTGATATGGGCCATTTTGCGGCCCGCGCGGGGCTCGGTTTTGCCATAGGGTACAAGTCTTGTGTCAGCGGGAAAATCTGACGGAATGCGGGCAATATCGCTTCCGAGCAGATTTTCCATCTCGCAGTCACAGAGGCGGGTGACAGGCCCAAGCGGCCAGCCGGCAATGGCACGGATATGCTGTTCAAACTGGCCCGTCAGGCACGCGTCGGGTGTCCAATGCCCTGAATTGTGCACGCGTGGGGCAAACTCATTGGCAAGAAGTGAGCCGTCCGGCATGACGAAAAACTCAAATCCCAATACGCCGATATAGTCGAGCGCTTCGGCAAGCTTGGCACCAGCGGCGCGGGCCTTTTCAAGCACGGCGTCAGAAATGTTTGCCGGCACCATGGAGCGTTTGAGAATGCCGCCCTCATGGGTATTTTCGGACGGATCAAAAATCAGGGTCTGGATCTGGCCCTGACTGTCAGCGCCGCGCGCGACGATGACCGAAATTTCCCGTTCGAACGGCGCAAAAGCTTCCAGCAGGCAGGGCTGCGCTTTGGCAAGGGCTTGCGCCTCGGCCAAACCATCGCGCCCGCGTCCGCCGCCGAGCATGATTTGCCCTTTGCCGTCATAGCCCTCGCGGCGGGTCTTCAGAATGGCGTGCGAGCCAAAGCCCGAGAGCGCAGCGCCAAGCCCCTCGCCGTCTTCGAGCGCGGCAAAATCCACGGTGGGAATGCCGATCTCGTTCAGGAATGTCTTTTCGGTTAGCCGGTCCTGGGATTTCTCAAGCGCCTTGGCACCCGGATGGACTTTTGTGCCCGCGCGTTCAATTTCGATCACGGTTTGCGCTGGAACGTTCTCGAACTCATAGGTGACGACATCGCATTGGGCGGCAAAGCCCGCGAGCGCTGCGGCATCATCATAGGCGGCGACGGTCGCTTTGGCAGCAACGCGCGCGGCGGGGCAATTTTCTTCTGGGCAATAGATATGAACGTCAAAACCAAGCTGACCGGCGGCAAGCGCCAATAGGCGGCCAAGCTGACCGCCGCCCAATATGCCAATGACTGCGCCCGGAATGAGCGGGGTCACAGCCCGTCCCACCCGTCTGGGCGCTCAGTGACGCGCGCGCTCTGGGCTTCTCTATAGGATTTGAGGGCTTTGGCGACCGCTTCATCTTCAAGTGCAATGATAGACGCGGCCAAAAGCGCTGCGTTTACCGCCCCCGCCTCGCCGATCGCAAGCGTCCCGACCGGCACCCCGCGCGGCATCTGGACAATCGACAAGAGGCTATCCATGCCCGACAGGGCCTTGGACTGGACCGGAACACCGAGCACGGGCAGTTCGGTCATCGAAGCGGCCATGCCCGGCAGATGCGCCGCCCCGCCTGCGCCTGCGATGATCACTTTCAGGCCAAGTGCTTTCGCGCCTGTGGCATATTCAGTGAGCCGATGGGGCGTACGATGGGCCGAGACGATGCGCACTTCGGCAGGCACACCAAGCCCGGCCAGAACCGTGCTCGCATGCTGCATAATGGGCCAGTCGGACTGGCTGCCCATTATGATACCGATTTGCGCGACAGTGCTCTGTGCCATGGTTCCAGCTTCCCTGAACGAAAGCACAAGACCATATGTCACCGGACAAAAGCGTCAAGCATTTCGGCCCATTGCTGCAAGAGTTTCCGAGATTAGTGCTTATTTTCTCAATTGGGGGATGCATGCATTAACCAATAACGCTATATCCTAGAGGTCAGGAAAGATAAAAC
>CALLUH010000170.1 GCA_938011445.1 uncultured Hyphomonadaceae bacterium
AAGACGAAAAAGAAAATGCCGAGAAAAGCGATATAGCGGCCCGTTTCAAAGATAAGTGCAGCCATCGTCAATACTCATCAGCAAGCGCTGTCTCACAGGCTCGCAAAAGCGCCTGGCTACCAGACATGGTCTCAAAGAAGATGAATCGGTTGCCATCTTTGAAAACAATTTGTTCGGCCTGAAGCCAGAACACAAAATTGAGCGCGGCAAGATCCGCCCATTGATATGTCTTTGCTGGCCCCGCGCCTTGATGAATTGTCAGGCCCGCCGTATCCCACTCTGCCGAGCGTGTGCGTGAGTCTTTGGCCCGCCACAATCCGCGAACACCTATGTAGAGAAGAAGCAGGCCCAGCCCTACGCCCAGAAGCGGCTGGGGAGGCTCCCCGTCGATACCCGTTGTCCAGATATACCCACCTGCGATGGCAAGCAGGATGAATATTGGCGAAAATAAAACGAGCAACCAGAATACACCTGTGCTGGTCCACAACCGTCGCAAAGGCTCACCGTCGGCCAGCGGACGATTTACCAGCCACATAAAAAAGAGCGTGCTTGCCCATCCAAAAAGTGCGGATAAGACGACTGAAGACCAATCCATCAACTCACCTCCGCTACCATGGTTCGCATCGCTATAATCCGACGCAATGTTTCCAGATCCGCTTGCCCTGTCAGGCGCTCGGGCAGCCAATGACGCTGGAAGGCGCGGACGGCGGCTTCAGTTTGAGCCTCATAGGTGCCGCCGGTGGGCAGGCCATAGCCGATGCGGGTGAGCATGTCCTGGAGACGTTGGACGGATGCGCCCTTGTCGCCAAGTCCCAAGCCCCGCCCGATGAGTTCAAGCGGGCGGACTTTCTCTGCCAGCTCGGGCCAGAGGCCGATGCCGGCTTCGGCCAATACATGCCATGGGAAATGCTCGCCCGGGTCTTCCTTACGCAGGGGCGCAATATCTGAGTGGCCGACAATGCGTGATTGCGGGATTTTGTGGCGCGCGATGATGGCTTTCGATAGCGCGATCACCGCCTCGATTTGCACTTCCGGATAAGGCGGCAGGCTGCCATCAGCGAGCGGGACATTGTGCCCGCCATTGACGATTTCAATGCCGATGGAGCAGGAATTAAGATCCGTGTCGCCCTGCCAGCTACCGACACCTGCATGCCAGGCGCGTTTATCCTCATCAACCAGTTGGCTAATCTGGCCATCTTCCCAGACCATATAATGCGCCGAGACTTCGGCGGCCGGATCTTGCATCCGCGCGAGAGCCTCCTCACCACTTCCCATGCCGGTATAGTGCAAGATTAGCATGTCGATGCTGGCCTTACGGTCGTTGAAATTAAGGCTTGGCGTCTGTTCGATATTCATGAGGGACCACTCCCCGCTTTCTTGCCGAGCGCCGCTTCGGGCATTGATTTATTCGGGCGGACGGCAATCACGAACACGCCGCCAAGCGAGATCACCGCGCCGAGCAACAGATTCGCCGTAATCGGTTCGCCGAGCATCACAATGCTCAAGACCACACCCCAGATCGGGGTCATCAGGGTGAGCGGTGACAGGAGCGAGATGTCATATTTCTTGATGAGTTGATAGAAGCCGCCATGGCCGAAAATGGACACACCCACCACTGCAAATATGGTTGCAACGACCACCCAGATCCCGCCCGCCGAATAAGTCTCCCACTGCCTCTGTTCGAGGAAGAATGAGGATAGGAACAATGGCAAGAACGAGAAGAGTCCAATCCATGCCTGCATCTGCAAGGCGGAAATCGGTTCCATCCGTTTCATCAAGATGCCTCCTACAGAGCCAATAAACGCCGCCCCGACAATATATAATAGCCCGAACGAAATGGTAAAACTCGCCGGGTCAACCGCGATCACGAGAACGCCGGCAAAAGCAAGCATGATACCAAGCCCGCGCCGCCAGCCGATTGTCTCACCGAGAAAGGCCATGCTCATCAGGGTCGAAAACGGCACGCCAAGCTGGCCGACAACAGCGGCTGCAGACGCTTCGGCATTCGCAAGACCAAGGAATAAAAGCGCGAAATGGCCTGATCCAATAAAAAACGAAATGAAAAACAGCGTCTTGATGTCTTTCGGAATGGGCCTGAGAAACGGAACAAGCAAAAGCGCAACGCCGAGAAACCGCACCGCCGCAAAGAATATCGGCGGCACCGCAGCGTCAAACACCACCCAGCGTGTGACGACAATGTTCAGGCCCCAAACAAAGCAGACGGCAAACAATAAGGCGAAATCACGAAATCCCATGCCGATCAATAACAGGATTTGCGCGATAACCTATCGAATTGATCATGGCAGATGGGCGAAGACGTGCCGTGTTGTTCCCCGCTTATTCGACCGTCCAGCCATCGCCGGTCTGACGGGCTTCGAGTGTAATGGAGGCGGGCTCGGAGCCATTATTGGTCCCAGACGCAGCGCTACCAGCTCGGCTTGCGGTCTGACGTTTCAACCGAAATCGCAGCACCAGCGCGGCGATTGTGACGAGCACACCCAAAATAGCGGTTGCCAGTGCCAAAATTCCAGCTGCAAGAAGGACAAGCCCGCCCAGGAGGATTTGGCGCAGCAATCGCCCCGCCTTATGCAGTACAACCAATATGCTCGACATTGGGTTCATTGAACCACCTGCGGTGCCATTTGCTGTCATGTTTCATCCTCGGCTTTTCATAGAAGATGGTGGCTTTTTGCTCAAAGGTCAATCCGGACGGACAAGCATTCCGCGTTCCACACGGATTTTTGCGTAGGCCGACGTAATGGCAGCCGCTTTGTCGTGGGCGGCCATTTCAAATTCGCGTGGTGCACCATTGGTCACGAGACGATCTGGGTGATTGTCTGCCATCAACTTGCGATAGGCGATCCGGATGTCGCCAAATTCAGCATCATGGGCAACTCCCAATATGGCATAAGGATCGTCCGGGCTGGCACCCAGATGGCTGGCTTTGATCCGGCGAAATGTCGCCTCGGAAAAGCCGAAAGCGGCCGCTACGGTCTCGAGGAAAACCATCTCATCCTGGGTGACAACCCCATCAGCGCCAGCAATATAGAACAATCCATCAAGCACACCTTCGAGCAAACACGGACGATTCTGGTATTTCTTACCAATTTTTCGGGCATATGATTCGTAACCGCGGACGGTCTTTTGGGCGAGGTCAAATACGCGACGGACGGCCACTTCATCCTTGGGTGCAGCGCGAAAAACATGGGAAAACACGGCGATTTCATCATTGGTGACGGTTCCGTCCGCCTTTGCGAGCTTCGCCCCAAGCCCAATAACGGCGGCCGTGAAGCCCACATCGTTCGGGTCCGGCGCACATTCAAGGTCTTCAGGCAGGGTCTCACTCGCCCCGTCCAGTTCAAACAGGGAGCGACCAATATCAAGTATGCGTTGCCAAATACTCATCTTGGGTGAAGTCTAACAGGAAACACGGGCAATTGTGAGGCTTTGAAGTCAAGAATCGCTATTGGGCGTCCCGCGCGTTTCTCGAACAAGCGCGAGATCGGCCCTCAAACTGGCCATTTCGGACTGCATATCCTTCAAACGCTCAAGGATCTGTCCGCGTATCATGGCCCCGTCCTCGGCGAGATCTTCAAGCTCGTCAATTTTGTCGTCCTGAGCGGCATCATGTTCGGCTTGCAGCGCCTCGACAAAGACCGCGATGAAAAGGTTCAGAATCGCAAAACTGGCCAGAAACAGGAAAACGAGGAAGAAAACCCAGGCATAAGGGTGTCCGTCATCAATCACTTTCTGCATTACCTCAAACCGCCAACCGTCCATCGTCATCACCTGAAACAAGCTTAAGGCAGACGAGTGTAAATCGCCAAACAGCGCTATGACTTCGGGATTTTGCGTGTTTCCGAACAGATTTGTCGCTATCACCGCACCAACATAAATCATCAGCACCATCACTCCGATAATCGCTGTCATGCCGGGCAAGGCACGAAACAAGGCCTCGGTGATACGCCGCAACATGGGCACAAAGTGTAATAACCGCAGCACGCGCAACACTCGCATCGCCCGCAACACGGCAAAGGCACCCGACGCAGGCACAAGCGAGATCGCAATGACCATAACATCGAATATATTCCAACCAATTTTGAAGTAGGCAAACCGCCAAGCGATCAGCTTGATCATCATTTCAAGCACGAACACGGCAAGGATCACATAATCTGCGAGGAGCAGCCGATTGTACCAGAGAGTACCCGGCTCTGTGAACGTCAAAGCGCCCAGAATGACCGCATTAATAAAGATCAGAGCAATGATTACAAAGCGGAACAGTCGGCTGGACACAAACAATTGCAAGCGCGTTTTGGGCTCTAAATTCAATTGCCGCTGCATGTCGTGTCCCCATATCATTGCTTGGCTTGGGTAAGCTATTATCTATTTGCCGATGTGGTCGTATCGCTGACGATCACCCAGCCTGAGCCGAAATTTCGGAAGACCAGCGTGAAAAGACCCGACGGAGTGTCGTCTGCCCGCGTCAACTTCCAACGGCCGTGAACGATTGCCGCGTCGCTTGCAAGTGCGCTGACCTCAAGATCGGAGAAATCAAGCTGGCCCATTTGTTCGCGATTTGAATAGGTCTGCAAATAGCGTTCAAGCGTTGCTTGCCAACCGCGTGTCACATTGCCGCCGGAGCCAAAGCGCAGCTGATCGTCTTTCCAGTAATGCTCCATAAAGGCCGGAATATCGCCACGGTTCCAAGCATCCGATTGGGCGTTTAGCACGTCGAGCACAGCCATCTGCACGCCCGCATTGTTGCTGGCGGATTGCGGGATGCTCGAAACGTTGCCAATTGATCGCCACTCTGGCGATTGCTGGGCGCACGCGGCCAATGCCAGCGCCAGAAAACTGATCCCTAAAAGTTTCGACACAATATTGCCCCCCAAAGCCACCAGATTATCTATTTCTAGCGGAACCTCAGGAAATACCAAGCCGATTCACAAGGCTTAGCTGGCCTGCGGGAAGACAATGCCGCATTCGCCGGAAACCCATTGCGTGTATTTGGGCATAATCGCGGCGAAGCGTTCACTCTCGATATGGCGTAAGAGCCAATCGCCCACAGGCTTTGGAGCGTTTGCATAGAACCAGTCGCAATCAACATGTGCGTATTGGCGTATGAACGGGAAGCTCGCAAGATCGGCAAAGCTTGGCCCGTTGCCAAAGAGGTTTGTGTGCTCGGCGAGCCTTGGCGCAAGATGGGCTTTGATCCAGTCCATTCCAATCGTCCGATGGTCAGCGGCTGGCTCGTCGGGGTAGCGGTTTGGGTACTTATAGCGGTCAAGGCTCGGCTTGAAATCATCATCGAGCCTGTCAATCAGCGTGCGCTGCGCGTCCGGCGCCTCATCAAGCAGGCCCGTTTGCGGGTTTGTCTCTAGCGCCCAGTCGATAATATCGCGGCTCTCATCCACGATGCGGCCGTCAGGCAGAACGAGAACAGGCACAGTGGCTTTGGGCGACGCTTCGATCATCTCGGCTGGCTTGTCGCGCAGAACAACTTCACGCAATTCGACTTTGAGACCCGCTTCGAGAATGCCGAGCCGTGCCCGCATGGCATAGGGGCATCGGCGGAAGGAATAGAGAATAGGCAGCGCGGTCATGATTTGCCGCCTGCTTGCGCCTCTTCGCCGATATGAGCCTTACCCCGTTCACGCGCGAGCCGTATCTGTTTCTGGCGTTCGGCAAAGCGGGCTTTGTCCCGCTCGCTATATTCATCCACACAGGCGGGGCAGGAAATGCCCTTCTCATAGTCAGGGCTGGCCTTGTCGTCTTCGGTGATCGGGCGGCGGCAGGCAAAGCATTGGTCATAGGAGCCAAGCGCCAAGCCCTGCCCGACCGAGACGCGGGCATCGAAGACGAAACATTCGCCCTGCCATTTGCTCTCTGCTTCGGGGACGGTTTCGAGATATTTGAGAATGCCGCCCTTGAGATGGTAGACCTCATCGAGCCCTTGGGATTTCAGAAATGCGGTTGATTTCTCGCACCGTATGCCGCCCGTGCAGAACATGGCAATTTTGGGCTTGGTGTTCGTCTTGCGGAAATTTTCGAACCATTCGGGAAAATCGCGGAAGGCTTTGGTCTGCGGGTTGACTGCGCCTTCAAAGCTGCCAATGCCGACTTCATAATCATTGCGCGTGTCGATGACGACGGTATCAGGGTCTGAGATCAGCGTATTCCAGTCTTCTGGCGCAACATAGGTGCCAACAGTGCTGGTCGGGTCGATGCCCTCAACGCCCATGGTGACGATCTCTTTTTTGAGCCGTACTTTCATGCGCAGAAACGGCATTGTGTCTGCGGTCGATTCTTTGTGTTCGAGATCCGCGCAGCCGGGCAAGGCGCGAATATGATCGAGCGCTGCGTCTATGCCCTCGCGCGTGCCGGCAATCGTGCCGTTCACCCCTTCAGCGGCTAGCAGAATGGTGCCCTTTACGCCCGCTTCCTTGCAGGCCGTCTCAAGGGCGGATTTATAGCCCACATAGTCCGGCAAAGCGGCGAATTTATAAAGCGCGGCAACGATAAGCGGCATGGCGGGTCTTGTCTCTATCTACTCTATCGCTTTCATACCGCGCGGCGGGCTAATCCTCAATCGTTTCATAGGTCTTACGGACATATTCAACACCAAAGCTGACAATCTCTTCGAGCACGGCCATGTCAATATCGGCAAGCTTGTTCACATAAAGGCATGATTTACCGAGCTTGTGTTTGCCAAGGCGGGCGAGCTTTTCGGACAAGTCTTGATAGCCCGGCATGATATAAAAAACGAGATTGGCCTTGCGCGGGCTGAACCCCGTCATCAGCATATCGCCTTCGCGGCCACTGTCATATTTATAGTGATACTGGCCATAGCCGATCAGGGTCGGCCCCCACATTTTCGCCGTCATCCCCGTCACGCGTGCGAAGAACGCGAGCAGGCGCTCAGCGTCCGCGCGGCGGGTTTTATGTTCGACAGCGGCAACAAAATCAGCCGGACTGACCGCCGTTACCTGCGTCTTGTTCTGCGATTTTGCCATGGGCTGCCCTTCCGGTATTGCCTTGGCACTTTATCAGAAAACAGGCCCGCAAGCTAATCGGCAATGCGCACTTCGAAGGTGACAATACCTTGCGCGCCGGCGAGCATTTCCCCGGGGCACGTCCATTCAAGGCCGCCTTCAAAACCCGCAGACGGCGCATTAGGCGCGGTCAGCGCACATGTCAAACCGCTCGGGCTGCTGACAATGGCGGGCGCACTCGCGGTCAGGCTGGAAAAGGCGGGCGTATCATCATTGACGGTAACATCATCAATCACGTCCGCGCCGCGGTTCTCGAAGGCAAGCCGATAGACCAAAGTGTCGCCGGGTGCCCCTGCATTGGATCGGTCAAAGCCAGCCCCTGTCGCGGCGTCACAGCTGGTATTGCTGGCATTGCAAACCGTCTTTGTCAGCTGCAAAGCCGCCTCTCCACCAATCGTCACGCGGTCAAGGTTCTGCAAGTTGAATGGGACGGTCGTGTTGGCATATCTGCCGGTTGCAGACAAGTCGAACTGGTAGGCCTCGCTCTGCGCGCTTCCGCTCGCATTCGCCACTCGAACGAGCAGGCACACCTCCTGATCTGCTGCAATGGATTGTGTTCCCGTGAGCAAAGTCTCGCCCGCATCAAGTGTCCCGCTGCAATCTGCGTCGAGGAACAAGGTCGTCGAGAAGTTCGCCTGCGTGGCGCTGTCCTCATTTGTAATCGCGAAATCTGCCTCAACGGGTGCGCCGGTGATGAAGCGGTGCGTGAAGAGGGCCACGCCGCCAGACTGAATGCTCTGCTCCTGATCAAGCGTCAGGCGCGGCGCACTGGCAAGGCCGAAGTCGAGCCCCGTCTGCGGCGTTCCGAGCACTGGCGTAAAGGTAAAGCTACGCGTGGCCGGATCGAGCGTGACAGGCGCAATCGCCGCACTGTTTGATATGAGCACAATGTCCGCAGGCGGAGCAATCTCTATGCGGGTTTCTCGACCCGCCTGCTCTGGCGGCAGGTTCAGGACATAAGAGCCGTCTGGCGAGCTGACCGTGGTTCCAATCGTATCGCCTGATATTGTATCTATGGCGACAATCGAGACTTCACTTACCCCCGCCTCGCCTCCCTCGGCCAGTCCATTATGCGCGGTTGCGCCGCTGCCGACGCCATTGTCGAAGAAGACAACACCACTAACCGGAATTGTACCCGGCAAAATCGTCACGGCATAATCTTCGACTTCGCCGTCCGGCGCAGCGGCGAGCGCGTCAAGGCCGCTTGTGGTCGACCAGCGGAAACGGGCAAAGGTCTGTGTGGTGACGGCATTTGCAGGAACGGATACATCAAACGTGATCGTGCCGTCTGCCGCTGTCGCATCTGCTCCTGTGCCATCATCTTGCACGTCTGTTGCAATCTGCTCGCCGACCTCGAATGTGCCGGAACCATCAAAGTCGATCCAGGCTTGCAGAAAGCCGCCAGCGCCGGTGACATCTGCAGTAATTATTGCGGTTTCTCCCGCCCTCAGTGCGGGAATGGTGATACCATCATCGGTGTCAGCGTCTGCGTTTGGGCTAGCAAGACTTGTATTATCCGCATCAATCCCCGCCCCAAGCTGAAATCCGCTGACAATCGCATGGCTCACTTCAGCAAAAGTATCAGGGGCATCGGAATTATCGCATTCGCTTGGTATCATGAACGAGAAGACGTGACCGTCGGCACTACCTCCTGCGCCAGGTAATAATGTATAATCAACATTTATTTCAGTAAATGGCGTGGCACTTGACAAAAGAAATACTCCGGCCACAGAGTTGCCATTGTTAAACGTGCTTGGATTATTGTCCCTCAATACATTGCCTGCAACAATTGCAACACCATTATCATCAATAACACTGACGCTTATTGGATTGCCATCTTGATCCGTATACGTTTGGGAAAAGAAGTCTACCCCGTGCAGGCCCATATAAATTTCGGTGACTGGCTGGGCCAGTGTGAATTGTCTTTGTGGTTGGTTCAGTGCAGCTCGTCCGGGCGGCATTACGGGTACAAAATCTGCAAAGTCTCCACCGGCGGATGCAGATATCAGGGCAGAGTTATTGTATGTGCCCGCTGTTAGAATAGTAGAATTACCATTAGGGAATGCGCCCGTTGCCGCGTCCCAGCCCAGACATGTTCCGATTGGAAGGTTCGTTGGCGGGGTGAAAGCAGCCGCAATCGTCACGGCATAATCTTCGACTTCGCCGTCCGGCGCAGCAGCGAGCGCATCAAGGCCGCTCGTGGTCGACCAGCGGAAGCGGGCGAAGGTCTGTGTAGTGACGGCATTTGCAGGAACGGTTACATCAAACATGATCGTACCGTCCGCCGCTGTCGCATCATCGCCGGTGCCATCGTCTTGCACGTCTGTTGCAATTTGCTCGCCAGCCTCGAATGTGCCGGAACCATCAAAGTCGATCCAGGCTTGCAGGAAGCCGCCAGCGCCAACCACCTCGGCTCTGATCGTGGCCGTCTGGCCTGCTGTCAGTGAGGGAATGGTTACACCATCATCAACATCGCCATCTGCATCCGGGCTATTGAAAGTGTTCACGTCGAGTGTCTTTGCGGCGCCAAGCGTCAGCTCAGCTGCATTGGTCGGCTGAATATGCTGTGCAGCGCCAAAGGTGGATGGGGCATCAGCATGCTCTGTACAGATTGATGTGTGTAACCTGAAGTCATCAAACCCGATAATGGCCGAGCCGGTACTATTGTATGGCACATAGCGTATGAAGTAAGTCGTGCTCGGCTCAAGACGAACGCCATTAGCAAAGGATGTGTTTCCTGGCCCCTGACTTACAGCAGGTTGAGACGCGTCTGGCGTCATGACAATAGCGGTTGCAAAATCCGGATCTTCAGAAATCAGCATCCCGAAATCGTAGACTGACCCACCCGCTCCCGTCAGGAAGGCACGAAAATGACTTAGCGTTGTGCCCGGCGGTAGGGACGCGGCTGTCCTTATACGGTATTCAACAAATTCACCATTTTCATACGCCTCCTCAAGAGTCGCACTGTCAGCTCCTGAAAATCGGATCTGTGTTACATTTATTGCACTGTTCAGACCAGGGGCAATTCTAAATTCAAATCGTCCATCATTATCCAGATTTGTGCCGAGCGACACATCGCTTCGCGGGAAGCGGGTGCCGGTTGGGCTGTTGGCGCGCCAGTTTACCTGCTCTGGTCCGGAGAATGTTCCGGTGACCGGGGCTGCACACGTCTCAATGGTTGAAGCCGTTGAGGGGAATATAAATATATCTGGATGGATCGTCAGCCCGTGATCTTCCACCTCGCCGTCGAGCGCAAGGCCAACAGCGCGTTCATCCTGCGCGGTTAGTGGGTCATCGCTGAGGGTCTGTGTCGTAATACGGAAACGGGCAACCGAGTCTCCTGGCGATATTCCGGCGGGAAGCGCAGCCCATACCAGATTAGTAGCTGCACCATTTGATGGGCCAACGGTAGCGAAGGTGTATTCATCAGCCTGGAAACTTCCATTGCGGTCGAAATCTATCCAGGCATGGACGGTCGCGGTCTGCCCTGTCTGATTTACCACCTGGACGCCCAAATTATAGCTCGTATCACCAACATCCAGACCCAGAATACCAGCTACTGGGACAGCATCATCGTCGTCATTCCCGTCAAGGTCATCAGCTGTAGCCTGGCCGCTTGGTTGATTAACCGCATCCTCATCTGGCGCATCATTGACCGCGCCAAGGTTTAAATCGTCAACTATTCCATGAGAAGCCGAGCCGTAACTTGTTGGCGCATCGCCAAAGTCCAGCACAGTTGGAAGCGCCGCAATCGTCACGGCATAATCTTCGACTTCGCCGTCCGGCGCAGCGGTGAGCGCATCAAGGGCGCTTGTGGTCGACCAGCGGAAGCGGGCGAAGGTCTGTGTGGTGACGGCATTTGCAGGAACGGTTACATCAAACGTGATTGTACCGTCCGCCGCTGTCACATCTGCTCCGGTGCCATCATCTTGCAGGTCTGTTGCAATTTGCTCGCCAGCCTCGAATGTCCCGGAACCATCAAAGTCGAACCAGGCTTGCAGGAAGCCGCCAGCGCCAACCACCTCGGCTGTAAGCGTCGCCGTTTGGCTTGCTGTCAGTGAGGGGATGGTTACACCATCATCGTCAGCACCATCACCATCCGCATCAGCGCTGATAATATCATCGGAATCAATATCATTTAGCGCCCCCAACTGGATGCCAGAAACCACAATGTGAGAGGTCTTCCCGAACCCCGTGCCCGATGTCGGGGCATCGGAGGAATCGCGTCCGGGCTGGAAGCTTGGTGGCGGGGCTAGCGGACAGCTCGCTCCATCATGTGCCGTTGCGGGAGCTGCGCGAAAAGTTGTGTCAATGGTCGGTGCACTGGAAAGCGGGTCGATAATCTTGTAGATCGTACCGGTCCTATTTCGCGACACGTAAAGCGCCCCGTCCGTTGTTGTCCATCCGGCGCCATAGCTACCAGTCGGAAGATCAGGAACCGCTACCTCGCGTGCAACCAAACTGTTCAGGTCAAGCGCATGGATAGCGCCATCATGGACACCAAGCAGCTGCCCTTGTGTTCCATCCTCGAAAAAAACCATGTCGAGCACGTCAGCCAAGGTGCCGTTTGTGTTATCATAGGTCAGCGTTGTGGACGTAACGTTCACAACATCAACGGCCCGCACGGTATCAGGCCCCGGTCGCGAATAGAGCGTATTGTTCCGGTCCATATCGCCCGCAACACTGCTCGAAAAACCGACGCCGCCAAGATTGGTAATATTGCCGTTAAGATCACTGCGTATCAAATTTCCGCGCAGCGCCCCCTCGACCCCGATGCCATAGATAAAGCCATCATTTACGTTAAAGCCCGTACCATTATATTCCTCATGGTCCGGACCGACTGAAGCGTAAGTCTCGGTCGCCGTATTGAACAGAGAAAGTTGGCCGTCAATCACTTCGTAGAAACCAACCGGACAGCTTGTCGCCAGCGCAGCAATGGTGACCTCATGGTCTTCGATCTCACCGATAGATGCGCCCTCTCCGGTTGGGGCCTCCGCTTCACTTTGAACCGTAGCCAGGCGCAGGCGTGCAAATGTTATCGAGTTGGCCCCAAAATTGAGCCCTGTCCAGTTCAGCGAAATATCCTGATTTGCGTTCGCGCTCGGCACTGTGGCGCATACGCGCTCGGAACCAGCATCAAAGGTTCCGTCAAATCCATCTGCGCCTGCGCCGGCATCTATAAACCCGCAAAGAAATGCGTCGCCGCCTGTATTATTGCGGACCGATACCGTCAGGTCATAGCTGTTGGCCCCTTGAGTGGTGCCTTGCAAGAAGGTTTCATCATTCGCGTCACCGTCTGCAAAATCAGATGCGTTGACATTGGTCTGCTCGGCGGTTGGTGGTTCCGCACCAATGAAGAGATTGGCCGGATCGCGCGCCTGAGACGCCTCGCCATAATTGGCGGTGATACCCCCAACGACCGTGCCATTGGTTGGAGCATCGCCAAAGTCGCGCGGGATAATGGTCTCAACTTGCGAGCAAGAGAAGCCGTCATTCTGCGAGCCGAGCGCCGCCTGCCCGACGATAACCGCCGAGCCATCTGTCGTGCTTAACTGATAGAGGCGGCCGGTACTATTGCGGATACCATATACATTTCCGGAACTGTCCGCATACATAGCACCGAAGACATTATTGCCATTATTCCCACGGGTCGAGATGCCTGTCGGACCAACCGATTCGACGGTAAATGTTGTGCCTGCATTCAAGGTGAACCGCAGAAGTCGTGCATTTGTCGAATTACTCTCGACCGCATAGAAGCTTTGATCAGCGGGGTTAAAAGCAAAATCCGCCGTGTTCGGATTATTTGTCAGGCCGGTTGGCGTGTGCTGGGTCTCGACTTCCAGCGTCTCAACATTTATGCCGATCAGCGGGCGGTTGCGGCCATTATTCCTGATATAGAACAGACCGCCTGGTCCAAAATCGCCCGACGGATAGTTTCGCGCAACAAGCCCCGACACGGTCCCCAAATTCACGGCGGCGCCATTGCTACCAATTCCAAATAGAACATTGCCCGCGGTGCCGCCACCTTGAGTCTGGATGGAATAAGCATAGAGCGTATCCGGATCAAACCCGGTTGCGCGAACGTTCGCGCCCGAATTGGCAATCGTATTAAAGCTACCAGCGGCCAAATCAACGCGGGAAACGCTGCTCGTGGGCGCACCATGGACCTGATAGAAATCACCCGTGCAGGCAAAGGGCGGCAATGTCGAAAGCGGGTTTAGCTCGATCGGTACGGCATAGTCTTCCACTTCACCATCTGGTGCCAGACCAAGCGCATCCAATCCGCTTTGCGTTGACCAGCGAAAGCGGGCAAACGCGCCCGTGACGACAGCATTTAGCGGGACCGCCACCTCAAACGCAATTGAACCGGACGCGAAATCAGAATCTCCGGGTCCGCCATCCTGAATATCGGTGGCGATCTGTTCGCCGTCTTCAAATGTGCCACTTCCGTCAAAGTCGATCCAGCCTTGCAGGAAACCGCCCCCACCGGTGACATCTGCTGTGATTGTTGCGGTGCGCCCTTGCATGAGCATAGGGAAGGATATCCCGTCATCATCAGCCCCATCGCCATCAGCGTCAGCGCCAGCAAGAAGCGCTGCATCACTGTCAATCAGGGCACCAAGGCGAATAGCAGGGTCAAAAATGTGACCAGTGTCCTGATAGCTTGATGGACCATCAGAGAGATCGAGATCAGCCGGATTTACGATCACATTGGTTGACGTAGTGATCTGATCCCCATCGTCATCAGTGACTGTCAGCTCAAGCAAAATCGTTCGCGGCGTCGTGCCGGGGGCTACAAAGGGAGCAATAAAGCTCGGGGTCGGCGTGTCCGCATCGACCAGCGTAATGTCTGCAGGCGCTGTCCACGCATAGGTGGCCACCGGGTCTGGGTCATTAGGCTCCTCGGCTGTTACGGAGACATTTACGGCTGCGAACGGCTCAACGGTTTGGTCAAAGGGGGTTGTAACTGTTGGCCCATCATCAAGGCATCTGATTGTCCATGCGGTCCGGCGCGGCGCACCCGTGCCGGTGATCTCAATGCGAAAATTTGCTTGCTGACCCGTGCGGCTTCCCGTCCGGGCGACACGAACAGTAGACCCGCTGGCGTTCCGCCCAAATGGACCCAAGGCAAAGTTGACCCCTGACAAAATGGCTCCCGAGGTCTGTGTAAACCTTGCGCCAGACCGTCTGACGTCTTGGGGCCCACCATTTTGCCGCGCGATGAACTGGAACCGCGCATCGTCGGGAACATTGCTAAAGCGTGCAAAGTCTGTCGGAGCGCCTTGTGCAAGCTGTTGGCTCGCAGTGTTGTTGCCCGGATTACATGTACGAGCGATATTAGACTGGGCGACAGCTGGAGCGCTAAATAGAAGCAGCGACAGCAGCAGGAGCACTGCACCAGCGATCCTTAGCAAGATTCGCTGGCAGACCCGCACGCCCAGCCCA
>CALLUH010000171.1 GCA_938011445.1 uncultured Hyphomonadaceae bacterium
GGAGTTTTGCGATGACAGGCTTGGCGCTGGCCCTGATGGCGAGCCGGTGGAAGAGGCTGACCCTGATATTTTCAAGGCGATCATCAATGCGGCGGTGGACAATCAGGCCGAGATTGATCAGGTGATTGCCTCAAAGCTTTCAAAAAACTGGAGGATTACCCGGCTGGACGCGACGACGCGGGCAATCCTGCGTGGGGCGACGGCGGAGCTGTTCGCCCATCAGGAGCTAAGCGCGGCGATTGTGCTTGATGAATATGTCTCTGTTGCTCATGCGTTTTTTGATGGCGAGGAGCCGCGCTTTATCAATGCAGTGCTCGACAATATCGCCAAGGAAATCCGCGCGGGCGGTTGACCGGACTTTGGCAAGCGGGCCTTGTGGGTGGGCGATGGCTGAATTTGACTGGATTGCACGCTATTTTGCGCCGCTGGCGACGCGGGCGGGCGCGGCCGGGCTATGCGATGATGTCGCGGAATTTTCCGGTAGAGCGTCGATTGCGACCGTGGATGCGCTGGTCGAGGGCGTACATTTTTTGCCTGATGACCCGATGGAGACGGTGGCGCGCAAATTGGTTCGGGTGAATGTCTCCGATTTGATTGCCAAGGGCGCACGGCCTGACGAGGTCTTGCTGACGCTCGGCTGGCCAAGCGGGAGGGAAGAGGCCGAGCTTGCCGCATTTGCCGCAGCGTTTGGCGAAGAGCTCGCGGCTTGGGGCATCGCGCTGATTGGCGGGGACACAGTGGCAAGCCCGCACGGCGTATTCTTGTCTTTGACCATGACGGGGGTTGGCGTCACGGAGCGTGCGCCAATTCGGCGGTCAGGAGCCCAAGGGGGCGAGGTGATCTGGCTGACGGGAGATATTGGGGCCAGCTTTTTCGGGCTGCGCGACCGCTTGGCCCGGACGCGTTCTGAAGCCAGCACGATTTATCAGGTGCCCCTCATTCCGCCGCTCGAAATGGCGGAGCTGATTGGCGAACATGCAACGGCGAGCATGGATGTGTCCGATGGTTTGCTGGCAGATTTGCACAAATTACTCGTCGCGAGCGGATGCGGGGCAAAGCTGGACCTCGACCATGTGCGCATTTATGGAGCGGGCAAGGCGGAGCTGCCGCTCAGTGACGTATTGGAGGCTTGTACGGGTGGGGATGATTATCAATGCCTGTTCACTGCGCCAGCATCTAAAACGCCAGCGCTGGAGGCGAGCGAGCAGGCGCTTATCCAGATTGGGCAGACACAAGACCGCGCGGGGCTAAAGTTATATTGGCACGAAGAACCCGTCGCTTTGCCGGAAAAACTGGGTTTTGAACACGTTCAGAGTTGAAAATTGACGTAACTCAATCATAGCAACCGGCTTTCATTAACTCTAAATAGAGAGTTTCGGGCGCGAATAAGCGATCTTAAGCCTCGCCATTTGCGCGAGCGCCCTTGCGTGTAGATTACGGTCAGGTAATTAGAAACATTGGATGTGGCCCAAGACGCGGCGATGAGGTCGTACGGAATAAGAGCGTCACACTAGGGAGAAAAGGGAAAACCATGAATTGGTTTGTTATTGCAGTTTTGGCGGGGGTCTTCTCGCTGGTCTACGGATTATGGGCGATCCGCTCGATTATGGCGGCACCGGCTGGTGATAAGAGGATGGGCGAGATTGCGCGCGCGATCCAGGAAGGCGCAAATGCCTATTTGAGCCGTCAGTACCGCACCATCGCGATTGTCGGGGTCCCGGTCTTTATCGCAGCATTTTTCGTGCCGGCTTTTGGCTGGAAAGTGGCGGTCGGGTTTCTGATCGGCGCGGTTCTTTCCGGTGTGGCGGGCTTTATCGGCATGCTGGTTTCGGTGCGGGCAAACGTTCGGACGACGGAAGCGTCGCGCCAAAGCCTTGGCGCGGGGTTGAACGTTGCGTTCAAATCGGGCGCAGTGACGGGGATGCTGGTGGTTGGCCTCGCGCTTTTGGGGCTGGTTGGCTATTATGGTTTCCTGACAGGTACGCTTGATCTGGCGCCGAATGATCGCGGCGTGATTGATGCGCTTGTAGCGCTTGGCTTTGGTGCGTCGCTGATTTCTATATTTGCGCGGCTGGGCGGCGGCATCTTCACCAAGGGCGCTGACGTTGGCGGCGATATGGTTGGCAAGGTTGAAGCAGGCATCCCCGAGGATGATCCCCGCAATGCGGCAACGATTGCGGACAATGTGGGCGATAATGTCGGCGATTGTGCGGGCATGGCGGCTGATCTGTTCGAGACTTATGCGGTGACAGTGGTTGCTACCATGGTGCTGACGGCGATCTATTTTGGCGGGATGTCCTATCTCTCCGAGATCATGCTGCTGCCACTTGCGATTTGCGCCGTGTGTATCTTCACATCAATTATCGGAACCTTCTTTGTCCGGCTCGGTTCCGGCTCAAGCAATGTTATGGGCGCGCTTTACAAGGGGCTGATCGCAACCGGTGTTCTGTCGCTTGGCGGTGTTGCTCTGGTGATTGCGACATTGTTGCCAAATGGCTTTGGCGTGCTTGAGGGCGCTGCTGGCGCGATTGGTATCACGGGTGAAGTTACCGGCATGGATCTGTTCTATTGCGGCTTTGCAGGGCTCGGCGTTACGGGGTTGATTGTTGTGATCACGGAGTATTATACCGGCACAAATTACCGCCCCGTGCGCTCTGTGGCGCAGGCATCTGCATCCGGGCACGGTACGAACGTTATTCAGGGGCTGGCTATTAGTCTCGAATCGACGGCGCTTCCGGCACTGACGATTATTGCCGGTATCATCCTGACCTTTAATCTGGCCGGTCTGTTCGGGATTGCCATTGCCACAACGACCATGCTGGCGCTTGCGGGCATGATTATTGCGCTCGATGCATTTGGTCCGGTGACTGATAATGCGGGCGGGATTGCGGAGATGGCCGAGCTGCCATCTGAAGTCCGCGATACAACGGATATGCTGGATGCGGTTGGCAACACGACCAAGGCGGTCACCAAGGGCTATGCCATCGGTTCGGCGGGTCTCGGTGCGCTCGTACTGTTTGCAGCTTATACCGAAGATCTGAAATATTTCGCGATCAATGCGGCAGACGGCAGTGTGCTTAAAGGGCTGGTCGTAGATTTCCAACTGTCCAATCCATATGTCGTGGTCGGACTATTGTTCGGCGGATTGTTGCCGAACCTGTTTGGCGGCATGTCGATGATGGCGGTTGGCCGTGCGGCGCAATCTGTTGTCGAGGAAGTTCGGCGTCAGTTCCGCGAAATGCCCGGCATTATGAAGGGCGAGACCAAGCCCGATTATGGCCGTGCTGTGGACATTCTGACCCAGGCGGCGATCAAGGAAATGATCCTGCCATCGCTCTTGCCGGTTCTGTCTCCGATTGTGCTTCTACTCGTGATCTGGCCGATTGCCGGTATTGGCGCGGCGCTGTCTGCGGTTGGCGCAATGTTGCTCGGCGTGATTGTCACCGGCCTGTTCATCGCCATCTCGATGACATCGGGCGGCGGGGCTTGGGACAATGCCAAGAAATATATCGAGGACGGCAATCATGGCGGCAAGGGGTCTGAAGCCCACAAAGCGGCTGTAACCGGCGACACGGTTGGCGATCCTTACAAGGACACGTCAGGTCCGGCGGTGAACCCGATGATCAAGATCACCAATATTGTGGCACTCTTGATGCTGGCTGTGCTCGCTGGCGGTCACTAGGGACGAAGAGGGTTATGTGGGCGCTTTCGGGCGTCTGCGTTTCCTTCGGCGGTCTTGGACAAAAGAAAACCCCGGTGCTTTGTTGCATCGGGGTTTTTTTAGATTGGGTGTGGAGTTTAGCGCCCTTGGCCTGGGATTTGACCTGGCACCTGATCTTCCTGTCCAGGTAGTCGGACCGTCCCTGCACTACCAAGGAGTTGCTCAATCAAGCTCAGCTCACGTCCACGCGTGGGTGTCTCGCGGGCGGCGTATTGAATAACCTCGCCGTCATCGACGCCATATTGCACCACCTCGTCAACCACATCATCGTCGCCAAACCGGATGGCAACCACGTCACGCGTGGCAACTTTTGGTCTGAAGAAAGCAAAATTCTCGTGAAGCGAAGACATGTAAAACCAGGTGTTCTCGTCAAAGATGCTTTTGGTAGAAGGGGTTCCCAATCGCGCCAGAACAGTTGAACGTGTGTCTTCACCCGGTTCGATCTCGGAGGGGAGAGATTCGTCTGGATTGTATCCGTGGGCAGACCTGATCGGCGTGCATCCGGCGACCAATGCGCTGGCGGTCAGGGCCATAATCGCAATTTTCAGCATTTGGTTTCTCCGTGATTTGAATTACAGCTAGCGGTTTACAGGTCGGTTTGGCAAGGTTTGGCTTCTCACATATGCAGTTTGGCAGTCTTTTCTCAAATAGAAAGCGCGCCCATCGCGAGACCGCACGGGCGCTGCATTCAGATATCAAAGCCCGCGCCTTGAAGCCTGATCTCTACCTGGCAGAGCTTGCTGAAGATTCCCTAAATGGCCGATTTGAACAAGTGGCAATCCATTGCGCCATGCTAATGCGCCATTTGCGCGATCACGGCGAGCCGGGCCGCGACGTGTCCCAGCGTCTCTATGAGGAAGTGTTCTCCGGCTTTGACTATAGTTTGCGAGAAACCGGGGTCGGCGATACCAGCATCAGCCGGAAGGTCCGCAAATTGGGAGAGCATTTCTTTGGATTGGCACGCGGGCTTGATGCCGCGTTTGCGGATGGAACCGATGAAGCGCTAATAGATTTTGCGAATCGAAACGGACTTGGCCACAATGATGTTCCGCGCTTTGTCAGCTATTTGCGCAAAGTGGATGATATTTTAGGCGTTGAATCAGCTAAAATCATATCCAAAGGCGCGATAGTTTGGCCTGAAATACCCGATTAGAGCCAATAAAAATTGCTTTGACGAACGGGTGCGCCTAGTCTCTGGCCCTTAGGCTTTAGGCCAGGTTCAAGGAAAGACAGCAGGTTTGAGCGAACATATCGTTTTATCTATTGATGCGATGGGCGGTGATGCCGCACCTGAAGTTGTTATTGAAGGCCTGGCCGTTTTTTGTGCCGAGCGGCAAGCGGTAGACTTCTTGCTCCATGGCGATCAGGCACGGCTTGACCCCTTGCTGGAGAAACACCCCGAAGTGGTGGCAAGATGCAATGTTCATCACTCCGATATTTTCGTTCGGATGGAGGACAAGCCCGCTCAAGCCTTGCGCAAAGCGCGTGGCAGCAGCATGTGGAACGCCGTGCAATGCGTCAAATCAGGGCAGGCTCATGCGGCGGTTTCGGCGGGCAATACCGGCGCACTCATGGCGATCTCGATCATGTCCTTGCGCAAAATGCCAAGCGTGCATCGTCCTGGCATGACGGCGCTCTGGCCAACCATGAAAGGCACCAGCGTCGTGCTCGATGTCGGGGCCAATCTGGAGGCGGACGCCACCCAATTGGTGACGTTTGCGATTATGGGCGAGGCTTATGCGCGGGCGGTCACCGGCAGGGCGCATCCAACCGTCGGTCTGCTCAATATCGGGACCGAGGATTCCAAGGGGCATGGTCACTTGCGCGAGGCGGCACAGATGCTGGCGCGGGACGAGTTGGGTCTGTCTTATTACGGTTTTGTTGAGGGTGATGATATTTCCGCTGGCACCGTGGATGTTGTCGTGACGGACGGATTTTCGGGCAATGTTGCGCTGAAGACCGCCGAGGGCACAGCGCGGCTGGTCGGCTCCTATCTCAAGGAAGCATTTTCCGGCGACACGATTAGCAAGGCGGGCGCCGTTCTGGCCTCTACGGGGCTAAAGCGGCTGCGTGAAAAGATGAACCCGTCCAGCGTCAATGGCGGGGTCTTATTGGGGCTGAACGGAGTTGTGGTGAAAAGCCATGGCGGCACGGATGCGACCGGCTATGCAACGGCGGTCCAGCTTGCGGCCAATCTCGCCAAGAGCAGTTACAAGGATGAAGTTGCGGCGGGGCTCAGCCGGATTGCAGAACTGTCCAGTCAACCCGTCGAGGAAGCAAAATGACCCAGCTTATTTCCCGAATGATTGGCACCGGATCATATTTGCCCGCGCGCAAAATGACCAATGACGAGATGAGCGAGATTGTCGAAACCTCGGATGCATGGATTACCGAGCGCACCGGTATCAAGACACGATATATTGCTGCGGAGGGCGAACTGACCTCCGACATTGCGGCCAAAGCGGCTCAACACGCCATGGACCGCGCGGGCGTAATAGCGGATGATATTGATCTGATCATTGTGGCGACGACGACGCCGGACAAGACATTTCCAGCGACGGCAACCTCGGTTCAGGCGAAGCTCGGCGTCGATCGCGGTGCAGCTTTTGATATTCAGGCGGTCTGTTCGGGCTTTGTGTTCGCGCTTTCGACGGCGGATAATTTTCTCAAAGCCGGGCAGTTTACCACAGCGCTCGTAATCGGGGCGGAGACGTTTACGCGCATTCTTGACTGGACCGACAGGGGAACTTGCGTTCTGTTTGGCGATGGCGGCGGCGCGGTTGTGCTAAGGGCCGAACAGGGCGAGGCGGGCCAAGAGGGTCTGATCGGCCACCATATCCGCTCTGATGGGCGCAAGTCGGACATGTTGCATGTTGACGGCGGGGTCTCGTCAACCGGAACGGTGGGACATGTCCGGATGAACGGGCCGCAAGTCTTCAAGCATGCTGTGTCCAATATCACATCGGCGGTCCGCCATGTTGTCGCTGCATCAAGCTATGAGGTTGAGGACATTGACTGGTTTGTTCCCCATCAAGCCAATCAGCGCATATTGGATGGCGTGGCAAAAAAATTGAAAATTGACGAAACAAAGGTGGTGTCAACTGTAAGTCAACATGGTAATACTTCCGCAGCGTCAATTCCCTTAGCACTCGATACGGCTATCCGGGACGGCCGGATCAATTCTGGCCAACTTGTGCTGATAGAGGCAATGGGTGGCGGTTTTACATGGGGCGCATCGCTTTTCCGAGTGTAGCAATCCGTTAAGATTTGTTTGGTATTTGTTAAGAAGTGGAGAATCTTGTGGCGAACAGAACGTTAACCAGAGCTGAAGTAACCGACGCACTTGTGCATGAGGTGGGACTAACGCGGCAAGAATGCTCTGATTTGCTCGACCGGACCATTGAACTGATCGGGGATGCCTTGCAGGAAACCGGCACGGTGAAGCTTTCGCGCTTTGGAAACTTCGTCGTCCGTGACAAATCTGCACGGGAAGGACGCAATCCCAAAACCGGGGTTGAAGCCAAGATCAGCGCCCGGCGCGTGGCAACCTTCCGGTCATCTCCAATGCTCAAGGCCCGCGTTGATACAACGTCTTAATTGATCTGGAGAATTATCATGGCCGCCCAAAAACTTCGCAAAGAGAAATCCGCAGACGCTTTGCGGTCAATTGGTGAAACGGCCTCCGAACTTGGACTGCCCACCCATGTCTTGCGATATTGGGAAGGCAAATTCCCCAAACATGTCAAACCGATCAAGCGCGCCGATGGCCGACGCATGTTCCGGCCGCAAGATGTCGAGGGTTTGCGTGCGATCCAGCTTCTGGTACACAAGCGCGGGCTGACGCTTAAGGGCGCAAAAGCGTTGCTGGCCGAACAGGGCGTCCAGGCTGTGCTGAGCGGAGACGCGCGGCTCACCGTTGCGCCAGCTGAGGGGGCCGAGTTGGAAGCGGCCACTGATATTTCGGCGGTCAAAAGTCCAGCGCGCGATCTGCAAGCCAAAGTCAGCGCAGCGTTTGATGCGAAGATGCGCGACCCAATTCCGGCCAGTGAGCCAGGTTCGCCTGAGCGTCTGCAAAACGTATTGGTCGAAATGACGGATTTGAAACGCCGTCTTGACGCTTTGCGGGCCGCACGCGCAGCCTAAGCGGCATAACTATCTGATTGCAAACCTGATCGCTTTGGGCCATACCGTCTCCCGTGTCGGAGCGTGGCGCAGCCTGGTAGCGCACTCGCCTGGGGGGCGAGGGGTCGGAGGTTCGAGTCCTCTCGCTCCGACCATTTTTCTTGATCGCCCGCTTCGCGATGGATCATGCTCAAGGCTGTTTTTATTTGTTCCCATTCGCTGCGCTCATATGAAGCGTGCTCAAGGCTGTATTGTTCTGTCGATTGCAAATGATCCTGAGCAACCCGATCTCTTTCCCCATCGTTACCGCTTGCCCTTTACGTCAGCGTAACGTAGCCATATTGGATGGGAAAAAACACATCTACAGCCGCGACAGGCTATGAACCGCTGGGTACAATCGAAGCGGTGACGGACGGGTTGGCGTCGGTTGGCTATATTTCGACGCGGCAGATCTCGACCGCCGTTTATCTCGCGCATCATTTGCGCAAGCCGGTACTAATTGAGGGGCCTGCGGGCGTTGGCAAGACCGATCTTGCGGCCTCTCTGGCGGGGTTTCTGGCGCTGCCGCTGGTGCGGATGCAGTGCTATGAAGGGCTCGACGAGGGCAAGGCGCTCTATGAGTGGAAATATGGCAAGCAGCTGCTTTACACCCAGCTTCTCAAGGAAAAGCTTGGCGAGGTGATGGACGGGGCCGACAGCCTCTCTGCGTCTTATGAAAAGCTTGGCGGGTTTGAAGATCTGTTCTTTTCGGAGGATTTTCTGGAGCCACGGCCCCTGCTCAAAGCGATGCGACAGGAGACTGGCTCTGTGTTGCTGATTGACGAGATTGATAAATCGGACGAGGCGTTCGAGGCGTTTTTGCTGGAGGTCTTGTCGGACTATCAGGTGACGGTGCCGGAGATCGGGACGATTAGCGCGAAAGTGCCGCCGATTGTGGTGCTGACCTCGAACAATGTGCGTGAGCTGGGCGATGCGCTCAAGCGGCGCTGTCTGCATTTGCATATCGGCTTTCCGGAAGCAGCGCGCGAGCGGGCGATTGTGGCCGCGCGGGTGCCGGAGGTGGACGCCGATTTGCTCGCCCAGCTTGTTGATTTTGTCCAAGGGCTTCGCGACCAGGACATTCGCAAACAGCCGTCAATCTCCGAAACGGTGGACTGGGCGCGCACGCTGGTTCTGATGCACGCTGATGCGCTCGGCGAAGACATGGTGCGCGATACGCTCAACGTCCTGCTCAAGCATGAGAGCGATATTGAGGTGGTGGACAAATCGCTCGGCAAGCTTGTGCGCGCCAGTGTTCAGGGAGGGCGGATGGAGCGATGAGCGCGCGAATCTTGTCTGACTTTATCCGGGCACTGAGGGCGTCGGATGTCCGCGTTTCGACCGGCGAGGCGATTGACGCGGCGGGCGCGATGAAGCTTGTCGGCTTTGAGGATAGGGTATTGTTGCGTGATACGCTTGGCATGGTGCTCGCCAAATCACCGGACGAAAAAGAGACCCACGACCATTTGTTCGACCTGTTTTTCCGGCGTGAGCGGGGGGCGTCTCAAGGCGAAGATGCGGGGGACGGGGCGGCAGAGGATGCGGGCGCAGCCGGCCAAGCGCCGGACATGCGCAGCTTGAGTGAGCAAGGCGACGAAGCGGCGATTGCAATGGCGATGGAGCGGGCAGGCGAGGAGGTCGGGCTGTCGGACATAAGGTTTTCAACGCAGGTCAGCTTCTATGCGCAGAAGATGCTCAAATCGCTCGGCGGGGATGCTTTGCAGCGCGAATTGGTGACGCAATTACAGGCCCATACGCCCGAAGGCGAGGCGGAGGCCGAAGCGCTGATGGCGGCGCGGGCGGATATGCTGGCGCGCTCGCGTGAGCATGTCGAGCGGAATTTCGAGGTGTTTGGCTCAGGCACGACCGAGCAGTTTCGCGATGACTATTTGAGCGATAAAGCGCTCGATCGTGTGTCGCGCTCGGACATGGTGCGAATGCGGGCGCTGATTGCGCGGATTGCCAAACGGCTGGCGACGAAGCATTCGAGAAAGAGACGCAAACGGAATGTCGGTGTGCTGGATGTTCGCCGGACGCTCAGGGCCAATGCCGGATTTGACGGGGTGCCGTTTGATGTGGCTTGGAAACAGAAAGTGCGCGACAGGCCGAAGATTATGGCCGTGTGCGATGTCTCCGGCTCGGTGTCGCAATATGTGCGGTTTTTGCTGATGCTGCTTTATGCCTTCCAAGAGGAGATATCGGACATTAGCTGTTACGCCTTTTCAGGGCGGCTTGAGGATGTCAGCGCGCAGCTTGAAAGCCACGATTTTGAAGAGGTGATGGACCGGATTGTCAAAACGATTGGCATGTCATCGACCGATTACGGGCAGGCCTTGTCTGATCTGAAGACGGAGCATTTCAGCCAGATTGACCGGCGCACGACGCTGATCGTGCTCGGCGATGGACGGTCCAATTATGGCGATGGACGGCTTGATATTTTCCGCGAGGCGGCGGCGCGGGCAAAGCGGACGATCTGGCTCAGCCCCGAACAGAAACCGCTCTGGGGGACCGGCGACAGTCTCTTGCTGCGCTATCAGCCCTATTGCGATGTGATGACCGATGTCGCGAATCTGCGCGATCTGGAGCGGGCAGTGGATGATGTGCTCGCGGCTTATGCTTGAGACTTTGCGGCCTAGCCTTATTGCGCGTGCGTCGTCCTCTGGCTTGCCTGCCCCCGGCTTGATAGTGGGAGCAGAAGATCCACCACCTAAGCGAACATTCTGGAGATGGATTGCACGGTCAAGCCGTGCAATGACGCCTCGAAGGTCGAGTTGGGTGCTGGTTTTGGTCGAGGGGAGACGAAGCGCAGTTGGATGGCTACTATTGGCGCGTTCAAAAAGATAATTGTGCAAGAGGTCAAGAAGCCAACTGGGCGACTTTTGGGAGGTATTATTTAAGAAATTGGGTATAAAATCGCCAAATACGATTGAAACTTCTAATTACTGCATAGAACTGAGTTTGTTATGTCGGGCCATTACATAGTGTTGCTGATGCTCTTTATACCCTTAGCGATGTTTGTTGCCGTCTTTTTGTTGATCGATAAGTACGCAAGAGTTAAGCGGCACGTGATTTGGCCGTTATCAACACTCCTCGCTCTTAACTTTGCCATGGGAATTATGATGGCTCTGATCTTTCCCGAACAGCTGAATAGCGAGATCAATGCTATCAACCTGATTAGCGGCGGATTGATTTGCTGTAGCATGCCAGTCCTAGGGCTGATACATCTCATTCGCAACGATCTTTTTCGGGACGTTTGGGTCGATGAACCACGAACGCACTCCATCAATATT
>CALLUH010000172.1 GCA_938011445.1 uncultured Hyphomonadaceae bacterium
GCGGGCATTGGCGGGCACAACCCGCTCGAACCTCTCCAATATGGCAAACCCGTCCTGACCGGCCCGCACACGACAAATTTCACCGACCTGTTCGCCGAACTGGGTAAGCTCGGCCTTGTTCATATTGTGACCGATAGGCGCTCTCTTATGGACTCTCTTCAGCAAAATAACAGAGTCGATACGGCCCAATTAGAGTCCTTTATAGAGTCCGGCAAGCACGAGTTTGACACCGCCGTGAACGCCCTATCCGACCTGATCGAGCAGCCCTGACATGCCCCGCCCGCCCCATTTCTGGTCCGCCGGTCTCGACCCGCAATCGCGCGCCGCCGCGCCAATGACCCGCGCCCTGCTGACCCCCTTCGCCGCGCTCTATGCCACAATCACCGCCCGCCGCATCGCCAAAACCGTGCCCGTAAAGCTCGATATTCCGGTCATCTGCGTCGGCAATCTGACAAGCGGCGGCAGCGGCAAAACCCCCATTGCAGACGCAATTCGCGCCCATCTTGTCCAACACGCTATCCATGCTGCCAGCCTTTCGCGCGGCTATGGCGGCAAGCTCGCTGGCCCGCTGAAGGTTGACGCCAGTGCCCATATCGCCCGCGAGGTCGGCGACGAACCACTGATGCTCGCGGCCAATGGCGACAGCTGGATCAGCCGCGACCGACGTGCAGGTGGCAAGGCCATGCTCGATGCAGGCGTTCAAGCGATCATAATGGATGATGGTCACCAGAACCCCTCGCTCGCCAAAGATCTATCCCTCATCGTCATCGACAGCTACGCCCCCTTCGGCAATGGCTATGTCTTACCTAAAGGCCCGCTTCGTGAACCCCCCAGAGCCGGTCTCGCTCGCGCCCAGGCCGTCATCCTGATGGGCGACGGCCCCGTCCCGCCAATCCTGCAAAAGTCAGCCCTTCCGGTCCTGCGCGCCCGCCTCATCCAAACCGCCCCGCCGCCGAAAGGCCCGCTTTTTGCGTTTGCGGGCATTGGTCGCCCCGAGCGCTTTTTTGACCATTTACGCACCACCGGCGGCGACATTTGCGACCAGTTCGGCTTTCCCGATCACCACATTTATACCCCGCGCGATCTTGCCCGTATCCACGCTTTGGCGACCGCCCATGGCTATGCGCTCGTCACCACGCGCAAAGATTATGTCCGCCTGCCAAAAGACGCCCGCGCTGATATCATCCCGATTGATGTGCACGCCGAATTTGATGATATAGCCGCACTTGATGCGCTGCTCGCGCCCTTGTTCGAGGAGGGAAAATTTGGCTGATCCAAGCGGCTATACCCGTCCGGCAGATATTGATGAGCGCGCCAGTTTTGGCCAGCGCCTACAATGGCGCGTGGAAACTTTTTTGTGGGATTGGCTCTACTGGTTCCCCGTCTCTTTGCTTAGCCCTGAACGCGCGTCTAATTTTGGCGGCTGGGTCGGGCGCAGAATTGGCCCGCGCCTGTCCCAACATAAAGTCGCGCTGTCAAACCTGCGCCGCGCCTTCCCCGACTGGCCAGACGATAAAGTCAACGCAACCGCTCTTGAGGCATGGGAAAATGTCGGCCGCACCGCCGGAGAACTCCCACACTTGAAGGGGCTCAAACCCTACACCGAAAACGCCCGTCTCGACGTTATCAATCCCGAACGCCTTGACGCGGCAGCCCAGAGCGACAAGGGCGCGGTCCTCGTCTCGGGCCATTTTGCCAACTGGGAAGTCATGGCCTCGGCCATCTGCAACCGCCCGCTTGATTGCCTTGTCACCTATCGCGCCCTGAATAATCCGCATATCGACCGCCGCCTCAATGCCTTGCGTCAATCCTACGGTATTCAAGCCCTAGCCCCCAAAGGCCTTGGCACCCGCAAGCTGATGAAAACACTGGGCGAAGGCCGCTCGGTGGCCTTCCTCAATGACCAGAAATTCCGCGAAGGTATCCCTGTCCCTTTTTTCGGACACGACGCGATGACCGCACCCGGCCCCACCCGTCTTGCCGCACGCTTTGATGTGCCCATCATCCCCATGTCCACTGTGCGCACCGGCCCCTGTCGCTTCCGCGTCACCGTCCATGAGCCGATCATTCCCCACCCCGAAAACACCCACGCCACGGTCGGCGAGATCACCCGTTTCATCGAAGACCGCGTCCGCGAAACCCCGGGCCAATGGTTCTGGATGCACCGGCGCTGGCCGAAAAAACCGCTCGTGCTATAAGCGCAAAACCCAACACACAAGGATGTCAGGCCCATGATTTTTCAGTATTTATGCCTTGCCGGATTGGGCTTTGGTGCCTTTGCCGGCATGATCGCCGTGCTCAGGCCCGCTGCGATTGCCAGCTCTCTGCGCCTGCAAGCGGACCCCGACAAGCCTGGCGGCTTTGCCGAATTCCGCGCAACCTTTGGCGGCGTCTTCTTCATGATCCACACCACGGCCATTGTCTGCGTTGCCCACCTTCCACCCACCGCCAGCGTTTTTGCCATCCTGCCTATCGGCATGGCATGGTACGGCGCTGCCTTCGCCCGTCTTGCGTCCATGGTGCTCGACACCCAGGAAAACGGTCAGGGCGGTATCAACCGCTACTGGGTGCTACTCGAACTTGTTGTCGGCACAATGATCCTGTCTATCATCGGCCAGTTGATACAAGGGGCAGGCTAATGCTCAAACTCCACACCACCGATCTCTCCCCCTTCGGCCAACGCGCCAAAATCGCCCTGCGTGCCAAGGGTCTGCTTGACGAAACCGAGCTGGTGGAAACCTATGGCGGCACTGATGCGCTCGGCGAACTGGCCCCTATGCGGCAGATCCCGATCCTTGAACATGACGGTTTTATCCTGCCCGAAAGCCAGACCATCGCTGAATATCTCGATGATGTCTTCCCCGCTCCATCCTTCCTGCCTGACGCGCCAAACTCCCGTGCCACGGCCCGCCTGCTCGCTCGCATTGCCGATCTCTACATTGCCCCGCATTTCCTCACGCTCGTCATTGGCATGCGCGACGATCTGCGCGTCGATCAGCGCGTGACCACGTTCAATGCGCTCAATCAGGGGCTTGGTTTTGCCGAGCAATATCTCGCCGAAGACACACTCTATGCGGCGAGCGACACGCTCTCTTTTGCCGACCTCGCACTGGCGCCCTTCCTGTTCTATGTGCCTCATCTCGCCGATTGGTACGGCATGGGCGCTTTCCCCAATACCCTCAAATGCTCGAACTATCTCAGCCGCATCTCGAAACGCGAACATATCGACAAAGCTTTCGCCGAAATGGAAACCGCGTATAAGGCAAGGGTCGCCAGCTTGAAGAATTGAGAGATTGCCATGACGGAGCGTCGCGAGACGGGCCAGCCGCGCAAGCCCGCCGGAACATCCGGCACAGCCAAACACCAGCATACTCCGACCGAGCCAGACTGGAACGAGGGCGAACGCATCGCCAAATATCTTGCCCGCTGCGGGGTTGCTTCGCGCCGCGCCTGCGAACAACTCATTGAAAACGGTAAGGTTTCGGTCAATGGGCAGCGCCTGCATTCGCCCGCTTTCAAAGTCACAGGCCGCGAGCATATCAAAGTCGAAGGCCGTTCTATCCGCCCGCCCGAACCGACGCGGCTATGGCGCTATCACAAACCTGCGGGCCTTCTGACCACAAATTCCGACCCTGAGGGCCGCTCGACCATTTTTCAGGAACTTCCCAAGGATCTGCCCCGCACGGTGACGATTGGTCGGCTCGATTTGAACACCGAAGGCCTGTTGCTGCTGACCAATGATGGCGAGCTTGCCCGCGCGCTGGAGCTGCCGGCAAACGCCTTCGAACGCACCTATCGCGCCCGCGCCCATGGCCGCATCACCCAGGACAAGCTCGACACGCTCAAAGA
>CALLUH010000173.1 GCA_938011445.1 uncultured Hyphomonadaceae bacterium
TCAATGCTGGTTTGCGTCACCATCGGATCACTGTCAGCTTTCACGCGATAGGTTGGCCCGTCATTGGCCAGATTCACCCAAGGCGAGATCGGCATTAATCCGGCGGGTAATTCCAGCCCCGCATCTCTAATACTGACGGCCAATGCCATGATTAATCCACCACCCGCACTGTCGCCTGAAATCAGGATATTTTCTGGCGCGATTTCAAGCTCAAGAAGCCCTCTATAGCTCGCCAACCCATCATCGACCGCAGCGGGGAACACATGTTCGGGCGCCATCCGGTAATCCATCGAATAGGTCACAGCTCCCAGCACTGTCGCAATTTGGGACACCATGCCCTGATGGGATTGCGGACTGCCAATGACATAGCCACCACCATGAAAATAGAGCAGCGTGCGGCCCTTTTTCGCTGTGCTCGGCGTCAGCTTTTGGCCGCGCACCCCGCCAAGGGTCACCGCCTCAACGCTCACACCTTCGGCCAGCGGCATATTGATCCCCATGCCCTCATAGCCGGTGCGCAGCTCGGCTACCCAGTCCGGATTGGAAAAGTCGGTTTTCGGCCCCTGTTCGAGAACACCGCGCACGGCTGCAATTTCGGCTGGATGCTTGGTCATGGGTGAAATTCCTTTTCGGTGGGCTGGCATCATACTCTAAAGGCCGCACCACAACGTGCAAGTGGGCGCAAAACAGATATGGAGGGAAAAAGACCGCGAGAATTTGGCTTCCGCAAGGGCATATGGGTGACAAATCACCCAAAACGCCAAATGCCGCCAAATCGAGGATCGCCTGACCATGCCGATAACCGCCGACGAAAAAGCTGCGATCCAGAAACGCTATCTCGCCGAACGCGACAAACGCCTGCGCGCCGATGGAAACGACCAGTATCAACGCCTCGAAGACAAGTTCGAAGCCTTTGCCGCCGACCCCTACACCCCGCTGACCGAACGCACGCCCGTAACCGACCATGTCACTTTTGCGTTTATCGGCGGCGGCTTTGCAGGGCTGGTCACTGGCGCAAGGCTCACCGAGGCAGGCGTCGAAGATGTTCGCATTATCGAGACAGGCGGAGACTTTGGCGGAACATGGTATTGGAACCGATATCCCGGTGCCCAATGCGATACCGCCTCGATGATCTATATGCCGCTCCTCGAAGAAACCGGCCATATGCCAAGCGAGAAATACGCCCATGCGCCGGAAATCCGCGCCCATTGCGCAAGGATTGGCAAGACTTTCGGCCTCTACAAACACGCCCTCTTCCACACTGAAGTCACAGCGCTGAGCTGGGACGACACCCAAAAACGCTGGACCATAAAGACCAATCGCGGCGATGCTTTCACCGCCAAATATGTCGGCATGGGCACCGGCCCGCTCCATGTCGCCAAACTGCCCGGCATCACCGGCATCGAAACTTTCGGCGGTAAATCCTTCCACACAAGCCGCTGGGATTATGCCTATACTGGCGGCACACCTGAAGGCGCCCCGCTTGACAAACTGGCAGACAAACGCGTTGCCATTATCGGCACAGGCGCAACCTCGGTCCAATGTGTGCCGCATCTCGCGGCAGCTGCCAAAGAATTGCTTGTCTTCCAGCGCACGCCCTCTTCTGTCGATGTGCGCAATAACAAACCGATCGAGCCGGGCTGGTTTGCCAGCATTGCCACAAAGGGCTGGCAAAAGCGCTGGCTTGATAATTTCGTCGAGAACCAGTCCCAAGGCTTCCCCGCTGAAGATCTGGTGATGGATGGCTGGACCGACCTCTCCCGCCGCATCCGCGAAAAAGTCAGGGCGCTGCCGCCAACCGAATGGACACCGGAAAACATGATGGCGGCCTTCGAAGACGCCGATTTCGAGAAAATGGAAGAGATCCGCACCCGTGTCGATGCCCTCGTGACAGACGAAGACACCGCTCAAAATCTCAAAGCTTGGTATCGCCAGCTCTGCAAACGCCCCTGCTTTCACGACACTTATTTGCAAGCCTTCAACACCCCCTCCGCCCGCCTCATCGACACGGACGGCCAAGGCGTCGAAGCCATCACTGAAAAAGGCGTCGTTGTTCAAGGCACCGAATATGAGGTCGATTGCATCATCTATGCGTCAGGCTTTGAGGTCGGCTCGGACTATACCGCCCGCGCCGGGTTCGACCTTGAGGGGCGCGATGGCAAGAAACTCTCCGAGCATTGGTTGGGCGGCATGCGCACTTTGCATGGGCTTCAGGTCAGCGGCTTTCCGAACGCTTTCATCGTCCAGCCCTCCCAAGCGGCCAATCTCATTTCGAACGTCCCGCACAATATTGCCGATCATGCGAATACAATCAGCGCCATTGTCGCGCATATGGAGGCAAATGGCTTTTCCGAAACCGACCCCGCCCCCAAGGCCGAAGCCGCATGGGTCGAGCTGATCCTGACCAATTCGGGCATGCTGATAGGCTCGCCTGACTGTACGCCCGGTTATTACAATAATGAAGGCAAGGGCCTGACCGACAAGAACCGCTATGCCCTCGGCCATCCGGGCGGCGCAAAAGCCTTCTTCGCCCATATCGACAAATGGCGCAGCACGGGAGACTTTGAGGGGCTTCGTTTTCGGTAGATCTGGCCGCAAATCATATGGCGCACACAAAGCCTCATGGTGAGCGAAGTCGAACCACGAGGCGGGCTTGGAGCGGTCCGCAACTTCGCAACACATCCTTCGACTTCGCTCAGGATGAGGGAAGAGAGGCTAACGCGAATGAGAAGCAACACATTTAGAAACTTCGCCCTGACACCGCTGACATTGACCCTACGGCTAGACCTTTGCGCGCCATCGGCGTAAAGCACGGTCTGAATCCTGCATTTTGGCCGCAGGTGTAAATTTCAGGAGACATATTTATGGCTGTTCGCGTTGCAATTAACGGCTTTGGCCGCATCGGACGCCTCGTCCTTCGGTCCATTATCGAACATGACCGCAAGGACATCGAAGTTGTGGCCATCAATGATCTTGGTCCGGTCGAGACCAATGCCCATCTTTTACAATATGACAGTGTGCATGGACGGCTCAACGAAGAAGTTTCCGTCAATGGCGACACGATCACGGTCGGCGCGCGCAGCTTCAAATGCCTTGCCGAGCGCAATCCGGCCGATCTGCCATGGGGCGAGATGGGCGTGGACATCGCGTTTGAATGTACCGGCATTTTCACTGCCAAAGACAAAGCCGCAGCCCATTTAGAGGCGGGTGCAAAGCGCGTGCTGATCTCGGCGCCGGGCGCAAATGCTGACAAGACCATCGTCTATGGCGTCAATCACACGACGCTCGGGCCGGATGACATGATCGTCTCGAACGCCTCATGCACCACCAATTGCCTCTCGCCTGTCGCCAAAGTGCTCAATGATCTTGTCGGCATCGAGCGCGGTTATATGACCACGGTACACGCCTATACCGGCGACCAGCCCACGCTCGATACGATGCACAAGGATCTCTATCGCGGACGCGCTGCGGCCCAATCCATGATCCCGACCTCGACGGGCGCGGCCAAAGCCGTCGGCCTCGTCTTGCCCGAACTCGCCGGAAAGCTTGATGGCTCCGCCGTGCGCGTGCCAACACCAAATGTTTCGATGGTGGACCTTGTTTTCGATGCCGGACGCGCAACAAGCACCGAAGAGATCAATACCGCTCTGAAAGAAGCTGCAAACGGACCCATGAAAGGCGTCCTCGCCTTCTCCGAAGCCCCGCTTGTCTCGATAGATTATAATCACAATCCGGCCTCGTCTTCTGTCGCCGCCGCCTCGACCAATGTTACCGATGGCACGCTGGTCCGCGTCTTGAGCTGGTATGACAATGAGTGGGGCTTTGCCTCGCGCATGTCAGACACAGCCATCGAGCTTGCCAAACACATCTAAATCGAAAGCCCGCCAGTCTCACCGACCGGCGGGCGCTTCAACCGGGGGGGGGTGCATGACCAAGGAAGACTGGGGCACAATGGAATGGCTCGCCGACGCCAATACGGCGGAAGGCCTCGGCCTGTCCCTTGCGCGCATGACCGTTCTGCCGTCAAAGACTTCCCCTGCCCATCGCCACCCCAATTGCAATGAGGTGATCCATGTCCTTTCGGGCAGCATAGACCAGCGCCTCGGCGACACTTGGCAAACCTGCCAAGCGGGAGACACGGTTACGGCGCTCACGAATACAATCCACCAGACCCGCTGCACGAGTGACACGCCTGCCATCCTGATGATCGCCTATTCTGAAGACACAAGACTCTACCAAGAAGTGAGCCCCGAATGACCAAAATCAAACGCATTGAAGACGCTGGCGATCTGACCGGCAAGACGGCGATTGTCCGCGTTGATTTCAATGTGCCCATAGACGGCGACCGGATCACCGATATTACCCGCTTGAAAGCCGCCCGCCCGACCGTCAAAGCGCTGACCGACGCGGGCGCAAAAGTCGCCCTGCTTGCCCACTTTGGCCGCCCCAAAGGCCAGCGCGTCGAAGCTATGAGCCTCGCCCCGATTGCGCCGGCCTTCCAGGCCGTGCTCGGCGCGCCCGTGGCCTTTGCCGAAGACTGCGTTGGCGAGGGTGTCAAAGCCGCCATTGCCGCCCTCCCCGCAGGCGGGGTCATCCTGCTGGAGAACACCCGTTTTCACCCGGGCGAAGAGAAAGGCGACGAAGCGCTTGCCCGCGGCATGGCCGTGCTTGGCGATCTCTACGTCAATGACGCCTTTTCTGCCGCCCACCGCAAACATGCCTCCACCGCGCTGATCGCCCGCCACCTGCCCTCTTTTGCTGGCCGATCCATGGAAAAAGAGCTCGACGCCCTTGAAGCAGCCCTCGGCAAACCCGAACACCCTGTCATGGCCGTTGTCGGCGGCGCGAAAGTCTCGTCGAAAATAGACCTTCTGAAAAACCTTGTGTCAAAAGTAGACGCGCTCGTGATCGGCGGCGGCATGGCCAACACATTCCTCGCCGCACGCGGGCATGGCGTCGGCAAATCCTTGTGCGAACACGATCTTGCAGACACGGTTAAAGAGATCGAAGCCAATGCCAAATCCGCCGGCTGCGATATTCTCCTGCCCACTGATCTCGTCGTCGCCAAGGACTTTGCCGCCAATGCTCCGCACCGCATTTGCAAGCTTGATGATGTGGCCGAAGACGAGATGATCCTCGATGCTGGCCCCGAAACCGTTGCCGTTCTCGCCACGGCTATGGATGTCGCCAAAACACTGGTCTGGAACGGCCCGCTCGGCGCGTTCGAGCTGACCCCTTTCGACACAGCCACGGTACAAGCCGCGCTCGCTGCCGCTGCGCGCTGCCGAAAAGGCGCGCTGATTGCGGTCGCGGGCGGAGGCGATACGGTCGCCGCGCTCAATCATGCCCAAGCTGCGCGGGACTTCAGTTTCGTCTCGACCGCGGGCGGCGCATTTCTTGAATGGATGGAGGGCAAACCCCTTCCGGGCGTTGAAGCCCTCAAACTTTAACGGGCGGGCCCGACAGAAGGCATATAGAACAGGATCCGATATGAACGCCGACATGTACAAGAAAATCGCCGCAAGAGACGGTTTCATCGCAGCCCTTGACCAATCCGGCGGCTCGACCCCGCGCGCGCTCCATAATTATGGCATTCCGGCCGACAGCTATGCCTCTGAAAAAGAAATGTTCGAGCTTGTCCACCAGATGCGCACACGGATGATCAAATCCCCTGCCTTCAATGGTGACAATCTTATCGGCGCGATCCTGTTCGAACGCACGGTCAACAGCCTCGTTGATGGTATCCCGACCGCACAATATGTCTGGGAAAAGAAAGGCGTTGTCCCCTTCATCAAAGTCGATAAGGGCCTTGAAGCAGACGAAAACGGCGTCCAATTGATGAAGCCAATGCCGGGCTTGGGCGAGATGCTTGCCCAATCCAAAGCCAAAGGCATTTTCGGCACCAAAATGCGCTCTGTCATCAATGCGGCCAGCCCGGACGGCATCGCGGCCATCGTCGCCCAGCAAATCGAGATTGGCAAACAGATCTTCGACGCTGGCCTGATGCCAATTCTTGAACCTGAAATCACGATCACCATTTCTGACAAGGCCGAAGCCGAAGACATGCTCCGCGATGAGCTAATCAAACAGCTGGACACCCTGCCCGAGACCTATGAGATGATGCTCAAGCTTTCGCTGCCCGAAACGGCCAACCAGTATAAAACGCTTGTAGATCATCCACGCGTTCTCGCAGTGGTGGCCCTGTCGGGCGGTTATCCGCGTGCGCAATCAAACCAGATGCTCGCCCAGAACACGGGCATGGTCGCCAGCTTCTCGCGCGGCTTCTCCGAAGGGCTTAAAGCCCAGCAGACCGACGACGCCTTCAATGCCATGCTGGCCGAGACCATCGCCACCGTCGTCGCCGCCTCGCGGGCGGGTTAATCCGATCCATCCAGCGCTTGACCTTGCCCCAAGCCCGTTTTACCGCGTGGCGCTATGACCGAACCTGACCCGACAGAGCGCCCGCAAACCAAACTCTACCTCATCACCCCGCCTCGGATCGATGACGAAACGGCGTTTATCGAAACGCTCAAAGCCGTGCTCGAAACGGGCCACGTCACAGCGTTGCAAATCCGACTCAAACGCGACGATGGCAAAACGCGTGATCTTGAGGCTCTGCGCACCATCGCCCCGAAAATCACCCCAATCGCCCAAGACTTTGGCACCGCCGTGTTCATTAATGACTGTCCAGAATTGGTCCATCGCACAAATGCCGATGGGGTCCATATCGGCCAGCAGGATATGCCCGTAAAACAGGCTCGGGACCTGCTCGGCCCGGACGCAATCATCGGGGTGACCTGTCATGATAGCCGCCATCTGGCCATGCAGGCGGGCGAAGACGGTGCCGATTATGTCGCCTTTGGCGCCTTCTACCCAACCGCCACCAAAGACGCTTCAACGCGCGCAGAGCCTGACATTCTAAACTGGTGGCAAGAGCTGATGGAGCTACCTTGCGTCGCCATTGGCGGCATCACCGTAGACAATGCGCCGCCTCTCATTGCCGCTGGCGCAGACTTCCTCGCCGTCTCTGCGGGCG
>CALLUH010000174.1 GCA_938011445.1 uncultured Hyphomonadaceae bacterium
ATAGCCGGGCGCAGGGCGGATGCCTTGATACGCCTCTTTGATCAGCTCATCATTCGACAAGCCTTCATCCTTGGCATAGCCCCAAATTTCCGTCCGTGTACGCCAGTGCATATATTCCGCCATTGCCTCGGCAAACCGGTCAGCCAGCGCTTTGACCATGATAGAAGAATAATCGTCGCCCGCATCCTGAAATGCCTTGGCGCGGATTTCAGCCTCAGGCCCCGCAGTGACGCAAAACGCGCCCACATGGTCCCCGCCCTCAGCGACAAAATCCGCCAGCGCGAAATTCGCCTTACCATTATCCTTGGGCATTTGCTGGCGCAGCGTGTGTAGCGTATCGCCAGTTTCCAGCCTGATATCGTCGCCCTCACGCGTCGCCCCGTAAAACCCGACAACGGCTTTCGGCTTGAACCATTGCTCGCCGATAAGCTGCTGCATCATGGCTTGAGTATCATTCCACAGCGTCGTTGCCGCCTCTCCGACAATTTCGTCGTCCAGGATGCGCGGGAATTGCCCCGCTAGATCCCAGCTTGAGAAATACGGCGTCCAGTCGATAAAGCGTGCAAGCTCGGCCAGATCGAAATCCTCATAGACCCGCGCCTCATTGGAAAAAGCTGGCGGCGGTGTCTTTGTCTCCGGCGAAACCATCAGGGCCGCAGCACGCGCATCTTCTATCGAAATACGCGGCTTGGGCGGCCCGTTCTTGCGCGTGTCCCGCATGCGCTGATAACGTGCCTTGGTCGTTTCCCAATAAGCTTGGCGTTCATTCGTATTCAGCAAGGTCGAAACAACACCCACCGCGCGGCTTGCATCATTGACATGCACGACGGGCGTCCGGCTAAGCACAGGCTCGATCTTGACCGCCGTATGCGCCGGGCTCGTCGTCGCCCCGCCAATCAGGAGCGGCTGGTCCATCTCCCGCCGTTCCATCTCGGCGGCGACATAGACCATCTCGTCCAGGCTCGGCGTGATCAGGCCAGACAGGCCGATCATATCCACACCATGCGTCTCGGCCTCATCGAGAATTTTCTCCGCAGGCACCATGACACCAAGATCAATAATCTCATAGCCATTGCACGCAAGCACCACGCCGACAATATTCTTGCCAATATCGTGGACATCGCCCTTCACCGTCGCCATAAGAACTTTGCCATTGGATTTGCCAACCATCCCCATACGTTCTTTTTCTTCTTCCATGAACGGTTCAAGATGGGCCACCGCCGCCTTCATCACGCGGGCGGATTTGACCACTTGCGGCAAAAACATTTTGCCTGAACCGAACAGATCTCCAACCACATTCATCCCGTCCATCAGCGGACCTTCGATCACATGCAGCGGGCGTTCCTCGGCAAGGCGCGCCTCTTCGGTGTCCTCAACGATAAACTCGGTTATCCCATTAACAAGCGCATGTTGCAGGCGCGCTTTCACGTCTCCCTCGCGCCAAGACATATCCTTGACTTTCACCTTGCCTTTCTGACCCTTGAACCGCTCGGCAAGTTCCAGCAGGTTTTCGGTGCCGTCAGGCGTCCGGTTCAGGATCACATCTTCAACCGCCTCGCGCAGATCAGGGTCGATCTCGTCATAAATATCAAGTTGGCCAGCATTGACGATGCCCATATCCATGCCCGCCGGAATGGCGTGATAGAGGAAGACCGAATGCATGGCGCGGCGCACAGGCTCATTGCCGCGAAACGAGAAAGACACATTCGACAAGCCGCCAGAAATATGCGCGCCCGGACAGCTTTGGCGAATCGCGCGCGTCGCCTCGATAAAGTCCACAGCGTAATTATTGTGCTCCTCAATGCCCGTCGCCACGGCAAAAATATTAGGATCAAAGATAATGTCCTCAGGCGGAAAACCGATCTCTTGCGTGAGCACCTTATAGGCCCGCTCGCAAATCTCGATCTTGCGCGCAGCCGTGTCTGCTTGGCCCACCTCGTCAAACGCCATCACGACGGCCGCTGCGCCATAGGCCATTACCGCGCGCGCCTGCTCGATAAATTGCGCCTCGCCTTCTTTGAGCGAGATCGAGTTGACGACCGCCTTGCCCTGCACGCATTTCAGACCTGCCTCGATCACCTCCCATTTCGACGAATCTATCATCACCGGCACACGCGCAATGTCCGGCTCAGCCGCGATGAGATTGAGGAAGGTTGTCATGGCCTCTGCGCCGTCGAGCATCCCCTCATCCATGTTCACATCAATAATCTGTGCGCCATTTTCCACCTGCTGACGCGCCACCTCGACGGCAGCGGCATAGTCGCCCGCCGTAATCAGCTTACGGAACTTGGCAGAACCGGTGACATTGGTCCGCTCACCAACATTTACAAAAATTGTTGAGGCCTGGGTCATTATGTAGATGCCTCGTCCAATAGGGTTTCAAAGCCACCAAAGATCATGCGCTCGCCGTCATAGGGGACGCGACCATCTTCATTCTGGAAGAACGGGTCGTTCATCGCCGCCGCCATGCCTTTGTCGCGCGCCGCCTTTGAAGGCCACTCAATCCATGAGAACACCACCGTCTCGTCGACCCCGCATTTCACCGCCTTCGGAAAAGACGTCTGTTCACCATCCGGCACATCAACACCCCAATTCTCCACCATACGCAGCGCACCATATTTTTTGAAAACCGGCACGCTCGCCCGCGCATGTTCGAGATATTCCGCCTTGTTCACCGTCGGCACAGCCAGCACAAATCCGTCAATATAGCTCATCGCCGGTCCCTCACCCTGCCAGTTCAAATGGCTCTAAACCAGAGAGCCGCATCGCGCGGGCTGGCTCAGGAATCTCGCGCGGAGCTTTACCACTCGCCGCCTTAGCAATCGCGGCGATATGTTCCGGCGTGGTTCCGCAACATCCGCCCAGCACATTAACAAGCCCGCTTGCCGCCCATTCTTCCAAATGCACCGCGACTTGCTCGGGCGTCTCGTCATACTCGCCAAACGCATTGGGCAAGCCAGCATTCGGATAAGTCATCACCCGCGTATCGGCCACCCGAGAGATGGCGGCAACATGCTGGCGCATCAGGTCTGGCCCGAGCGCGCAATTAAGCCCCACCGCCCATGGCTTGGCATGGCGCACTGACGCCCAGAACGCTTCGGCGGTTTGGCCAGAGAGCGTGCGGCCTGAGGCATCGGTAATCGTGCCGGAAATAATAATCGGGATAGTCTCGCCCGTGTCAGCCCGTAAATCGAGCAAAGCCTTGACAGCCGCTTTGGCGTTGAGCGTATCAAAAATCGTCTCTATCAGGAAAAAATCGATAAACTCCGCCATCGCCGCTGCCTGCTCATAATAGGCCGTCCGCACATCATCAAAAGTAACCTCTCGAAAGCCCGGATCATTGACATCCGGCGAAAGCGAGAGCGTCTTATTGGTCGGCCCGATCGCGCCGAGCACACCGATCGGTCGGCCAAGCTCTGCGCCCGCTTCATCGGCCACGTCGCGCGCAAGCCGTGCGCCTTCGCGGGCAATCTCTTCGGCCAGATGCTCCATCTTATAGTCAGCCATCGCAATCGTCGTTGCGCTAAATGTGTTCGTCTCGAACAGGTCCGCTCCGGCATCAATATAGCGCCGATGGATAGCGGTGATAATGTCCGCCCGCGTCAGATTGAGCAGGTCATTATTGCCTTTGAGCGGGATCTCCCAATCCTTGAACCGGTCGCCCTCAAAGTCTGCCTCAGCCAGACCGAACCCCTGTATCTGCGTGCCCATAGCTCCGTCGAGAATAAGCACTCGGCTCTTGGCCAACTGCTCAAGCGCCTCGAGACGTTCAATGCGTGACATGGATCAGGCTCCTCTTGCCATCTGTTTCTGAAATTGAGGCTTAAGCCCGAGCAAGCGGCATGTCGAAAGCGCAAGCGGCGCCTTGTTCAGCGTATAGAAATGGAAGTCCTCGACGCCCTCATCAGACAGCTTGCGGCACAAATCAACCGCAACATTCGCCGTCACCAGATCGCGCGTTTGGCTGTCTTCCTCCAGCCCATCATAAAGATCGCCCAGCCAATTGGGCACGCTTGCGCCGACCGCCTGCGATATTTTCTGCAAGCCCTTGAAATTCGGCTGCAACATAATGCCCGGCAGAATGGGCATGGTCACCCCGCCCGCACGCGCCCTCTCCACAAAGCGCAGATAAAGCTCCGGCTCGAAGAAAAATTGCGTAATCGCCCTGTCTGCGCCTGCGTCCTGTTTCGCTTTGAGCAATTCGATGTCCGCCTCAAGACCACGGCTCTCCGGATGCGGCTCAGGATAACAGGCAACGGAAATCTCGAACACACGGCCCGGAATCGGTTGGTCAGCACGCAAAGCCTCAATCAATTCGACCGACCCTTTGAAACCGTCCGGATGCGGCTCAAACTGCGTGCCCATGCCTGTTGCCGGATCGCCGCGCAGCGCGACAATATGGCGAACCCCCGCATCGGCATAATCTCTGGCCACAGACATGACCTCTTCGCGGCTTGCGTCCACACATGTCAGATGAGCCGCCGGTGCAAGGTTTGTTTCATCAACAATACGCTTGACCGCCATATGTGTCCGGTCCCGCGTCGAACCGCCCGCGCCATAGGTCACAGAGACAAAAGCTGGCGACAAAGGCTCGAGCCGCTCGACGCAATCCCAAAGCCGCCCCTCCATCCCTTTGTTCTTTGGTGGGAAAAATTCAAACGATATATTCTGCGCGCTCATGCGGCGTGTCCTTCTTCAACAGTTCCGCGGCGCTCGGGCGCACGCACAGTCCAAATCTGGATAGATAAGTCGTCACCAGACCCCTGCACTTGCTGAAGCAATTTTGGTTCGGGCACTGACAATCCGGCCTGGCCCAGCCATTCAGCCAAGCGCTCATGCCTTATCCCTAAACGGCGATGGCCATATTCCGTACGCAGAAACTCAAGCTCATGCGGCGCAAAGTCCACAATCAGCAATGTACCACCCGGCCGCAGCACCCGCGCCGCCTCGCCAAGCACCCGCTCCGGCTCGTCGATATAGTGCAATACCTGATGAATGGTCACGAGATCTGCGCAATGATCTTCAAATGGCAAGGCCTGCGCGTCAGCCTGCCTGACATTGACATTGCTCACACCAGAGCGCTCCAAATTTGCCCGCGCAACGGTGAGCATGCGATGGCTCATATCAATCCCGTCAGAGCGGTCAAATTGTCCACCGAAAAGTTCGAGCATCCGCCCCGTGCCTGTTCCAATATCAATCATGCGGCCTGAAGCATCTTCATCAATCTGCTCAATCAGCGCCGCCTCAATTTTTTCGTTCGGATAATGTAGCGCGCGCAAATTGTCCCAAGTCTCAGCAATCTCGCCGAAATAATCCTCTGCCGTGCGCGCCCTGTTTTCTCGAACGCGCTGCAATTGCTCAAGGTCAAGTTTGAAGATCCCCTCGGCCGCATCAATGAGCGGCAAAATCCGCTCGAGCAAATCCCTCGCCTCACGCCCGATTGGCAAGCTGTAGAACACCCAGGAGCCCTCGGGCAGACGCTCGACAAGGCCCGCATTGGTAAGCGACTTCAAATGATGCGACAGACGCGGTTGGCTTTGTCCCATGATAAGAGCCAATTCGCCAACCGAAAGTTCCCCTCGACGCAAAAGCATCAGGATGCGCAGGCGATTAATCTCCCCTAAGGAGCGCAATCGTTCGACCAGAAGAGAAGCAGCTTCACTCATATAAACATATAAACACATATTTATATGTATATACAAGCTCCCAATCGAGATTTGCCCTGACAGAAAATTCACGTCCTCTTGAGTTGATTGGACCGCCTACAATCACCATACTATGAGGCTGACTTAGGATCCCTCCACCATGCGCCCACTTGCTTTTACAATTCTTTCTCTTTTTGTAATGGCAGGTTGTGCCACGACAAAACAGCAGGCCCCGACCGAGATTTACGACCCGTTTGAAAGCTTAAACCGGGACATTTATGGCTTCAATGAAAGCGTGGACAAAGCCGTGATCGGCCCCGTCGCCGACAGTTATTCGCGCAATGTTCCCAAACCCGCACGCTCCGGCTTGCGTAATTTTTTCGCCAATGCCAGCGCTCCGAGCACGTTTGTGAATGATATTTTGCAAGCCAAGCCCCAGCGCGCAGCCGAGACATTGAGCCGCTTCATCATTAACTCCACGGTCGGCCTGGGTGGGCTTTTCGACGTTGCGGGAAAATCGGGCCTTGAAGGCCATACCGAAGACTTCGGCCAGACCCTTGGGGTTTGGGGCGTCCCCATGGGTGCATATTTTGTTGCCCCGCTGCTCGGACCATCAAACCTCAGAGACACGACGGGCCGGGTGGTAGACATCGCCTTTGATCCCCTAACCTGGACAAGTTTCGGCGTCAGCAATCTGTCAACCGCCTTCAACGCAACCGAGACGGTCGTGTTCGCAGTAGACACCCGCGCAGAACTGGCCTCCGCCATTGAAGCCATTCGCAACCAGCCAGAGCCATATGTCGCCCTCAGACGCGGCTATTCCGCCCAGCGCAAGTCTGCGATCCGAGATGGCGTTATTTCCACCGACAATCTGGAAGACCTACCGGATTTCGACGAGTTTGATGATTTCGACGAATTTGATGAAACAATCGACGACGTCCCGAGCACACCCCAGGACAATTAGTTTAACTTAAGGAGCTTCGCTCATGGTTTTATTCCGAACATTTATCGCTGTAATTGCGTTACTCGCCTCCCCCATTCTGCTCGCGCATGCAGACGCAGCCTCGGAAAGCTTCGTCAAGGAAAATGCCACGCGCGTGCTCCAGGCCCTCGATGAACCGGGCCTCACTCAGCAAGAGCGCTCGGAAAAATTCAGCGGTTTCATGGATGAGTTTTCCAATCTCGATGGTATTTCGCGTTTTGTCTTGGGCAAATATGGACGGCGCTTTAACGCCGATGAACTGGCGCGATACCGCGACATCTATCGAACCTATAGCCTTGTCAATTATGAATCGCAATTTGACGAATATCGCGGCGCGCAAATCTCGATTACCGGATCGGTCGACACGGAACGCGACTCCATTGTCCGGTCAGAAGTCAGAAAGGATGATGGCGAGGCACTGGACGTAAGCTGGCGCGTGCGCAAACGCGGCGACGCGTTTCAGGTCATCGACGTTGGCCTAAATCTTGATGGTAACCTGCTTTGGCTCGCCGTTGAACAGCGCGCACAATTCCTCGATTTGCTCGATAGAAATGGTGGCTCCGCCGACGCGCTGATCGCCAAGCTGGAAGAGCTGACCAAGGAGGTACAGCAATCCATAGAAGGCTAATGCGCAGGCCAACCTATCCAAGCATTTGAACACAAATGAAAAAAAGCAACAGATCACTCTGTTGCCTTTTCTTCTTTTGCACGGCGTCGCTTTGGCGCGCTAGCGAGGCGCCATCCGGATCGCCCCGTCCAGCCGGACATCTTCCCCGTTAAAATACGCATTCTTACACATTTCGACCGCCAATGACGCATATTCCTCTGGGGCACCTAGCCTTGCGGGATTAGGCACCATAGCCCCAAGTGCATTGCGCACCTGTTCAGGAGCGCCCGCCAGAAGCGGCGTATCGAAAATACCCGGAAGGATCGTGTTCACGCGGATCAGCTCGCGCGAGAGATCCCTTGCAATCGGTAAGGTCATGCCGACCACACCGCCCTTGGACGCGGAATAAGACGCCTGTCCAATCTGGCCATCTTCAGCGGCAACCGATGCGGTGTTCACAATCGCGCCGCGCTCGCCGTCCACTGGGTCGAGCGTCATCATTCCGGCGGCCGATTTGGCGATACATCGAAACGTGCCGACAAGATTGATCTGGATAATCATATCAAATTTATCAAGCGGGAAATGCTTGATCTCGCCCGTCTCCTTGTCGCGCGACGCCG
>CALLUH010000175.1 GCA_938011445.1 uncultured Hyphomonadaceae bacterium
GATACGCCTGCGCCGCCCAAGCGGGCCGTGTTCCTTGAAGGCGGTCTGATGCGGCATGTTGCGGTCATGTCGCTATCGGCAAGCGTCGGGCTGTTGTCGATGTTTCTGGTTGATTTCGTTGACCTGTTTTTTATCGCCCAATTGGGCGACAGCTCTCTAACGGCGGCGGTTGGCTATGCGGCGACCCTGCTTTACTTCACATTTGCCATCGCGCTTGGCCTTGCGATTGCCGTGAGCGCCTTGGCCGCCCGCCTGATCGGTCAGGGAGACGAGGCGGGCGCGCGCCGTGTGGCGACCAGCGCCATTACGTTCGGGGTCGGCATCAGCGTTGTGATCAGCGCCCTTGTGTGGCTAGCTGCGCCAAAACTGCTCGGCTTGCTCGGGGCAGAAGGACAAACGGCAGTCTCGGCGGCGTCTTACTTGCGGATCGTGGTGCTGGCCATGCCGATTGGCGCGTTTGGGACGATGTGTTCGTTTTTGCTGCGGGCCCATGGCGATGCGCGGCGGGCGATGATTGTCACCCTGACTGCAGGGGCGGTGAACGCCATACTTGACCCGATTTTTATCTTTGGGTTCGGCTGGGGGCTTGAAGGCGCAGCCTATGCCTCTGTCTGCGCGCGAATAGCCATGGCGATGAGCGCCTTCTATCCGGTTTTGAAGCATTATGGAGGGCTTGGCCCGTTTGATCTTGAAGCCGTGCGCCTTGATCTGCCGGCAATTCTCGGCATCAGCGTACCTGCGGTCCTGACCAATATCGCCACCCCGCTCGGCAACAGTATCGTGGTCAGCTATCTGTCACCGTTCGGAGATTCGGCCATTGCCGGGCTGACCGTAATCGGCCGGCTCACCCCGCTGGCTTTCTGTGTTGTGTTCGCCCTGTCTGGGGCCGTGGGGCCGATTATCGGGCAGAATTTTGGCGCGGGCCAATACCCCCGCGTGCGTGAGGCGCTTAGCCGGGCCATGCAGTTTGCGCTCGCCTATATTGTTGCAGCATGGCTCGTCCTGTTTCTCTCACAGGGTTTTGTGGCGGATGTTTTCAAGCTCGATGAAGAGGCAAGCGAGCTTGTGTTCTGGTTTGCCGCTGTGATTGCGCCGCTCTTTGTCTTCAATGGCTCGCTGTTTATCTCCAATGCCGCGTTTAACAATCTCAAGCGGCCGCTTTGGTCGTCCATGCTCAACTGGGGAAAGAACACAATCGGCGTGGTGCCGTTCGTCTTGCTGGGCGCACATATTGGTGGAGCCCCCGGCGTTTTGATTGGCCAAGCGATAGGCGGCGTATTCTTCGGCGTGCTCGGCCTATGGCTCGCCTACCGACTGGTAAATCGCTATCAAAGCGGGGTGAGCGATCCGGATAAGCCGACATGGCGTGTTTGGGGTCGGCCCGCCTAATTATCGCGGGCGCGGCGGCTGACTTTGGTGCCTTGTATCCCCGCGCCGCCCATCAATCCTTGTTGTCCATAAACAAAAGCATAGACGTCCGCTCGCAGGGTTGTGCTGGTTAAATTCCGCGCCAGTCCCTGATCAGCAATAACAATACTTGGCCCGACGCCAATTTCCCAGCCTTGCGAGGAATCAATGAATTCGAGCGCGGTCTCATTGGTAAACACCAGCGCATAGCCAAATCTCTGTGCACCAGCCTGAAAGCCGTAACTTGCCGAGGTGCTGTTATAATAGCCCGCCGTCTCGTCTCCCTTGATCAGAACACCATCTCCATAAGCGCCCCCTGCAATCAGGCCAGCCTTGATGATGTTTGGAAAGATCAGAACGGCAACAGCATCTTCATCGAGAGACCGCGCGGCGTCATTCATTGTCAGAAATTCCTGCCAAGAAGCGCGTGCCGTCGTATCAAGCTCGGCTGTGGTTGCAAATATAGGCGTTGGACGATTGTCGGTTGCGCATGCGGCAAACATAAAAACGAGAAGGATGGCTTGAAGTGATTTCATGGTCGGGGCCTATTGTGAGCATATTCGATCTGCATGGGGAGATCAGTGGATGTGCCGTGGGGTTAGGTTTAAGGTATGGCATGTGAGGGCTATCGTCGGCAAGGATGCATTTTCTTGCGCATGGCAGGCATAAATGAGATGGCTTTATGGGTTTAAGGCGTGTTCTTGATCGGGTTGAACAGGTTTTGCTGCTAGGCGCGCTGGTCTGGTTTTTTACGCGTATCTGGCCGACGCCCGCAGATTTCGAGACGTTCTATGACAGCCTCTATGCGGTGCTGATCGTCTTTTCCGAGGGCGCGGTCATCTTGTTCATGGTGTTCCGCGCGCCGACGGGGGACATCTCGGTCAAATTCTGGGACTGGCTGATTGCCATTCTGGCGACAATCGGCCCGCTCTTTGTCAATGCCAGCGAATGGCTGATAGAGGCGCGCGCGATCCCTGAACTGCCGCTTGCCATGCGATATGTCTATATCATCCAGTATGAGCTTGGCCTTGCGCTTTTGCTTATTGGCATGGTCATTCATATTGGCGCAAAGCTCAGCCTGAACCGCAGCTTCGGCATTGTTGCAGCCAATCGCGGCGTCCGGCAAAACGGGCTTTACCGGTTTGTGCGTCATCCGATGTATTTCGGTTATGTTGTCGCCCATACCGGCTTTTTCCTGACCTCGGCGTCTGTCTGGAACGCGCTGGTTTACGGTTTTGTCTGGAGCCTGTTTGTCGCGCGGATCTATGCTGAGGAGCGGGTTCTAAGCGAGGATGCGGCCTATCGCGCTTTCAAAGAGAAGACGCGCTACAGGCTGGTGCCGGGTATTTTCTAAAGCGGTTTATGCCAGTGCTCCGCCGGTAAGCTGCGCGCCGATACCGCCATGCAAGCCAAAGCCGCGCGCGATATAGTCAAGCAGAGGATCGCCCGCTTCAAGCGGCGGCGTGGTAGCGGCCGCTTTGATCCATGCAAAGAAGGCCAGCACAATATAGTCGCCATAGCCGGGTCCATCGCCATGAAGCCAGTCTGCCTTGGTAATCTCTGCGCGTAGCGGTTCGATGGCTTTGCGCGCGTCGGGCAATACGCCGTCGCGACCGGCGCTGAGCTGTTCGATTGTGGTGCCGAACCGGGCTTCGCGCGTGGTGCGGAAATAGTGCGCGTTCTCAGCGTCGAGCTTGCCGAGCACATCGCCAATATAAAGTGGGAAGAAAGCGGGGAAAGCGTGCTGGCCGATCAAGCCGTCAATTTCTCTGGCCCGCTCATAGCCAAGCCCTTCAAACAGCGGATTGTCCGGATAGGTGTCATCAAGATAGGCGGCAATGTCCCAGCTGTCGCAAACTTCTGTGCCATCGTCTTCGACCAATATGGGCACCGTCTTATGGCGTCCCTCGCAAGTCTTCGGAATATCGACAAAGCCGAGCCGCACCGTCTCATAAGCCAGCCCCTTGTGGGCGAGCGCATATTTGGTCCGCCAGACAAAGGGGCTTTCCACACTGGCAAGCTCAAGCAATTTACGGGGCATAAGGTTTCTCTATCGGTTGCTATATCTCAAAAGCGGCCAGAACAATTGGCGTCATATTCGGCAATCGCGTCGGGCATCCAGCGGCGAAAATTGTCCGCGCGGGTTTCAGAGGCCGGATGCGTGCTCATCCATTCGGGCGGAGCCTCCCCGCCGCCCAGTGCGCCCATCCGCTCCCAAAGCTCGGGCGCTTCACGCGGGTCGTAACAAGCGCGGACCAGAAGATCGAGCCCGATCTTGTCCGCCTCGGTTTCATGATCTCGGGAGAATTTGTTAAGCCCGCCAGACGCCGCAAAGCCGAACGCGCCCATAACCGCGCGTTGCTGGGCAACGCCCATATCGCCAAGCCCGAGACCAACCGCCATCTGGCCAAGCTGGGCAACTTTCTGCTGGCTCATCCGTTCGGCGCCATGATGGGCAAGGGCATGGCCGATCTCGTGGCCCATAATCACCGCCAGCTTATCAAGGTCGCGCAAATCATCATCCGGCTCGAACACCCCGTCATTGTCCCCGGCCACATCCATAATCTGTGTGTAAACGGCAACATAGCCGCCCGGCAGGCAAAACGCATTTGGCTGCTCGGAGGGGACCACATTATATTGCCAGTTAAATTTCTCCGACACCGGCTCGAAATTGTAACCCTGATCGAGAAGTTCGCTTTCAAGCTGGACGGCAGCCCGCTGTAAATCGCGGCCAATTGTGCGGACTTTTTCGACAATCTCGGCTTCAGCCGGCCCGCACTCTGTCGACACGCACAAGACCCCGCCCGGTTCGCCTTGTAAAATCTGCACGTAGGACTGCTCGCCAAGCTCGGACGCTTCGTCAATAGAGACCGTAATTAGCTGGTTCCGGCCCGAAAACGGCACAGTCTGTTGATTGGAAAACCAGTAAACCGCAAGTCCGACCAGTGCCACCAGCACAATCTTGAACCGCCCGCCCAACAGCGCGCCTAATCCCCCGCGCCCCCTGCCATATCTCTGTCTCGATCGTGGTCTTGGTCTACGCATCCTCGTCCCCTTTACTCCGGCGCTGCATCCTATCCGAGCCGTGGCATGGCAAGCAAGCATAGCTTGTGTATATAAGTTCTGATGAAACAAAGTGCTGCTGACAAAGACAATGCCCAATCGACATCTACGAGGCTGGCTTCGGGCAAAAGCGCGCAAATTGTCGATATTGTCTGCGAGTGGCTTCTCTATGTGTCTGCCGCACTTATCGCTGCGGGAGTGTTCACCCCCTCGGTCTTCCGGCCAAAGCTTTTCGGCGGTGAGGAATACACTGTATTTGGCGCAGTCGCGCAACTTGCAAGCTCCGGACTGTGGGCATTAGCAGTTGTTATCATTGTATTTTCAGTCTTTTTTCCTCTCGCCAAAACATTGATCGCTGCGATCATTTTCCGGGCCGGCAATCGTGCGTCCAAACCCACAGCGCAAATTATGCAGTTTCTTGGCAAATGGTCGATGCTTGATGTTTTCCTCGTCGCCCTGCTGATCTCGCTGACCCAATTGTCCGAGTTGCGCGCGCTTGAACCGCGCGCGGGGCTGTATCTCTTTGCCTGCGGTGTTATCCTGAACAATATCGCAACCGCGCGCCTTGCCTGGACGCGCGCTGTCTAATCGCCGGAGTGTTTACTTTATGAGCCAGCCCAAAATGGAAATCCGGATCATTCCGGTCACCCCCCTGCAACAGAACACGTCGCTGATCTGGAACACGGAAACGAAAGAGGGCGTCTTTATTGATCCTGGTGGCGAGACGGCACGGCTTATGGCTGCGGCAGAAGAGTTTGGCGTCAAAATTGTCAAAATATGGCTGACCCATGGCCATCTTGATCATGCTGGCGCTGCGGGCGAAATTCGCGAGCTAACCGGCGCTCCGATTGAAGGCCCGCACAAGGACGATCAATGGCTGCTTGACGAGATCGAGGCCCAAGGCGCCAAATATGGCATAGCGGATGGCCGCAATGTTGTCCCCGACCGATACCTTGAAGAAGGCGACACGCTGACCCTTGGTGATATGGTGTTCGGTGTTACGCATTGCCCGGGCCATACGCCCGGCCATGTCGTGATATATAGTCTCGAGGGCAAGCTGGCTTTTGTCGGTGATGTTCTGTTTCGCGGCTCGATTGGCCGGACGGATTTTCCAAAGGGCAATCACCAGCAATTGCTCGATGCGATTGTGCGCAATCTCTGGCCGCTTGGAAATGATATGCGTTTTGTGCCCGGTCATGGCCCCATGTCCACCTTCGGCCAAGAGCGGCAGGACAACCCGTTTGTCGCCGACGGTGTGCTACAGGCCGGAGCCTGAACTGTAATGTCCGCGCTCCTGCCTCATGGCAAATATGCGCCAAACCTCTTCGTCAGGCGTGTCCTTTTCCTGAGCCAGAACACACCGCTTGGGCGGGGCAAGGCCCGCAAACTCATGGCAGCGCTCGTGCGTCGAGCCAGCGCTGACCTGCTTGATGTCACCCTGTTTGGTCAGAATGCGAGACTATGCCTGCACAATAATAGTTCCGAGGTGAAGGCGCTTATGAACCCGCGCCGTTATGCCCGTGCAGAACGTGCATTTTGTAGGCGCTTCCTGTCAGGGGAAGATGGTGTCTTTGTCGATATTGGCGCAAATGCCGGACTTTTTTCGCTTGGCATTCTTGAACAAATGTCTGTGGGGACACTGATCGCAGCCGAACCGCAACCGGCCTTGTTTGATCGGCTGGTCGTCAATCTGGAGGGGTTGAATCCGAGCCGCCCGAACCCGCCCGTATTACATATGTTTCAAACGGCGGTCGGGGCTTATAAAGGTGAATTGTCGCTCTATGTCCCCAAACAGCTTGGGCAAGCCAGCGCCCGCGTCTTGCCCGGCACCGCGTCCATAACCGTCCCCGTTCGGCCCTTGCTCGATATTGTGCAGGAATTGGAACTTACCAGAATTGATGTGCTGAAAATAGACATTGAGGGCTTTGAAGATAATGTCATTCTGCCGTTCTTGATATCAGCTCCGAAAGCGCTTTGGCCCCGCGCCATCATATTGGAGCATTGTCATCGTGACCGTTGGCAGAGCGATTGCAAGCAGGCATTGCTTGAGGCGGGTTATCGTTTGGAAGGCCAAGATAAAACCAATCTGCTGTTTGCAATAGGAGCGGGGTGATTTGATCAGGCTTTCATTCCGAAAAATCTTCCCGCGCGGCCTTTACGCCCGCAGTGTCCTGATGACTTTGCTGCCCGTAACCATCATCCTGACCCTGATGACGGCCTATTATTATAATAGCCATCTGCGCTCGGTGAACATCAAGCTCATTCAAGCGGTCGCGCGCGATGTCGATTTGGTCGATCAGACCTGTGAACTCGAAGAAAGCAATCTGACGGCCTTGGCTGTTATTGAAACACGGCTTTCCTTGCGCATTGACTGCGATTTTGAACCAAGCGGCTCCGACCTTAGACAAAACCGCCGTTTTAGCTATCGCAAGGATGTACAAACCGTTCTTGAACAAACGCTGAAAAGGCCTGCGGAAGTAGCACTTTTGCCCGGCGGAAGGGTGTTCGACATTCGTATCATTTCCCCTGATAAAACGCTCCGTATAGAAATTGATAGAAAGCGTGTGCTGGTGATCAATGGGCATATTTTTATCGTCTGGGTGGTCTTGTTCAGCCTGTTCATGGTTATTACCGCGCTCGCATTTTTGCGCAATCATGTCCGCTCGATCCTGCGGCTCACCGAAGCGACCCAAAGTTTTGGCCGCGGCCAGTCCCTATCCGATTTTACGCCCTCAGGTGCCAGCGAGATACGATCAGCGGCCAAAGCCGTGATCGAAATGCGTGAGCGCCTGACCGCCTTTACCGAACAACGCACAGCGATGCTCACCGGCGTGAGCCATGATTTGCGCACCCCGCTGACGCGCCTCAAACTTCATCTTGCCATGCAGGACCAGACCGAAGACGTTATCGCCGCGCGGGCTGACCTGGAAGACATGGCTGCCATGCTTGACGAATATCTGGCCTTTGCAAAAGGCGAAGAAAGCGAGCATGCGCAGGCGCTTGATCTGGCAAAGCTTGTCGAAGCGGTGGCGGGGCGGTTCCGGGATGGGAATCTGAAGCTTGGTATTATCATGCCGGTCAAAATTATGGGCCGGCCGCTGGCTCTGAAGCGGGCGGTTTCTAACTTATTGGTCAATGCCGTCAAATACGCAACCAAAGTCGAGCTTAGCCTTGTAATTGACGGTGAGCGGGCCATCCTGACCGTTGACGATAATGGCGGAGGGATACCGCCAGACAAATACGAAACGGCTTTCCAGCCCTTTACGCGCCTTGAGGATGGCCGCACGCAAAATGTGCCCGGCACCGGACTTGGGCTCGCGCTTGCCCGCGATGTGGCCCGCAGCCATGGCGGGCAGGTTACGCTTGATCGCTCGTCGCTTGGCGGGCTTCGGGTGAATCTGGTGCTGCCGCTGTAGTGCTCTGCGCCGCGCCCGAACGCCTTTTCGGGGCAAAGCGTTTTAGGGCACTCAGGCGCTCCTCTGCATTTATCAGTTCGCCATCAAGCGTTGCCATTGTGCGCGCGAAATCACCGCTTTCATCCAGCCGCCAGGCGCGTGTGGTCTGCTCAATGACCCAGCCAAGGCCAAGCCCCGTTAGCCGCATTTCAACAGGGCCAAGCGTGTCGAGCCCAGCACAAGCCAGTGCCCAATTGGCCGAGCGCGCCCGCGCCCTCACAATATCTGCCCTCAGTCGCGCTGAACGGTCCCGCCAATCCATCAGCGATAGCACGCCCCCGCGCAGCGTTTCATAGCGTTCAAACCGCAACATAATGACATCAAAAAGACGTTCGCGCGGTGTATCTTCAGCGTCAGGCGTTTCCGCCGACATGGCCAAATCACCCCAGGCTTCCAGCTGCCCCGCCAGCGCCATTTTGCCATCGCTGGCATAAAGCGCCGAAAGGGGTTTGCCCGTCGCTTCGGCAATCTGTGTCAAGGTAATGTCTTGCCAACTGCGTTCACCGGCCAGTGCAAGCGCGGTTTCCAGGGTCGAAAAATCCTGCTCTGTCCTGGCTTCTGGCATAGTCTACTTCCCTGATGAAAGCGCGCGTTCGCGGCTGGCGGCCGCCCGCACGGCTTCGCGGATCAGAGACGGCATTCCGTCCCCGCGCAGGAGAATATCAAGGGCGGCCTCGGTTGTCCCGCCCTTTGATGTTACATTTTTACGCAAACGCCCGGCGTCCTCGCCCGTTTCGTATAAGAGCTGCGCTGCGCCGACAATCGTATCGCGCGCCAAGGTCGCGGAGAAATCAGCCGATAATCCCTCTGCCTCGGCTGCCCCTGCCAGCGCCTCGACCAGCAGAAACAGATAGGCAGGCCCCGAGCCGGAAACCCCTGTAACCGCAGGCATATGCGCCTCTGCGATCGGACCTTCGACACGACCGAGCGGCTTGAGCAAGCGCGCTGCATCACTGATGTTCTTTTTCAGCAGCCCCTCTGGCGCACAGATGACGCTGACGCCCCAGCCAATTGCGCCGGGCGTATTCGGCATGGCGCGCACGATACGCTCAGTGCCCAGAAGTTTTCTTAACGTCTTGATGCGGATGCCCGCCATGATCGACAGAACCAGCGTTTCCGGACCAATCCATTTGGCAATATCTACAGCGGCACCCTCAAAGGCCTGTGGCTTGACGGCGACCACGACAATATCTGTAGCCTTGGGCGCCGGGTTTATCGCCAATCCATAGTCATCTGCTTGCGCCTTGACCATTTCGGACGGGCTAGGCTCTATGATTGAAATTTCAGGCTTCGAGCGACTCTGTAGCCAGCCGCTGATCAAGGCGGATCCCATACGGCCTGCGCCGATAATGGCTATATGCTTGGAGGCCATGGCTTGCTACGCCTCGCCATCGGTCTCGAACATCACCGCCTCAATCGCTTCAGCAGGGCTTTTGCCCGCCCAGATGACGAAGTTGAACGCTGGAACAAATCTGTCCACCGCTTCGAGTGCAGCGTTCAGTGTTGCGCTGATCTCGCCGCGCGTCGGCTCCATTCGGTCGGCCAGCGGCAGGGCATGGCGGAAGATGACCACATTGTCGTCCACCCAGAAATCAAAATGCCCAAGCCAGAGCCTCTCATTCATCATCATGACCAATTCGCAGATCACAGCCCGTCTTGCCGCTTGCGGCTTAACATCTACTGTCAGAGAAAAATGGAGGGCAGAGGGCGTCGTCCGGCAGGCAAACAGCCCGCCCATTTCACCCCAACGCGTTGGCATAATGCAATGAACAGCCTCTTGACCGTCGCGTTCGAATTGCCAGTCAAGCGTTTCGAGCACTGCCTCGATCTGGTCGAACATGCCTTGCGTAGGCTCATCAGGTCGCAAAATGTCCAGGCTCATAGGGAGCACCTCCAGATACTATCTTCTTATGGCAACGCGGCTGAAACGTGTGGCCGCGATGTCCGTTCGCCTTGCACACATGGATTATCAACCCCGTGTGTAAAAAGACCGGACTGCGCGTCTTTGGCCCATTTTTGTGTAACTAACAACAAGTTTAGTGGCCTTGAGGGCATGTAACGCTTATGTTTCGTGTCATGTTCGAGACATTGGGCACTTGGGTGGGCAATAGAGCACGCGCCTGGCTCGGTGCAGCGGGTCTGCATATGCTCGCAATCATCGTTTTGCTATCGGTCACGTTCAAACCGCTCCAGCCAAATGCGTTGGAGCTTTTATCGATTGAACTGGTTGATGCCCGCCCCATCGACCCGGTTACGCCCGTCCGGGAACCCGAGCCCGAGCCCGAACTGCCCGAACCGATTAGCCCCATCGTGCCGCCTCCCGAGCCGGAACAGGAGCTGGAATTAGTCCCCGATCCGGAGCCTGAACCACTGCCCGCACAACCCCAAGCCTTGCCGCCTCAATCCGCAATCATAAGGTCGCCGCCACCGCCGGCTCCCGCACAATTGGAAGACGATGATGAGGAAGACGAAATTCCGCCGCAATATCTCATCCGCCGCGACCCGTTCCTCGAAGTCGCCCCCTCTGGCGCTGCGCGCGTCAGCGCCGCCGTTATGTGCGCGCGCACCAATAGAGAGACACGACCGGCCTTTTGTCCCGATATAGATGACGAGGACAAGCGTTTTGCCCTGCTCGCGCGCGCTCAAGGAGATCTGGGAGGCTACAGTCCTAGAGATGAAGTCATCTTCGCTGGGACAACTTTTGATGAATATGCCCGCCAGCAAGGCTATGAAACGTTCAGAGATCGGCAGGAGCGTTATCGCGCAATCGGGGCAACGGGCGGCAGTCCCATCGTCACCCAAGGCATAGATGTTCCGCGTCATGCCGAGGGGTTACAAAACTGCACACCTGTGCGCACTGGCATCGCGCGGGTGGGCGGGGGCACGGATGGCCTGACGACAGAGTTGAGCAATGGCAGCGAAGTGTTCTGTGACTAGCCCGCCTCGCGTTTGGCTTTCAGTTCGGCATAAGCGGTTAGTGCCCGTTCGCGCCCCGATTTGTGCTCGACAATGCAGTTCGGATAGGTCTCGCCAAGCTTGACGCCCGCAGCCATCAGCGTGACCGGATCAGCCTCCCACGGCGCATGCAGATATTTCGTCGGCAGCTCGGCCAGCTCGGGGCAGAACTTGCGGACATAAGCCCCCGTCATATCAAATTTCGAGCCTTGCGTGATCGGATTGAACACGCGGAAATAGGGCGCTGCATCCGCCCCAGAGCCTGCCGTCCATTGCCAGCTTGCTGCGTTCGCTGCTGGGTCTGCATCAACGAGCGTATCCCAGAACCAGTCTTCGCCAAGCTGCCATGGAAGCAAGAGATGCTTGGTCAGAAAAGACGCCACAATCATCCGCACCCGATTGTGCATCCAGCCCGTCTGCCAGAGCTGGCGCATGCCAGCATCCACAATCGGAAAGCCTGTCTGCCCGCGCTGCCATGCCTCAAGCTCCGCCTCGCTCGTCCGCCACGGCATATGCTCAAAGCTTGGATTATAATTCTCGGTGGCCAGATCAGGATGGTGATAGAGCAAGACATAGGAAAACTCTCGCCACACAATTTCTGACAAAAACGTATGCGCGCCTTTTTCAATCGCTGGCGTCTCGTCCGTACGCGCTTTCGCCGCCCGCCAGATCTGGACCGGAGAGAGCTCGCCAAAGCGCAAATGCGGCGATAGCCCCGATGTGCCGCCGTCTATGTCTGGCCGGTTCCGCTCGTCCTTATAGCCGCCAACCGGCCCGTCAAGAAACGCCAGCAGTCTGTCCCGCGCGCCCGTCTCGCCCGGCGTCCAAACCGCCTCAAACCCGTGCGCCCAATTCGGTCTCGTTGGCAGCAGGCCCCAGTCAGAGAGCGCGTCTGATCGAGCCTTTGCGCAGTCAAGCACATCCGGCGCAGGCAAGGGCGCTGGCGGCTGATAATTGGCCTGTACCTGTTTCCAATAGGGCGTAAATACGCGGTAATAACCGCCAGAACCTGTCTTGAAGGTCCATGGCTCGGTCAGCAGCGACCCGTTAAACGTCTCGACGCTGACGCCCTTATCTGTCAGTGCCGTCTTCAGCGCCGCGTCCGCTTCGCGCTCGGCCAGACCATAGCGCCGGTTCCAGAATACGGCGTTTGCGCCTGTCTCCTCAATCAGCTGCGGCAGAATATCTCTGGCGTTCCCACGTCGCAAAATGAGCGTGCCGCCGCGTGCTTCAATGTCTGCTGAAAGCGAGCTAAGCGAGCCATGCAGCCAGACCTTGCTCGCCCCGCCCATTGCGCGAAAGCCAGTCTCACCTGTCTCATAAATATAAACGAGCGCGAGCGGTCCGCCATGTTCGAGCGCCGCTGCCAGCGCCGGATTGTCCGCCAGCCGCAAATCATTGCGCAGCCAGACAAGCGCCGAACCTGCGCCCATTACGCTTTCGCTCCAAACTGGATTTCCGCGAGCCGCGCATAAAGCCCGCCCTTGGCAACCAGCGTGTCATGGTCGCCCATTTCAACAACGCGGCCCTCATCCATCACGACAATCCGGTCCGCTTTGCGCACAGTCGAGAGCCTATGGGCAATCGCCAAAGTCGTCCGGCCAGAGGCGGCCGCTTCGAGGGCTTTTTGAACCAGCGCTTCGCTTTCAGAATCAAGCGCGCTTGTCGCCTCGTCGAGCAGCAAAACCGGAGCGTCGCGCACCAGCGCCCGTGCAAGGGCCACACGCTGACGCTGCCCGCCAGAAAGCGACCGCCCTTTGCTTCCGAGCGCCGCTTCCAGCCCGCCCTTATCGTCCAGAAACCCCCAGGCCTCGGCCTTGTTTGCGGCGGCGATCAAATCCGCGTCGCTCGCGCCTTCATCTCCAAAGGCGATATTGTCGCGCGCGCTTCCCGTGAACAGGGTCGACTCTTGTGGCGCATAGGCAAACTGCCGCCGCCAGTCTTTCGGATCGGTCGTTGGTGCGGCCACCCCGTCAAGCGTCACCTCGCCATAGTCGGGATCGAACAGACGGAGCGCGAGCCGGAAAACGGTGGACTTGCCCGCGCCCGATGGTCCAACCAGCGCAATAAATTCACCGGGCGCGACATCGAGCGTAAATTTATTCAGCGCGGGCAAGTCCTCTTGCCCATAAGAGAAGTCCACATCGACAAAGCTGAGCGCGCCTTTGACCGGCAAGGGCAGGGAGGCGGGATTGGCTGGCGCTTTGATCTCTGGCTCGGCGGCAAATATCTCGGCCGACCGGTCGGCCGCGCCCGCCGCGCGCATCACTTCGCCATAAACTTCCGCCAGCATGCCAAAGCCCGAGCCGGCATAAAGCGCATATAAAATCAGCGAAGCCAATTGCCCCCCGCTCATCGCGCCTGTCGTCACCCAGCGCGCGCCAAGCCAGAGCACCGCGACAATCCCGCCCATAAACATGATCGAGACGAGCAGCATCATGCCCGCGCGTGCACCGTTTCTGCGCATCGCCGCTTGAAAAGTTGCTTCCACCGCGTCCTGAAACACTCGCCGCCGTGAGCGTTCGCGTCCATAGGCTTGGATCAGCTCCACCGCGTCGAGCGCTTCGGCCCCTTCCGCGCCAGCTTCGGAGAGCCGTGTCTGGGCCTTGTTGGACATTTTGCGGATAATCCGCCCGACAAAGAGCACAGGCAGGATCGCGACCGGCAGCATGACAAGCAGTGAGCCGCCCAGCTTCCAGCTCACCACCAACATCATGGCAAGTGCGCCCGTCGTGTTCAAAAGTGTCCGCACGCCCAGCGATGTGGACGAGCCCAGAAAGGTCTCAAGCAGGGTGACATCCGCAGTCAGCCGCGAGACCGCTTCGCCCGAGCGCATCTGCGCGTGAAAGCGTGGGCTGAGGCTCAGCATGTGTGCGTAAAGATCGGTCCGTAGATCGGCGGCCACCCGTTCGCCAAAGCGCGAGATAAAATAAAACCGCACCGCCCCGATCGCTCCGAGCGCAACCACGGCGAGGAAAACGAGGAAGAAATTCCCGTCAATCTTCGCAATCAGTTCCTCCGACGCCAGATCGCCGCCCAGCCCGACATCGACCGCATCCCCCAGAAGAAGCGGGATCGACAGCGTAATCGCGGTGCCTAATAGTAAGAAGACGAGCGCCGTGATGACGGTGATCGGATGGCGTTTGACATAGGGCCAAAGCATTGCCAGCGGTTTGAGCGAGCGGCCTTTGGGGCGGTCTTTCGCCGCCCCGCCCACCGGCTCGGAGGCACGTCTGTCGTGTGTGATCGTATTGGTTTCATCTGTCATGAAATCTTGGCCTTGCTAAGCTTGCCCTGTTCGGTTACATCGCCCATTGTTATAAATCACGTGCGCGAATGCGCGCGCCAGTCTCGAAGGTATAAGGCCATGAAATCCGAAGGTCACCCAGATTACCACTTTATCACTGTCGTGATGACCGATGGCACCGAGTATCAGACCCGCTCGACCTATGGCAAAGAGGGCGACCGGCTGGTGCTCGACATTGATCCGACCACCCATGCGGCATGGACGGGCGACAATAATACCTTGCTCGATCGCGGTGGCCGTGTCTCGCGCTTTAAGGACAAATTCAAAGGCTTTATGTAGGCTTTGCAAAGGTTCCCGTAAGGGCCTCTCCATGAAAATGGAAACGGACCCCCGTCCTCGAGGTCGGGGGTTCTTTGTGTTCGGGGCTGATCCGGCTTGACCTGGCATAGTTTGTGGGCCATAGCCGCATCTTCTTATGTGGCAGCGTCGGGCCAAGACCAGTTCCGGCGTCCACCACGCAAGGCCTCGACTATCAACCGGCCGGATCGAAAGACCACCGGCCCTTCATTTCGTTGTGAGGATTAAATGGCGAAGAAACTATTGGGGCAGCTCAAGCTCCAGATTCCGGCTGGACAAGCCAACCCATCCCCACCCGTTGGACCGGCTCTCGGTCAGCGCGGGATCAATATCATGGAATTTTGCAAGGCCTTCAATGCAAAGACCCAAGGGGCCGAGCAGGGCGTCAAGCTGCCCGTGATCATCGACTATTATCAGGACAAGTCTTTTACCTTTGTCGTAAAGACAGCGCCGGGCTCGACGCTTCTCATGAAAGCGGCCAAGCTCAAAAAGGGCGCAAACAAGCCCGGCTATGAAACCGTCGGCAAGGTCACAATGGCTCAGTGTCGTGACATCGCCGAGCAGAAAATGGCTGATCTGAACGCAAATGATCTGGACGCGGGCGCGCTGATCATTGCAGGACAGGCGCGGTCTATGGGCATCGAGGTTGTGGGATAGAATAATGGCTTCAGGAAAAAGAATGAAAGCGGCCCGCGCGGCCTTTGATGCGGACAAGCAGCACACAATTGGCGAAGCGGTCTCCCTCGTTAAGGCCAACGCCAAGACCAAGTTCGACGAAACCGTTGATATTGCCGTCAATCTCGGTGTTGACCCAAAATATGCTGACCAGATGGTCCGCGGCGTTTGTAATCTGCCTTCAGGTACGGGCCGCGATGTGCGCGTTGCCGTGTTTGCACGCGATGCGAAAGCTGAAGAAGCGACCGCCGCTGGCGCTGATATTGTCGGTGCGGAAGACCTGATGGAGAAAATTCAGGGTGGCTTTATGGATTTTGACCGTGTAATCGCGACGCCGGACATGATGGCCGTTGTTGGCCGTCTTGGCAAAGTGCTGGGCCCTCGCGGCCTGATGCCAAACCCGAAAGTCGGCACGGTGACGCCAAATGTCGGCGAAGCTGTTAAAAGCTCGAAGGGCGGGGCCGTGGAGTTCCGTGTCGAGAAGGCCGGTATTATCCATGCGGGTGTTGGCAAGGTGAGCTTTACCGAAGATGCGCTGGTTGCAAACGTCACCGCATTTCTGGACGCTCTGCAAAAAGCAAGACCGACAGGCGCGAAGGGGACATATGTGAAGAATGTGACGCTTTCGTCGACAATGGGGCCGGGTGTGACAATTGATGCGTCACAGGCTCTTGCGGAAGCGGGCTGACCGCGTTAAGAGACGCGACTTGCGGGAGCACTTTGCAGTGTCTCCCGCTTTCCTGTCCGAGACCATGGGTCGATTTTTGGGTCGATAATTCCCATGTAGACGGGGCGAGGTGAGGCGAGGTTTGCAGCATTTGCTGCGGTATCGTTGACCCCTAATGCCCTGGGCAGGCGCTGGATCGGGACCTCCCGTAAAGGCGGACACCAGGGTGTTCGGAATGGTCTGGGCACCTTTATTGGAGAACCGTAATGGACAAAGCTGGAAAAAAGGCAGCGCTCAAAGACCTCGAAGGCATCTT
>CALLUH010000176.1 GCA_938011445.1 uncultured Hyphomonadaceae bacterium
CGCCTCGCTGGCCGGCCCGCGCCGTTCGCCCAAGCCTAACACTTCCACCGTTCTGATATGCACGGACTTGCCGAAAGTCACAATGTCGCCAACCCGAATAGTTGCCCCAGGCTTACTGGTCCGGCGGGTTTGGCCAGCCCGCGTCAGGCGCACTCCCCGCCGCGAAATCTCGGCCGATGACAAGCTGCGTGTCTTGTAAAACCGCGCCCGCCACAGCCAGACATCAAGGCGCAGCGCGTCCTGATCCGGCTCAGCCATTATCCGCCTTGGATGGGCTGTCAGCCTGTCGCTCTATCCCCCCATTTTGGACTCTCTTCGCAGGCTCATTTTCTATTATCGGCTCTATATCCGGAGACGGCGCAGCACCATCGGGAGCTGATGGCTGACCCGCCCCGCTTGCCTTACCAGCAGAGTGCGTTTCAGCCTCCGCCTTCTTCTGTTTCGGTTTTTTACGCTTTTTCTTACGTTTAGGAGCAGGTTTTTCAGGCGCGATCAAAACCGCCAGCGCGGCAAAGGGGCTGTCTGGATCAGGCGCTCTTGGCTTGGATTTGTGGCGCGGTGCAGCTTTACCGTCCCGCCCCGCAGCCTCGGTCTTTGTCTTGGGCCCAGCCCCCCGATCCGGCCTCTTGCGATTTTGCCGCTCGGTTTTCTGACGTTCTCCGGTCTGAGGACGGCGACCATAGCGCCAGAGCGTCGGCAATCCGGTCTCGGCATCTTTCTCGGCAATGACAAGGCCGAACCCTTTAAGCACGGCCGGAAACGTATCGCCTGGCGAAGAGATGATCGAGGCAACCTCGGGCGGAATGGCGAACAGGTTTTTCGCCGCTTCCTTGCGGCGTCGGGCAATGTCCCATGCCAGCCGTTCAACAAGATCAGCGCGAACGGCGCGCGGGCCAAAGCGCAAATAGCCATTTGCCAAGAGCGCGGCATCCGGCCAGCTTCCGTCCAAGGCAAATGAGCCAGCGCCATCGGGTGCGGGCAGGCAAGTCTCGCCATCATACAGCGTGCGCAATTGGGCAATCAGGCGCTGGGCGGCGGGCTTCTGCGCGCTCGGCACATGGGCGCAATGTCGCCCTGTCCGGATGCCTGCCGCTTTAAGCGCCTCACGCGCCTCGGTCTCGACACGCAAAGACGGATCATCCTGACGCAGATCAATCGCCGCGCCCGACTCCATAATCCGGAACGCAATGCCCTTGGCATGACCGGAAAACGCATCGAGGCTGCCTGCCATGTTGAGCGTGGTGTGAACTGGTAGAACACTGGCAATATGTTTGCCAAGCCAAGCGGACAGATGATCGAGCGCCCCCTCGCGCGACGGGGCGGGCGCATCTTCTCCGCCAATCAGCTCCAGCTTCGGGCCAAGCCAGTCTGCCCCTTTGGCAAGTCTGGCAATCGGCGCATCCTGCCAGACAATAGATCCGTCCGCACCAAGAGTAAGCTTATCATCCCCGGACCCAGCAATCTCGCCAAGCCGTTTGACAAGGATCGGAACCAGCGCGGATTGGGCCGCCATCCGCACCGTCTTGCCTTCAACGGTACGCTCTTGCGTGTCCGCTTCAAACACCAGACCGTTGAGCCGCCCGACGGGATGACCCTCAACGGTGATCTCTCCATCTGGCGTCAGTTCGGTCATCAATGCATAATCCTTTTTAAGCCCCGCAAGGAGCGCCGTTGTGCGCCGATCAACGAAGCGTTCGGTGAGCGCCTCATGCAAGGCGTCCGACAACCGGTCTTCCAGTGCACGGGCTTTGTCGCGCCAAAGCGCAGGGTTTTCAAGCCAATCATCGCGATAGGCCGCATAAGTCCATGTCCGGATCGCAGCCAGTCTCTGCTGTAGCGCAGGAATATCGCCTTGCGCATCGGCCAGTCTTTCCATCCGGTGTGCCATGGCGATATCGCTCAGCCGCGCATCGGGATCTGCCAGATGATCGTAGAGGGACTGGACAATGCGGAAATGACCCTCATGGCCCGCCTTGCGGAAATCCGGCAAGCGGCACAGATCCCAAAGCCTTCGCACATGAGCCTCGCCCAGATCTTGCGCAGCAATATCAGGTTCAACCGCCATGCGCCGCAAGACCCATTCATCGAGCGCATTCGGATTTTGGCGCAAAGTCTGCGTGCCCGAAGGGATGGACAGCGTCGTCATGAGCCGCTCAAGGCTTGACAGGTCAAGCGCGGAGTTACGCCATTCGAGCGAGCTGACCGGCTCGAAGGCATGGTTCTCGATACGCCGGACCAGTTCTTCTTCGAACGGGTCACAATCGCCTGTTTCGCCAAATGTGCCCAGATTGCGGAACCGGCCCGCCCGTCCTGCAATCTGCGCCATTTCCGAGGGGCGCAAGCGCCTCTGCCTGCGGCCATCAAATTTGGTCGCCGCCGCAAAAGCGATATGATCGACATCAAGGTTCAGCCCCATCCCGATCGCATCTGTGGCGACGAGATAATCGACCTCGCCGGACTGGTAGAGCTCAACCTGCGCATTGCGTGTGCGCGGCGACAATGCGCCCATAATCACCGCCGCCCCGCCCTTTTGCCGCCGCAGCAATTCGGCAATCGCGTAAACCTGTTCAGAACTGAACGCGACAATCGCCGAGCGTTTTGGCAGCTTGGTCGCTTTGAGCGGGCCAGCATAGGACAGCTCCGAAAAGCGCTCACGCCGCTCGGCCTCCGAACCGAGGTCAAGCTCTTGCAAAACAGCCCGCATGGTTTCCGCGCCCAGCAATAGGGTCTCTTCACTGCCGCGCGCATGCAACAGCCGGTCGGTAAAGACATGGCCGCGATCTGTGTCTTCAGCAAGTTGGATCTCGTCAATCGCCATGAAGGCGACGGGGTGATGGACCGGCATCGCTTCGACTGTGCAAACGAGATATTGCGCCGTCTCCGGCCAGATGCGTTCCTCGCCCGTAATCAAAGCGGTCGCCGCCTCGCCTTTGCGGGCAACAATCTTGTCATAGACCTCGCGCGCAAGCAGGCGCAGCGGCAGACCGATCATGCCCGACCTGTGGCCAAGCATGCGCTCAATGGCGTAATGGGTTTTTCCGGTATTGGTCGGCCCAAGCACGGCTTTCAATTGGGACATGGACAAACGCTTTCAGGCAGACTGGAGAGCCTATCTTGCCTGTCTACGGCCAAGACGCAAGCGGGGCCGTCCAGCCTGCGCCAGAACGAGCCAATTGCAAAGCCATTATACGCTAGCCCAGCGAAGACACCTGATCGAAATCATCAAACAGATCATCAAAATCATCAACCGGCTTGTCGGTGCCCGCGGTCCCCAAAATTGCGTCTTCGGCCGCACCATTATTTTTGTCGAGGACGCTCAATACGGTCACAAACAGCTCTCGCTGATCGACGGGTTTTGGCACATAGCCATCCATGCCCAGTTGGAGACATTTCTCGCGATCTCCGGACATGGCGTCAGCAGTCAGCGCGATCACCGGAATGGACGACCAATGCTCGGACGAAGCACGAATACGGCGAATGGTTTCGCGGCCATCCATGACCGGCATATGCATATCGAGCAAGACGAGATCGAACGGATGATTGGTCAGCATATCAAGCGCCTCCGCGCCGTCAGCCGCTTCGGTCGCGACAAGTCCCTGCGGCTCGACAAACAGGCGGGCGACACGGCGATTGATGGCGTTATCATCGACGATCAGAACCCGCACGCCGCGCAGTGAATTTCGCTTGCCATTTGGCTCTGCCGCTTGGGGCTGCGGAGCGGCGGCTTTCTCGCCGATGTCGGCAAGCTGAACCGGACCCTCTTGGGAGCGGGGCATGGCTGGCCGGCTGTTCTTGCCGATTTTGGCCAGAAAGCTGAGCGTAAACACTGATCCGCGTCCGGGCTGGCTGTTAAGCGTGACATCGCCGCCCATCATCCGGGCAAGCTTACGTGTTATCGCAAGGCCGAGCCCCGTGCCGCCAAATCTTCGCGTTGTCGAGGCATCCCCTTGGGCAAAATTCTCAAACAGGCCCTGACTATGCTCCTTGGAAATACCAATCCCCGAATCCGAGACATGAACGACAATTCTGTGGATTGTATCATCCTTGGGATGCGGTGCGCTTTTGACAGCGACGATGACCCCGCCCTCGCTGGTGAATTTCAATGCATTGGAGACAAGATTGGAGACGCATTGGCGAATGCGTACCGTATCAAAAACAAGGCTCGAAGGGACATTCTTATCGACAATGAATTTGAGATATAGCCCCTTCTCCTCGGCGGTTGGAAAATAGAATTTCTGCAAGCGCGACAATCGGTGGCGCAGATCGCCTTCAATCGGGCTTAGCTCCAGCCGCCCCGCTTCAATCTTGGACAGATCAAGAATATCATTCAAAATGGTCATCAATGATTTCGAGCTTTCCAGAATGGTCGAAACCATATCCCGTTCATCAGTATTCAAATCGCGCGCATTCAGCGCCTGCGCCATGCCCAATATGCCATTAAGCGGTGTGCGGATCTCATGGCTCATTGCAGCGAGAAATTCGGACTTTGCATCACTGGCCGCCTCGGCCGCCTGACGGGCCTTGTGGAGTTGTTTGGCCCGCTCGCGTTCATCGGTCAGATCAACGCTAACCCCGACCATCATGCCGCTGGAGGTGCGGGCATGATTGATCCGAAGCGGCCGCATATCACTGCCGAATAGCTCGAACGTTTCCCCCATTTCGACGCCGCGCACCGTTGCATCGACCATATCGGCGCGCTCTTGCTCGCTCAGAGCGGTTCCGATCTCGGCAATCTGGGCAGCAACAGCCTCGCGAAAGGGCGCACCCTTTTCCAGTTCGGCCACCATTCGCGGGAAATGCACGGTCAGCGTTTCATTCGCAAATACAAGGTTCAGATCTCCATCATAAACAGCAAAGCCGTTTTCGAGACGATCCGCCGCTTCATAGAACTGCTCAAGGGTAAGTTGCATCATCTGATCTCAGTCTCTTATTGCGGTTGTTGCGCGACAAGCTGCACCAAACCTGTTGTAATTGTGTAAACAACTGACCCAATCGCAGCCCACATCCCTGCCCGCGCTTCAAGCTACCGCCAAATTCGCCGATGCCCGTTGACGCGCGCGCGCAGAGCGTCTAAACGCCCGCTTTGTTTCGACCTCTATCAAAGAGAGACCTGCCATGTCCCGTATGTGCGAACTCACCGGCACCAAGCCCATGACCGGTAATAATGTCAGCCA
>CALLUH010000177.1 GCA_938011445.1 uncultured Hyphomonadaceae bacterium
CAGCTCGCCCAGCGTCTCCAGCTCGGCAAATTGGGCGCGGTCATTCGCGTCGGCAATTGCGCCCGGCCGCAAACCATCACCCAGAGAAAAGCTGACATCATAACGGCGCATAATGTCACAAATCTCTTCAAAATGTTCGTACAGGAAGCTTTCCTTGTGATGGGTCAGCATCCATTTCGCCATGATCGACCCGCCGCGCGAGACAATCCCGCAAACCCGATCCACCGTCAGGTGGATATAGGCCAGCCGCACACCGGCATGGATGGTGAAATAATCAACCCCCTGCTCACATTGCTCGATCAATGTATCGCGGTAAACTTCCCAAGTCAGGTCCTCAGCAACACCGTTCACTTTTTCAAGCGCCTGATAGATCGGCACCGTCCCGATCGGCACGGGCGAGTTGCGGATGATCCATTCGCGCGTATTATGGATGTTCCGGCCCGTAGAAAGATCCATCACATTGTCCGCGCCCCACCGCGTCGCCCAGACCATTTTGTCCACTTCTTCCTCAACAGAGGAGGTAACGGCAGAGTTTCCGATATTGGCATTGATCTTTACAAGGAAATTCCGCCCAATGATTTGCGGCTCAAGCTCGGCATGATTGATGTTACACGGAATAATCGCGCGGCCACGGGCAATCTCCGAGCGGACAAATTCGGGCGTAATGAACTCTGGAATGTCCGCGCCAAAGCTTTCGCCCTCTTCCACACGCGTCGCAGCGCCCTCGACAGCCTTTGCGCGGCCCAGATTTTCCCGCGTCGCGACATAGATCATCTCCTTGGTGATGATGCCCGCCTTGGCAAATTCATATTGCGTGGTTCTATGGCCATCCACCCCGCGCAAGGGCTTGTGCTTGACCGGAAACTCCCGCGCCAGATATTTGCCCTCTGCCCCGCCATTGTCCTCCGGGCGAACATCGCGGCCCTCATATTCCTCGACCCCGCCCCGCTCAAGCACCCAATCGCGCCGCTCCCGCGCAAGGCCCTTCTCGACATCAATCGTGACTGACGGATCAGAATACGGCCCCGACGTATCATAAACCCGCACCGCCGGCTCATTCGCGCTCGGATGCAAATCAATCTCCCGATGCGGCACAGAGAGGTCAGGTGCATCGCTCGGATGCGTGTAAACCTTGCGCGACGCAGGCAGCGCGCCGGTGGTCACTTTCGGTGTGGTAAATTCGGATTGGGCGGGGGTTTTGTTCATGGGGATAAGCCTTCAACAATGAAAACCCGTACCATAGAGCGCTTAACTTCCGTCCCTCGCGCCGGCATGATCCGGATCAGGTTCAAAGGGTATTTCTCAGCCTGCGCGAACAGACACCCCTCGGATCGGTTGACTATGCGCGCCTTTCGCCCCGAGATCAACGCCCGCTAAAGGATAAATTGCTGCTGGCGAAGCTCCCACCGAAATTATCCGCCAGGGTGGCCACTTGTTCGACACCATCGGCAAATTGCACCTCCGACAGCTCCGCCAGCGGATGCATATAGAGCGACCAGAGCACCCCGTCATTCAGGGCATATTTTGCATCCAGCGCGCGGCCAAAATTTGCCGCGAGCAGGATTTCAAGGTCTTCGGCATCAAGATCCCCCTGCCCGATGATCGGGGCCATGATCCGCATCCGGTTATGCGCAGGATCGGTCAGCACGAGCAGATCCCGCCCGCGCACGGCAAATTGCCAATATCCCGGCTCACCCTTTACATCTGTATCCATCCTGCCAATCAGTTCGCTGAGTCGTTGATTGGTCATCTCTGTGGGGGCAGGTGGCGTTGTCTTGAATATATTCATATCTATGTCCTTCAACCTCAGCCTTCACCCGGTTTGGCGAGCCTGTAGGTGCCGTAAAAATACTAACAGATTAAGGCATTTTGTTAACCAAACACGCAGATAGTGGTCGCAACCATATATTCCTCGACCGCTCAGGAGAGACCAATGGCAGACGGATCAGCCCTCGCCGCCACCAAAATTGAAACCGAAAACGCGCCCATAGAGCCTAAGAAAGCCAAGCAGGAACGCAAAGCCGCGCCCAAGCGCCTGAAAATGCGCAAATTCAAAGTCGATATCTGGGCCACTGATTTCAACACTGCGGAAATCGGCATATTAAAGCGCACCCAGAACGAAGCCGCCTCCGATCAGTTCACCAAGGATATGGAGATCTTCGGCCAAACCGTGATCGACGGCAAACGCGAGGCCCTTATCGCCTATCGCAAACAATTATGGGACAAGAACAAGGATTTCGAGCGCCGCCTCGTTATCAAACTGTTCTCCGAAAGCCTTAGCTGGCGCGGCACCATCGAAATGCTGGTTGGCCGCTCGCTGCAACTAACGCGTGGCTCTGGCGTCGCCGTGCCGTCCTATTCGATCAATCTCGCCCGCCATGACCAATTGATCGAGGTCGAGCGTTGCGCCCGTAAACTTCCCTTCATGCCGGAAACATTCACTTTTTTTCTGCAAACCAAAAGCGGCCCGCGCTTTTACTCGCTCCGCCGGAAAGTCTTCTGCTTTGGCGCAGACTACACCGTGCGCGACCAGCAAAACCGCATCATCGGCTCCCTTGACCAGAAACTGATCAATCTCGGCGGCGCATGGATCGTCAAGCTCGATCCCAAACACACTGACAAGAAACTTGAAGCCACCCTCGAGCTGTTCTGCGCCATGCTGAAATTCAATCGCAAATGCCGCGGCCATATCAGCAAACTGTCAGACAAAATCAGGCGCGGCAAGATCGCCCCAAAGCTCAGCCACCGCGAGCGCGATCTCTATTTCAATCCGCGCCGCCGCCGCTAATCGCCCGCTGGAAGAACACGCACTTTATAGCTCCGGCCTGGAAACTCGTCAAAGGTTAGCCATTTGCTGCCCAGAAAGCGTCGCTCAAGCCGTGCCGTTGCCGGAAGCCCGCTCGGCTTACGCAACGAATACCCACCCGAGAACCGGACGAGCAAACTACCATCGCTCAGCCTGAATTGGTCAAATCCCTCCCCGCTCGTGCCAATGCGCGTAACCGAGACAACAAGCTCCTCATCATTAACGCTCTCCCGCTCGCTGCGCCCTGCCAGCCCGAACCGCCGCCGCTTTGCACGCTCTTGCACCTCTGGCACCGGCTCATTCTGTGCAATGTCTGGCGCGAGCGCCTCGTCCGCAACAGTCACTTCGTCCGTAGGTTCCCCTGCAAGAAACGTTTCTGCCGAGCCCAGACAGGCACGCCGCACAAAATCGACTTCAATCGTCCGGCACGTATCCATGCTCTCAAGCACCGCCTCGCGCGATGGGGTCTGCGCCTGAGTCACACTCGTCCAACCAAAACCTGCCAGAACCAGCGCGATGACTATACGTACAAACAAAGTCTTTTCCTCACTCACAAACGTCCGCAACCAGACATTGCCAATACCACCTGACAATCTGTCATACCGTTCGAATCTTCACAAGCTCGTCGCAAAACACGCGGGCACTCGGCCAAGCGCTAATCTCATGAAAGCAAACCTAATTCGCGTTGCAGTCTCTTCGTCAGTCCCGCCCCGACAAGCCTGTAGCTCTGTTCCAGATAGTCCCGCAAATCACCATCAGACATGGTCTCATCACTTGTCCGCTGGATCCACTTCATCCCGCGTGAAGCCAGATATGGCGCTGGCCTCAGCCCAGCCTGCTCGCTCAAAATCTCGAAGGCGAGCGGCGTCACCTTGAACGACACCGACAGCGCCCCCTCCCCGTCTTCCTTGTTCCACCCCCCAATTGCAAACACCTTCCCGCCAATCTTCCAGACATGTGCCCCGCCCCACTGAACCACATGATCCGTATGCGGGAGGGATCGACAGAACCGGTTGAAGTCTTCGAGCGTCATCCCCCAAGTCTGGACCAGCCCTATGGCGAAAACAAGACTCGACTCCCTCTTCTTGTTCGCCTATTGTTCTCCCACCTTACTGGGAGGAAATGATGATAGGCTACGTTACACTTGGCACCAGCGACCTTGCGCAAGGTGCAAAATTCTACGATGCGCTCGCAAAGGAAATGGACACCCCCCGCATGATGGACACAGAGACGTTCATCGCTTGGGGAAAATGGGATGGGCCAGCAGGCATTGGCTTGACACAACCCTTTGATGGCAATCCGGCCAGCGTCGGCAATGGCGTCATGGTGGCACTTGAAGCCAGGGATCCAGAGCAGGTTCAAAGGCTTTACGACATAGCCCTCGCCCATGGCGGCAAGTGCGAAGGCAAGCCAGGGCCGCGCGGCGAGGATGGGTTTTACGCAGCCTATTTCCGCGACCCTGATGGCAACAAGCTAAACGCCTTCTGTATGGTCCCAAAAGCAAGCTGAGGCCACGGCGCTAGCTCTGCAAGCGATACCCGCCACTATCGGTCAGCAAAAGCCGCGCATTTGACGGGTCCGGCTCGATTTTCTGACGCAAACGATAGACATGGGTTTCAAGCGTATGCGTTGTAACAGCCGCATTATAGCCCCACACTTCCTTGAGAAGCTCGTCGCGCGCGACGGGCTTACCGCCAGCCCGATAGAGGAATTTCAAGATATTGGTCTCTTTTTCCGTCAGCCGGATCTTGCGTTCATTATCATCGGTCAGAAGTTTCATACTGGGGCGAAACTCATAAGGGCCAATCTGGAAGACCGCATCCTCACTCTGTTCGAAGTTCCGCATATGGGTTCGCACCCGCGCAAGCAGGACCGAAAATTTGAACGGCTTGGTAACATAATCATTTGCCCCGGACTCCAGACCAAGGATCGTATCGGCATCGGTAGACTGCCCCGTCAACATAATGACAGGGACATGTATACCGTTTTTGCGCATTAATTTGCACGCCTCCCGGCCATCCATGTCCGGCATATCAACATCGAGCAAAATCAGATCGACCCGCTCCTCTGTCGCCATTTTTATCCCATTGGTGGCATTTTCAGCCTGCAAAATTGAAAACTCGGCATGCATATCAAGCTGCTCGGCCAACGCTTCGCGCAGATCATCGTCATCATCAACGAGGAGTATGGTTTTAATCGCCGCCATGGGGTTTCCTTTATGCCTCAGTTTTATATGTCTGCCCTTAATATACTATCTTGTGACTTGGAAACGATTGCCGGTCAAATCTTTGCGAGTTCGGCGTTAGGGAGCTTATGGATCTCATTGTCAGAACCACCCGGAAGCGGCTATATCTCGGCGATAGGGACTATCCCTGTGCGCTGGGCCATGGCGGCGCGCGGGCATATGCCGACAAAACCGAAGGCGATGGCGCAACCCCGCTTGGCCGCTATCCGCTCCGGCGCGTCTATTATCGGTCCGACCGCCTCGCCAAGCCTGAAACGACCCTGGACTGTATTGCACTTTCACCCGATGATGGCTGGTGCGACGCGCCCGGCGACCGCCAATATAATCGCCATGTCCGTCTGCCCTATCCCGCCTCCCATGAGCGGCTCTGGCGCGACGATAATGTTTATGACATCATCCTCGAACTTGGACACAATGACAGCCCCGTTGTTCCAGACCGCGGTAGCGCCGTCTTCATGCATATCGCCAAACCCGATTATGCACCGACCGAGGGGTGCGTCGCTCTAAAACGCGAGGATCTGCTAAGCGTGCTGGCCGCGATCTCCAGCCAGAGCCATATCGACATCCGCGCCGATTAGACCTGCACCCCTGACGCCACGCTCTGACTTGGCCGCGCTCCAAACAGTCCCGACCCCACCCGCACATGGGTCGCACCAAACCGGACGGCCAATTCATAATCCGCGCTCATCCCCATCGACAGCTCTCCGAGCCCATGCCGCTCAGCCAAGCGCGCCAGAAAGGCAAAATGCGCGCCAGCAGGCTCCGCCACGGGCGGAATACACATCAAGCCGCAAACCTGAAGGCCCAGCTCTCGCGCTTCGCTCAACAGACCGGGCAGACCGGACGGCAAAACCCCCGCCTTCTGGGCTTCCTCACCTGTATTTACCTGGATATAGAACCTTACGGATCTGCCTACACGGTCCTGCGCCTTGGCCAATGCCCGCGCCAGTTTTAGCCTGTCCAGCGTTTCGATCACATCAAACAGGGCAATCGCCGCCTCGGCCTTGTTGGTCTGCAATGGCCCGACCAGATGCAGCACCAGATCATCATAAGACCCGCGCCGCGCCGCCCATCTGGTTTGTGCTTCCTGCACGCGGTTCTCTCCAAATACGCGCTGGCCCGCATCCAAGGCGGCCACTATTCGCGGTTCAGATTGCATCTTTGATACCGCCACAAGCTGCGGTTTGCCCCCGCCAACAGACTGCGCCGCTGCAAGGGCACGCGTTTCGATGTCAGCGAGGCGTTGGGATATATCGTCCGAAGCGGTATGGGTCATCACATGCCCCATCAAGCCCATGACACGCTATTGCGCAAGCTGCAAACCGCCGCACAGAGGGCCCAGGCCCACTTACCCGCACCCCTGCCTGGCGTATTCATCCTGACCGACCCGGACCGCCTCCCCAATCCGCTGGCCGCCGCAGCGCACCTATTCCCCGGTTCTGGTCTGATCTACCGGCATTTTGGCGCACGAGATAGGCACGACACCGCGCTTACGCTTTGCCAGCTTGCCCGGATAAAAGGCTTTACCCTTCTGATCGGAAACGATCCTGAACTGGCCCAGAGCATTGGCGCCGACGGGGTCCATTGGCCAGAAGCCGCCCTGCCAAAAGCCGCCGATTGGACAGGTCACTTCAGCATCATGACCGCCGCCGCCCATTCCCAAAGCGCGATAAGCCGCGCGGCAAAAGCAGGCATGACCGCCGCCCTCGTCTCGCCAATTTTTCCCTCCGCCAGCCCAAGCGCCGGCGCACCGATAGGGCCCGATGGTTTTAAGAATTGGCTGACACAAACGCCCCTACCTGCCTATGGATTGGGCGGCGTCACAGCGAATAATTCTGGTGAAATATCTGATTTTGCCGGCATTGCCATGATTGGCGCCGCCGCTGCCTTGGCGAACGCGTCTAAAACTTGAACGCCGACTTCAGCCGGATACCCGTTTCAATCTGCTGCTGCGTGCCCACACCGGTCGGCCCCAGGTCTTCGGCACCAAGGCGCACCGAACCGCCAAAGCTAAAACGGGGCGTGATGTTGAAGGTTGCGCCCGCTTCCATCTCTTCACGCGCCAGCCCTGTCTCTCCATCACGGCTTGTCACCGCCAATTGGAGCTGCCAGCGCTCGCCCTTATTCCAATTATAATGGACATCCCGCTCGCTGGTCCCTGTCCAGACGGGACGCTCGGCTTCACCCTCCCGGAATGTAAATCGCTGATACCAATCCGGAATCGCGGCATCCGAGCTGGATGTTGATAAAACAGGCAATGGCGGCGACGCTTGGCGGCCCTCCTCTTGCGCAACAGCAATACCCGCCCCGATCAGCAAAACCAAAAGGCCCGCTGCCGGGAAACGAGTAAAATTGTTCAAACGCAAGAACATCCAATACCTCTTTTGCCTATTTATCGCCCAACGTTATTAATCTCAAATTAACAAAAGGTGAGAACTTGTGATTCAGTAGCGCAGTGACATTTCCATCACAGGGCCCGTTGATCGCTCCGAAGGTCCGGTCGGACGTGACAAAATCTGCGTCTGAACCCCGATTCCGATACGAATTGAACCATAATAGCGCTTGGAAACCCCAATAGAGCCGCTTCGCCCGACGAAACCGACAAGATTATCATCCGAGCGGCCATAGCTTGTAGACCAGTCAAAACCCCATTTTTCAGCACCTGCGCTCACCGACCAAGCCCGGTATCGCCCCGCGCCATTGTCCGTCGTCAGCCAATCTGCGCCAAAACTCAGCCAGTTCTTCTCGATCCGGCCACCAACCGACCAAACCTCAACCGTCCCTGCCGCCTGCAAACGCTCCGTTTCCAGATTAGCCCGCGCAAATGCGCCATAAAAACTGGCCCGTACCCCTGATCCGCGAAACCGCCGTGTGGCGTTAAATCCCGCCTCGACAATATGCTCCAGCTCTGGTTCATCAACCCCGGTTACATCACGGCGTGGATCACGGTCGAGCCCTCTGGTATTGGCTCTGGGCGCATAGCTGACGCCGAGCTTTATGCCGAGGAGGCGTGGGCTGGCATAACTCACTTTCGCCGCCGGACCGGACAGATCATTGCGCGTCAGAACGCTTGCAATCCCGCTCGTATCAAGTGCCGCATTAATCACACCATGGCGTCGAAATACGCTTTCAGCCCCTTCATGAAACCGCCGCGCAACGCCAATATCCCGGCCGACAAGCAATTCGCCATAGCCGCCATCAATATAGACATAGGCGGTCTCCAGGGCAGCGCGAACACCACTATCTTCTTCCACCCCGCCCGCTGTCAGTCCCGTAAACGCCCCGCGCGCAGCCAGTGTCCCAACCGCCACATCGCCTGCGCCAAGCTGGCCGGAAAACCCTGACCGCCGGGAATGGTCAAGCTGAACACGGCCGCCAATCCTGACGCCAAGCTCGGCACCATTCTCCAGCACCCGTTCGGCCCGAACCGCCGCCCGCAAATCGGTGAGAAAAATTTCCGCTTCAGCCGCTACGGCATCATCACGGCCCGGTGACAGCACAATCACCGCCTCCCCCTGCCCTTCAAACACCCAATCTTGCCAAAGGCCACCCGTCTGGGCCGCCCCGTCGCCGACGAACGCGCAAAGCCCCAATCCGAGCAAACCTGTAAGGCCCGCCTGCCTCCGCATAATCTTTCTCCTACAATGGCAGCCGATCACATATCACCTCTGGTCCAGTTCACCTTGCGTGTTATACAGGGCTCATATAATGCCAAAAAGATAACCTTCAGGATAAGCCCATGTCTTTGCGTCTTCTTTTCTCAGCAATCCTTGTATCCGTCTTCGCGCTGGCTGCGTGCAGTTCCAATGCACGTACCCCGCGCGCGGTGGTCCAGGAGATTGAGGGCGGCGTAAACCCATATCTCTGGCGCGCTTCACTCGATACGTTAAGTTTCCTGCCGATCAAAACCGCCGATTCCCTTGGCGGACTGATCAATTATGACTGGCAGGCATTCGAGCAAGCCCCTGATGAGCGGGTCAAAGCCACCGTCTTTATCCTCGACACAAGACTACGCGCCGACGGCGTAAAAGTTTCCGTCTTCCGGCAAGTCCGCGACGGGACAACAGGAACCTGGATCGACGCCGACACGGATCCAGAAACCCAGATCCAGCTTGAGAACAAGATTCTCGAGCGTGCACGCGCTTTGAAAGCCTCCGAAGTCAGATAGACACGGAAAAGGCCTACCGCCACACTGCCTGCTTGCCCCGCTCCCCCCTTTCCGGCATAGCGTGAAGCCCGATTAGCTTTGCGACAAAGGCCATGCCGTGACCGAGAAATATGACCCCCAGACCGCCGAACCGCATTGGCGCGAGCAATGGGCCAAACAAGACATTTTCCGCGCTAAATCTCCAGCTGAAGCAGGCGACGCGCCCAAAGCCTATATCCTCGAAATGTTCCC
>CALLUH010000178.1 GCA_938011445.1 uncultured Hyphomonadaceae bacterium
GGGAGACTCTATCTCAGGGAAAAGGACTGATATGACTAAGGAAACCAAAATGGCCAAGGGCCGAAATGTGAAGACGGCCAATGCCGAAGCGCTGGCTGTGTTTGAAGCGTATAAGCATGCCAATGAGGCGCGGCTTGCAGAGATCGAGAAGCGCGGCAAGGCCGATCCGCTGCTGGATGAGAAACTGGCGCGGATCGACAAGCGGCTTGAGGCGCTGAGCCTGAAGTCGGCGCGGGCGGATCTGTCGGGCGCGGATGATCCAGTGAACGCGGAGCACTCTGGCGCGTGGAACCGTTATTTGCGCTCGGGCGATGATAGCGGGATTGCCGGGTTGAATTTGAAGTCGCTCAATACCGGCACAGATGAGCAGGGCGGTTATGTCGCCCCGCCAGAGCTTGATCAGCTGATTGAGGCGCGTCTGATGGCGGCGAGCCCTATGCGCCAGATTGCGACGGTGCGGCAGACTTCCTCGGGCACGTTCCGTAAGCCAATCGGGCTTGGCGTAGAAGCACGCTGGGCAAGCGAAACCGAGGCGCGTCCGCAGACGGCAGCTGACGGGCTGGCGCTTGTCGAGTTTCCGGCGGGCGAACTGTTTGCGCAACCGGCAGCGACACAGACTTTGCTTGAAGATGCGTTCTCGGATGTGGACGCATGGCTTGCCGATGAAGTTGAAGCGGCGTTTGCGGCGCAGGAGAGCGCGGCGTTTATTTCGGGCGATGGCGCGGGTAAGCCCAAGGGCCTGCTGAGCCACGAAATTGTTGATGAGGCGAGCCATGAATGGGGCAAGATTGGCGCCATTCAGGGGGACTTTGCGGCGGGCGACGCGGCCGATGGTCTGATTGATCTGATCTATGCGCCGAAGTCGCAGTTTCGGGCCAATGGACGCTTCGTGATGAACCGGCGCACGGTGTCTGAAGTGCGTAAGCTGAAGGATAGTGATGGCCGCTATCTCTGGCAACCGGGCACGAGCGGCGAGGCGGCGACGCTGCTTGGCTATGGCGTGACCGAGATTGAGGATATGCCGGATATTGGCGCGGGCAATGCGGCGATTGCGTTCGGTGATTTCCGTCGCGGCTATCTGATTGTGGACCGTGTGGGTACGCGGGTTTTGCGTGATCCGTTCTCGGCCAAGCCGTTTGTGCTGTTCTATACAACCAAGCGCGTCGGCGGCGGCGTGCAGAACTTCGACGCGATCAAAGTGATGAGGTTCTAGTTTGATCGCCCGTGACGCTTGGCGTTTGCGGGCGTGACGTGTTTCTCCGCGCATGCCCCTCCCTGTGCGGAGGATCGGGGGCGGCCCGTGCTTTGGTGCGGGTCGTCCTTTGGAGGGGATGGGAACAAAGGACATCGAAAATGAAAACGAGCGTTTTAACGCCGCCGGACGGAGAGCCTGTGTCTCTATCTGCGGTGAAGGATTATTTGCGGATCGGGCATGAGGGCGAGGATGCGCTGGTGGCCGATCTGATTGCAAGCGCGCGGGCGCGGCTGGAGGTCGAGCTGGACATGGCGTTGATTGGCCGGACATTGCGGCTTGAGTTTGCTGGATGGCCGAGCGGGCTGGCCGGACGCGGGGTTGTGGTGCGGCCGACGCCTTTGGGTGAGCTATTGGCGGTTCGGATTGTCAGTGGCGAGACGGTTACCGATGTCACTGAAGGCTTTATGTTTTCGGGAGGATGGTTCTGCCGGAAGCCCTGGTCCGGACTGCCCATATTGCCCGCAGGCGGCAGAATCGAGATTGATTTCGAGGCGGGCTTTGGCGATGAGGGCGCGGTGCCGGATGATTTGAAACTGGCGGTGAAACTGCTGGCGGCACAAGGCTATAAGCTGCGCAATGGCGAAGGGGATGAGGACGGGTTCCCGCGCGAGGTGGATGATTTGCTGACACCTTATCAGGGGGTGCGGCTCTGATGGCGGATGGAACCATATTGAATACGGACGCGGAATGCCGTGTACTGAAGGCGGTGATGAATGCACTGCGGGCGGATGCGGGTGTGCAGGCGCAGTTCGGCAAGCCGCCGCGTGTTTATGATGATGAAACGCAAGGGCCGTCTTATCCCTATGCGACGCTGGAGCGGCACGAGACGCGGGCGCAAGGGGCGGCGGGCGTTGCGGGGACAGAACATATTCTGACCTTTGCTGTGGCCTCGCGCTTTGGCGGGCGGGCCTATGCCAAAGAGGCGCTTGGAGCGCTGCGTGCGGCGGTTGAGCGAGCGGACATTGTGCCGGACGGGCAGATCGTTGTGCTGGCTTATCCGACTTATGGCGATGTGTTCCGCACACGCGATCGGCAGGCATTTCGCGGCATCCTAAGAATACGAATTATAACTGAGGAGGCGAGCTGATGGCGGGCCAAAGAGGACGTGATGTATTGCTGAAATTGGCCGATGGTACGGGTCAGTTTGTAACGGTTGCGGGTATACGGACGAAGAGTTTGCAATTGGCTGCGGCGAATGTGGACGGCACGAACACGGACAGCCCCGAAGCGTGGCGCGAACTGATCGGCGGGGCCGGGGTGAAATCTGCGCGGATGAGCGGGGCGGGCGTGTTTAAGGACAAACCGTCGGATGCGCGGATGCGGGCGCTATTCTTTGCTGGAGAGATCGGGCGTTGGCAGCTTGTCTTGCCGGATTTTGGCGTGATTGAAGGGCCGTTTCAAATTTCGAGCCTTGCCTATTCGGGCGAGCATGATGGCGAGGCGGCGTTTACGCTGACGCTGGAAAGCGCGGGCGTGTTGAGCTTTGAGGGCGCGGCATGAGTGTGAACGGTGCGCGCGGCGAGGTCGGCTTGATGATTGGTGGGGCCGAGCGGCGACTTTGCCTGACGCTTGGGGCGCTGGCCGAGATTGAAACGGCGTTCGGGTGCACGGAGCTTTCGGAGTTGAACCTGCGGATGCGGGCGCTGTCTGCGCGCGATCTGTTGGTTGTGGTTTCGGCGCTTTTGCGCGGCGGTGGAGAAGCGGAACTTGCGGGTGAAGTTGCCGAGGCGGACTTGGCACCCGGCGTTGCGGCGAAGGCTGTTGCCGAGGCATTTTCTCTGGGACTGGCGGGGTGATGTTGCCATGGGACGAGATGTTGCGGGCGGCGCTTTCTGCGGGGATGCCTGTGGCTGACTTCTGGGCGCTGAGCCTGAAGGAGTGGCGGTGGCTGGCGGGCGGCAGCGCGGGCGGACTGAACTCGCATGATCTTGCCGGATTGATGGAAGAGTTTCCAGACAAAGGACAATAGATATGGAAGAATTTGATCGCGATTTGGCGCGGGCGGGCGACGCTTTGCTGGAACTGGCCGAAGGGCCGGGGCAGGCGGCGGCTGAAGCTTTAGGGGCGGCTTTTGATCAGGCAGGCACGCGCATCGAGGCAGCGCTTGGACGGGCGGCGCAAAGCGGCGAGTTGGACTTCTCGCGCATGGCAGAGGGCATTTTGCGTGATCTGGCGCGGATTGCGGCTGAAGCGCTTGTGGCGGGTATTGGCGGGGGCGGCGCGTCGCAGACCGTCAACATGAACGTCAATCTGGGCGCAGGCGCGAACGCGCAGTCCGTTATGGCGAGCCGCGGGTCAATCTCGCGGGCACTGGCAAGCGCGGCGTCGGCGGGAGGGCGGTTCATATGAGCTTGAGCGAATTTCATGAAGTGCGGTTGCCTTTGGCGCTGGCATTTGGCGCGCAAGGCGGACCGGAGCGGCGGACGGAAGTGGTGGCGTTGGCAAGTGGCGGCGAGGCGAGGAATGCCATTTGGGCTGGCTCGCGCCGGCGCTGGGATTTGGGTGGGGCAGTGACGAAGATCGAGCAGTTGCACGATCTGACGACCTTTTTCGAGGCGCGGCGCGGGCGGCTGCACGGGTTCCGGTTTCGCGATCTTGTCGATGATAGATCGGGCCGGCCAAATGCGGATGTAACGCCAACCGATCAAGTGCTGGGGCTGGGAGATGGTGTGCAAACCGTCTTTGGGCTGACCAAACAATATGGCGATACCGCGCGGCGGATTCATAAGCCTGTGGGCGGGTCTGTCCGTGCGGCGATTGATGGGGTCGAGCAGAGCGGTGTTGTGGTAAGCACGGTGCGCGGAGAGGTGCGCTTTGCCGAGCCGCCAGAACAAGGCGCTGTGATTACGGCGGGGTTTTTGTTTGATGTGCCCGTGCGGTTTGACAGCGATCAGTTGGAGACCAGCATAGAAGCGTTTGGCGCGGGCCGCGCGGGGCAGGTTCCGATTGTCGAACTGTTGGAGGTTTAGATGAAAAGTCTTGATGCGGAATTTGCAGCGCGGCTTGCGAGTGGAGTGACGCGGACCTGTCTGTGTTGGCGGCTGTCGCGGGCGGATGGGACGGTGATTGGTGTGACCGATCATGACCGCAGGCTGTTGGTCGATGGGGTGGCGTATGAGCCAGGCGGCGCGCTGGCGCCAGGGGAGTTTACGGCAAGTTCGGGGCTGGCACCTGGGCAGGCGGCGGCGAACGGCGCGCTGTCGAGCGAGGCGATTTCGGAAGAGGATTTGCGGGCGGGGCACTGGGATGGGGCGCGTGTGGATGTGTTTCGTGTAGATTGGGAGCGTCCCGAGTTTTACCTGCTGATCTGGTCGGGGCGTTTGAGCGAGATTACGCATGGCGCGCTGGGGTTTGAGGCGGAGTTGGTATCGCTGAAGGCGGATTTTGAGCGGCCTGTAGGGCGGATATTTTCGCGCAGGTGTGACGCTGTGCTTGGGGACAGGCGGTGCGGGGTTGATCTCGACGATCCGAAATTTTCGGGGATGAGCTGTGATCAGCAGTTCGAGACGTGCAAGACGCGGTTTGGCAATGCCGACAATTTTCGCGGCTTTCCGCATATGCCGGGCAATGATGCTGTGCTGGCGGGACCGGCAGCATCTGGAAATACCGGAGCGCGGCGATGAAGCGGGCGGAGATTATCACGACGGCGCGCGATTGGCTGGGCACGCCCTATCAGCATCAGGCAAGTTTACAGGGTGTGGGAACGGACTGTCTTGGGCTGCTGCGCGGGATTTGGCGAACGCATTTTGGCGAGGAGCCAGAACATGCGCCGCCCTATACGCCGGACTGGGCAGAGGCGCTGGGCGAAGAGACATTGCTGGAGGCGGCAAGGCGATGCCTTGTCGAGATACCGCTCGGGGAAGCGCGATCTGGTGACGTCTTATTGTTCCGAATGGGCACCGGATGTCCGGCCAAACATTGCGCAATTATCAGCGGGGACAACCGGATCATTCATGCCTATTGGGGACATGCAGTGGTCGAGACGCGGCTGGTGCCATGGTGGCGACGGCGGATTGCAGCGGCATTTGAGTTTCCCGATTTAGAGGACTGAAACTATGGCACAAATTGCACTTTCAACTTTGGGGCAGGCGGCGGGGTCTGCGCTACTGCCGCAGGGCATTGGCGCGCTCGGATTTTCGATCTCGGGGTCGGCAATCGGCGGCGCGCTCGGCAGCTTTGTTGGTAGCCGGATTGATGGGGCGATCTTTGGCAATACCACCGAAGGCCCGCGTATCGAGAGCATACGGATTATGGAGAGCCGCGAGGGGGCGGGCGTGCCGAATATTTATGGTCGGATGCGGGTTGGCGGGCAGGTGATCTGGGCGGCGCGATTGCGCGAAACACGGACAACCGAACGCGCGGGCGGGGGCGGAAAGGGCGGGCCGCGCGTGTCGAGTTTTACCTATTCGGCAAGCTTTGCGGTGGCGCTCTGTGAGGGCGAAATCAATCGCGTGGACCGTGTTTGGTCGAACGGGGAAGTGCTGGCTTTGTCAGATCTTCCGCATAGGCTTTATCATGGTACGGACACGCAGATGCCCGATCCGCTGATCGAGGCGATTGAAGGGGCAGGCTGTGCACCCGCCTATCGCGGCACGGCCTATTTGGTGTTTGAGGATTTGCCGCTTGAGCAATTTGGCAACCGGTTGCCGCAGCTCTCTTTCGAGATCCAGCGCGAAGTGGTCGGAGACGCCGAAGAGGTGCGGCTATCAGAGCTTGTTGATGGGGTGAACATGATCCCTGCGAGCGGCGAGTTTGTCTATGGGACAGAGCCGGTGCGGCAGAACCATTTTCCGAATATCGAGACGCCGGAGAACACGCATACAAGTACGATGCACACTGACATGCTGGTTTCGCTCGATCAGCTTGAGCGGGATTTGCCAGCGGCGCGGAATGTGGCGCTTACGGTGGGCTGGTTCGGGGACGATTTGCGGGCCGGGCATTGCCAGATCCGGCCGGGGGTTGAACGGCGCGAGAAACCGACGCGGCCTTATGACTGGAGTGCCGGCGGGGTGGACCGTGATGAGGCGTGGTTGATTACGTCGGCCAATGGCGAGGATGTCGAGGATTCAGAACGTGTGCCCAATTATGGCGGCACGCCTGCGGACAGGGCCGTGGTGGAAGGCATTCGCGAGATGAATGCGCGGGGGATGGCCGTCACCATGTCGCCGTTCTTGTTTATGGATATTGCGCCTGGGAACGGCTTGCCGAACCCGCATGGGACAGGCGAGCAGGCGGCGTTTCCGTGGCGCGGACGGATTGTAGCAGCGGATGGATCGGCGGCGACGGCAAGTGCGGTGGCGAATTTTCTGGGCGCGGCGCAGCGGGATGATTTCGAGATTGATGGCGATGAAGTGCGTTATCGCGGAGACGATGATGATTGGGGGTTCCGGCGGTTTATCCTGCACCATGCGTGGCTGGCGCGGGCAGCAGGTGGGGTGGAGTCGTTTCTGGTGGGCTCGGAGATGCGCGGGGTGAGCCGGTTGCGCGATGGGGCGGGCGGTTTTCCCTTTGTGGACGGGCTGGTGGCGCTGGCGGCAGATGTGCGGGCGATCCTTGGGTCGCAGGTGAAGATTTCCTATGCGGCCGACTGGACCGAATATGGTGCTTATGCGCCTGGCGATGGCAGCGGGGATGTCCTGTTTCCGCTTGACCGGTTTTGGGCGGACGACAATGTCGATTTTGTTGGGGTGGACTGGTATCCGCCGACAGGTGACTGGCGCGATGGGGACGAACATCTTGACGCGCTGGCCGGGTATCGGAGCGCGGATGATCCGGAGTATTTGCGGTTCCAGATGACGGCCGGGGAGGCGTTTGACTGGTTTTATGCGTCTGATGCAGATCGGCAGGCGCAGAACCGGACGCCGATTATTGATACCGCCCATGGCGAGCATTGGGTGTTCCGGCAGAAGGATTTGCTCGGCTGGTGGAGCGCGAGCCATCATGAGCGGCCAAACGGGGTAAGGTCGCAAGTCCCGAGCGCGTGGCAGGCCGGTAGCAAGCCGATCCGTATGTCCGAGATTGGCTTTCCGGCGCTCGACAAGGGCGGCAATTCGCCCAATCTGTTTTTTGATCCCAAAAGCTCGGAAAGCGCTTTGCCGCCATTTTCCACTGGTGAACGCGATGACGTGTTCCAGCGGGCGGCGCTGAGCGTGGCGCTGGCGTTTTGGCGCGGGCAGAGCGCGGTAGAGGGCACTTATGTCTGGGCGTGGGACGCGCGGCCCTTTCCGGCGTTTCCGGTGCGTGAGGACATCTGGTCAGACGGGGCGAACTGGGCTTTCGGGCATTGGCTAAACGGGCGGGCCGGTATTTCCGAGCTTGGACGTGTGCTGGTCGATATATGTGCGCGCGGCGGTGTGCAAGCGGATGCGAGCGAAGTGACCGGATTGCTGGACGGGTTTGCGCTGACCGGCGTATCAGCTTTGCGCGGAGCCTTGTCGCCGCTGATCAGCGCGTTCGGGCTGGAGGCGATTGAGTGCGAGGGCAGGCTCGTCTTCCGGCATCGCGGGGTGGCACCTGTACGGGCAATCGAGGACGCCAGGCTCACCGAAGGCGGATTACAGCGCACGCGGCGCTTGCTTGATAAACCGCCCGGTGCCTTGCGGCTGACTTATATTAGCGGCGCAGAGGGCTATCAGCCCGCAACCGTTGAAGCGCGTGTGCCAGAGGGCGATCGCGGGGTGGTGCTCGACGTATCGCTTCCGCTTTTGATGACGGACACAAGGGCGCAGACTGTGGCGGACTATCTGTTGGGGCAAGCCGCGCGTGGCGATACGGCCGCTTTGGGGCTTTCGCTGGAACATATTGATCTTGAGGCGGGTGATGGGGTTTTGCTCAAGGATGATGACCAGATCTGGCGGGTGTCCGATGTGCTGCAAACATCGTCTCAGGCTTTGCAATTGCGGGCTGATCCGGGTGAGCTGGATATTGTGCGCACTGTTGAGCCTGCGGCCGATGCGAGCGGGACGGACCCGCTGGCCTTGCCAGAGATATGGTTGATTGACGGGCCGGTACTGCCCGATACCTTGGATGACCGGCGACCATTGCTTGCAGGGGTTGGCGAGCCATGGCCTGGCCCCGTTGCAGTGTCCGCAGGGCTGGATGCCACCCAATTGACCGTGCGAGCTGAACTGCCCGAGCGCGCCGGTGTCGGGCGACTTTCAGCACCATTGGCGGCGGGACCACTTGGTCGTTGGGACGAGCGGGCTGCGCTGCACATCGAGGTTCCCGGCGAGGTTTTGGCATCACACAGCGAAGCGGCCGCTTTGGCGGGGGCAGGGCCGGTACTGGTGCGTAATGCGAACGGATGGGAGCTGATCAGCTATCGCCAGGCCCGTCTGACCGGGGCGGGCCAGTATGAATTGACTGGGCTCTTGCGCGGGCTTCAGGGGAGCCAGATTTTAGGCGTTGAGGTGGGGGCATTGTGCGTTTTGCTCGACAATCGGCTCGAGCGCGCAAATGTGGGCCGTGACGAACGTGATGTCGAACTTGTCTGGCAAGCGGCGGGGCGTGGTTTATTTGGAGCTCTCTCGTCAGACGCTTTCGAGGATAAAGCTGGGCTGGCATTCTCGCCGGTACATTTGCGGATTGGCGCTGATGCCAATGGACGCAAAATGGCTAGCTGGATCCGGCGGGGCGCTGATATTCGGAACACTTGGACAGATATTGCGGTTGAAAACACCGGACGATTTGCAGTCGCGCTTTGGCGAGATGGAGTGCGTCTTGTGGCGTCGAGCGTTGATGAACCAATTTGGCAATTGCCAGAAAATGCGCTTGCTGGTGACCTATTGCAAGTGCGCCAGATCGGGCGAGATGGCCGACAGGGCTGGCCAGCTCAGAAAGTGTTATGAAGCCCAAAGGTTTCATTCTTGGCAGTGGCGCACTAGGTTCAGGGCAAAGTGACGAAGAGTGATTCATGAGTTCCGATCCGTATGCCATACTGGGCGTGTCGAAATCTGCTGACGAGGCGGAGATCAAGCGTGCATACCGGAAGAAAGCCAAAGCGCTTCACCCCGATTTGCATCCTGGCGACAAGGCCAAGGCGGAAGCTTTCAAGAAAGCCTCCTCTGCCTTTGACATTCTGGGAAATGAAGAAAAGCGACGCAAATTTGATCGCGGCGAGATAGATGGCGACGGCCAACCGCGTGGGTTCGGTGGGAGCGGTTTTGGGGCCGGCGGTTTTAGCCCGGACAGACGAGCAGGGTATGGCGGCGGCCAAAATGGCGATCCGTTCGAGGATATTTTATCCGGCCTTTTTGGCGGCGGCGGGCGGACCCGTCGCGGACCGGGCCCGCGTAAAGGGCGCGATGTCAGGTATCGGATTGATATTCCTTTCGCTGATTCGATTACAGGCGGACAAAGACGGATTAAAATGTCCGATGGTCAGTCTATCGATGTCAATATTCCTGCCGGGGTCGAGACGGGACAGACTTTGCGGCTGAAAAGCCAAGGGCAGGTCTCTCCTTATGGCGGCCCCCCAGGCGACGCGCTGGTTGAGGTAACCATTGGCCCGCACAAGAACTGGACGCGCGATGGCGACGATGTTCGTATGGCCGTCCCTATCTCTCTTAAAACTGCAATATTGGGCGGCACCGTGGAGGTAGAAACGCCCTCCGGTCCGTTAAGCCTGAAAGTGCCTGAAGGCTCCAATACCGGCGCGGTATTGCGACTGCGCGGCAAGGGAGTCCAAAAGCCGGGAAAGGCCGGACATCTCTACGCCAGACTTGAAATTTTACTCGATGATGTTGATATTAAGGCGGTAAAGAAGTTTTTTAAGTAAAAATCCCGAAAAAACCCCTTTTAAGCGATACATTCACGGGGTGTTCAGTGACTTTCAGGTAGCCACGGTCGAATGAACGGTTGGAAGATCTCCCTCGCAGCACTGTTCGCTATTCTTGCGACAGGGTCTGGTATGTCTGCAAATACGCAAGGCTGGGGAAATTCCTTCTCCGCTGGCGAGGCACGAGATGCAAGCCAGAACGGTCGCATCAAGCCGCTAAGAGAAGTCATCCAGAGCTTGAAAAGAGAGTTTGGTGGTTCCTATTTGAACGCGGAACTGTTCTCAAAGCAGGGCGGCGGCGCGGAATACCACATTGAATGGGTCACTGATGACGGTCGAAAACTCAGGTTAATTGTGGACGCAGAAAGCGGACGTGTTACTAGAACGACCGGAGGCTAGGGTCTATGCGTATACTTGTTGTTGAAGATAATGCGGATTTGCGTCGGCAATTGGCGGATGCCTTGTCGCAGTCTGGCTATGCCGTAGATTTGGCGTCTGATGGCGAAGACGGACATTTTCTAGGCGATACCGAACCTTATGATGCTGTTGTCCTGGATCTTGGTTTGCCGAAGATGGATGGCGTATCAGTGCTCGAACGTTGGCGTGAAGACGGCCGCGATTTTCCAGTCCTGATCCTGACCGCGCGTGATCGCTGGAGCGAGAAAGTTGCGGGCTTCGATGCTGGCGCTGATGATTATCTGACCAAGCCATTCATCACAGAGGAACTGCTCGCACGGCTGCGGGCGCTTTTGCGTCGGGCGACCGGACACTCTGCGGCTGCGCTCGAATGCGGTGTTTTGCGCGTGGATACGCGGTCCGCCCGCGCCACTGTTAACGGCGCACCGATCAAATTGACCGCGCATGAATATCGGGTTCTGTCATATCTCATGCACCATCAAGGACGCGTTGTGCCCCGAACCGAGCTGGTCGAGCATATTTACGATCAGGATTTCGACCGCGACTCGAACACGATTGAAGTTTTTATCGGTCGATTGCGTAAAAAGATTGGCTCCGAGCGCATTCAGACCGAACGTGGTTTGGGATACCGTTTGATCAATCCAGAAGCAGATGGACTTATGTCTTAAGGTCATATTGGGTTGACGGCGCCGAGTGGCATGGCCATGACGAAGGCATGAAACGCTTTGCGATCTTTTCAGAAAATTCGCTGGCGCGGCGGTTGATGGCGATGGCCGGTTTGATCGGCGTATTATTGCTTGGCGGGATCGTTCTCATTCTGTCAACGCTGTATACGAGCCAAATTTTGACCATCCTCGACAATGAGCTGGACAGGACCATTACAACTTTGCAGGGCGCGGTAAATGCCGATGCGAACGGCCAGATCATTATTGACGCAGACCGGGAGCCATCTGATCCGTTTTTTGAAACGCCACTTTCGGGACGTTATTGGGCCGTTCTGGTGCGAGGACCGGCTGGCATATATCAACCGGTCGCCCAAGCGGATAGTGTTTGGGATGGCACTCTGCCCTGGCCGACCGACACGCTTGAAATAGTTTCGCAAAACGCTGGACAGCCTTTGCGCGAGAACGGCGTCGGGCCGAATGACGAACCTTTGCGCATGGTTGGGCAGGCCTTGATTCTCTCGGAAATCGAACACCCAGTTATCCTTGTCGCTGGCTTTGACCGCTCGGAGACCGATCGCGGCTCTTTGCGGTTCACGCTGATTCTGGCCGCAACCATGGCTGCGATTGGTTCAGGCTTTCTCAGCGCGCTGCTTCTCGGGATACGCTCGGCGCTTGCACCATTACGCCGGATTGAGGCTGATATTGCCGATGTGCGCGAAGGGCGGCGTACGCTGATGGAAACAGATTATCCGCGCGAAGTATTGCCGCTCAATCTCGAACTCAACAAATTGCTTGAGCATAATCGCGGCATTGTTGAACGGGCGCAAACCCATGTCGGCAATCTTGCTCATGCTCTGAAGACACCGCTCGCCGTGCTCGGCAACGAAGCCAAGGGTGACACGCCGCTTGATGATGTGGTGCGCCGACAGGCGGGTGCTATGCATGACAATGTTCAGCATTATTTGAAGCGGGCACGGGCAGCGGCGCGTGCGCAAACGGCAGGCGCGCGCTCCGAAGTTGCGCCCGTGCTGAATGATTTGGCGCGGCTTCTGAACAAACTCTTTGCCGAACGGCAGATTACGGTGACGGTGAAATGTCCCAAAGCCCTGAGCGTCCGGCTGGAAAAACAGGATTTGGAGGAGATCGCTGGCAATCTGATGGAGAATGCTTGCAAATGGGCCACAAATGAAGTGATCGTGCGCGCCACCCCATCGGACACAATGGTGGATATAACGATTGATGATGATGGTCCTGGCTTGTCGCCGGGCGAACGCGTGGCAGCGCTAAAGCGTGGCGTGCGACTGGATGAAGCGGCCCCCGGGACGGGTCTGGGCCTGTCAATTGTGACCGAACTGGCCGATATGTATGAGGGCTCATTCGTACTCGATGAAGCACCGAAGATTGGTGGTCTGAGAGCATCTTTAAGGTTGCCGCGCGCATGATTTGGTTGGTCTGGTTTTTCGGGTTTGGGGCCGTGCTTGGCGCGTCGCAAATTGCGCGCGCTCTTGGACGCGGCGATCGTGCGGTGATTGCGATATTGCTTGCTGGATTCATGGCGAGCTTGGCCTATCTGTTTATTGGCCGTGCCGGGCTACCCGATCAGCCCTATCAGGCCCGCATTGCCGGACTGGAAGAAGTTCCTCCCGAGCAACGCACGCGCGCAGAAGTTCTGGCGCAGTTTGAAAATCTCATTCTTGAGCAGCCGGATAATCCCAGACCGCATTTTGTGGTTGGCGAGATGATGGCTGGCGAAGGTCGCGATGAAGATGCGATCCGGGCTTTTCAGTCGGCATTACGGCGGGACGAAAAATTTGTTCCTGCAATGATCGGGATGGCTGATGCGATCACGCGTCTGGCGGGTGGTGTTATCGAACCGCAGGCAAAACGTATCTATGAGCAGGCATTGACGGTTGATCCGAGGCAAATCCATGCCGGGTTTATGGTCGGTGTCGCCGAATGGCAGGCGGGTGATGATGCGGCCGCGCAGCTGGTATGGGATGGGTTATGGTTACGGCTTGAGGGAAATGAAGCAGGCCAAAACTCGCTTGCTCAGCGTGTCTCTGCTGTTACAGGGCAAGCTATAGGTTTTCCGTCCAGCGACGAGACCGAACCTGACCCCATAGAGACTGACCCAATACCAGATCAGCCAGAAGACGCCTCCCAGACGCCGCAACCGGAACCACCGTCTGAGTGATGTGGGTTTGTGCCACATCCGGTTTGGCTGGCCTTTGGAGACAAATATCGCTTACACTCCAGCTAAGACAAAGCAAGCCGCATAGAATTTGCGGATCTTGTTTTCGCAGCCACAATGCTTCGAAGCCATAGAGGTTTGCAAAAGGGAGCCGGAATATTGATTGAAGTCGGGCATATGGCAGCATTTCTCGCTTTGGCGGCTTGTCTGGTTCAGACATGGTATGGCCTGCGCGGGAACCGGGCAATGGCATCAGGCATGGCTTATAGTGCGCTGGGGCTGATGTCGGTCGCCTTCGGTCTTTTGATCTGGTCTTTTATTGTCTCGGATTTTTCCGTCGCGCTGGTGACCGCTAATTCGCACACATTCAAGCCGCTGGCCTACAAGATTGCCGGCGCTTGGGGGAATCATGAAGGTTCGATGGCGCTTTGGTGTCTGGTGTCGATTGGATTCGCAGCGGCAGGTGCATGGCGGTTGCAAACGGGGCGTCAGGCATTTGAAGCGAGAACGCTCGGAGTTCAGGGCGCCGTCTCTGTTGGCTCGCTTGTCTATCTTTTGTTTGCGTCCAATCCGTTTTTAAGGCTCGACCCCGCCCCCCTTCAGGGCAATGGGCTTAACCCGCTCTTGCAAGACCCCGGCCTCGCTATTCATCCACCCATGCTCTATCTTGGCTATGTTGGATTCTCATTCGTGTTTGCATTGGCGGCTGCGGGCTTGATTGAGGGACGGATTGACAAAACCTGGGCGCAGGCCACCCGGCCCTTTGTACTGGCCGCTTGGGTGCCCTTATCACTCGGCATCGCGCTTGGCAGTTATTGGGCGTATTACGAACTTGGCTGGGGTGGTTGGTGGTTCTGGGATCCGGTCGAGAATGCCTCGCTCATGCCGTGGCTGCTCGGATCGGCGCTTTTGCATTCGATTATCGTTACAGAGAAACGCGGCGGCTTTGCAGCGTGGACAGTGTTGCTGGCAGTGCTCGCATTCTGCTTCTCGATCCTCGGAGCTTTCCTTGTGCGGTCGGGCGTGTTGACCTCCGTACATGCCTTTGCGATCGACCCTTTGCGCGGTAGCCTGCTTCTGGCCGGATTGATGGCCTATGGCGGCGCGGCACTTGCTTTATTTGCATGGCGTGCACCCGCCTTGAAAGGCGGACCGGACTGGCAATTTATCAGCCGTGAGGGTGCGCTGATGGTCAATAATCTCGTTTTCTTTGTGGCAACGGTAACGGTTCTTCTCGGCACGATATTTCCACTTTTGGCCGAGGCCACCGGGCGACAAATGTCCGTTGGCACGCCTTATTTCAATCTTACCTTTGCGCCGATTATGGCCGTATTATTATTCGTTCTGCCGCTTGTGCAGGCCTCAAGTTGGGGGGCGACAAGGCCCGAGTTTCAGCTGATACGCGCGGCCGTCGTGGGCGGCGCGATCGGTGCGCTGGTTCTGTTGATGCTGTGGCGGATGACATTGCCGCTCGGTGCCGGAGTGGGTTTGGGTTTGGGGCTCTGGTTGATTTATGGTGCCGGACGCGAACTTTTACGCCGCGCAATCGTCCTGCCGCGTGTTTTTACATTGCCGGCGCGGGTCTGGGGGATGAGCCTGGCACATCTCGGCATTGGACTTTTTGTGATCGGCGCAGTTGTCCAGACCAGTGGCCGCTATGAACAGACTGTGGCCCTGGAGGCGGGACAAAGTGTTGTCGTGGCCGGCTGGTCAGTGACCCTTGATGCTGTCCGCAGCGCTGAAGGCCCCAACTGGTATGCGGACCGCGCCACGCTTATCGCCCGCAAGGGCAGCTCGTCTGCCCGCTTGCAACCGGAGAAGCGATATTATCCCGCCGCGCGCATGCCAACCACAGAGACGGCCATTCACAAGACCGGCTTTGGTGATCTCTATACCGCCTTGGGTGATCGGCGAAATCTTGACGGGAAAACAATTTGGACGTTCCGGGTATATTACAATCCGCTCATTGATCTGATCTTTTTTGGTGTCTTTCTCATGGCGCTCGGCGGTGTATTTGCTGCATTTGGTGGGCGCAAAGCCCCTGCGCGTGTGGATATAGACGAACCCGTCCCGGTATCAGCTGCGCCGATTGTTCTGGGGCCAGCAGAATGAAGCGCCTATTGTATCTTTTTGTTCTACCCGTGCTCATGGCGTTCAATGATGTGCCACTGACCAATCCTGATCTGGAAGCACGCGCGCAAGTGCTGATGGATGAGATACGTTGCGTTGCGTGTGAGAATGAGCCAATTTCACAATCGGGTGCCGAAATTGCAGGCGATATGCGACAACGCGTGCGGGCGATGGTTAAGGCAGGCGAAAGCGACGCTGCTATTCGCGGCTGGTTTGCTGACCGGTACGGAGAATTTGTTCTATTCCGCCCGCAAACGAGCGGTGCCAGTGGGCTCTTGCTGTGGGGATTACCGTTTGGGCTGCTGCTAATTGCAGCGCTCGGGCTAGCCTTCGTGTTCCATCAGCGGGCCAGGCGGCGAACAGAGGGCGGTATCATTCCGGTTGCCCCCGATGGGCAGGATATGTCTGATGGTGAGGACACCCCATCCTGAAACACATTTTACTCTGTGCCTGTTTGCGCGCTAGAAGAGGATTCGAGTCGGTTAAATTAGGAGCTTCAAGAAGCCAATGGACCAAGCAATAGAATTTTCCAGCATGGACGGTCAACAGCTTGCAGGTCGGCTTGACCTGCCAAAAGGACGCCCTGCGCGCGCCTTTGTCCTGTTTGCGCATTGTTTTTCCTGCTCAAAGGACATTGCCGCTGCGCGCACCATTGCGCGAACATTGGCGGATGCGGGCTTTGGCGTCCTGCGCTTTGATTTTACCGGGCTGGGCGCTTCGGAAGGTGCGTTCGAGGACACCAATTTTTCGACAAACCTCGCCGATTTGGAGAGCGCTGCCGCTTGGCTCGCTGACCATCATGCAGCGCCCGCCCTGCTGGTTGGTCACTCGCTTGGCGGCGCTGCAGTTGTGGCCGTCGCCTCAAGATTGCCCAGCGTCAAAGCGGTTGCAACCATTGGCGCACCGTCGGATGCGGACCATGTGATCCAGTCATTTGGCTCTCGGCTCGACGAAATTGAACAAAGCGGCGAGGCGGAAGTTGATCTGGCGGGCCGACCGTTCAAAATCAAGAAACAGTTTGTTGAAGATGTTTCGGGTGCCAAAGTGCGCGAAGCTGCCGCTCATCTTGGCCGCGCCTTATTGGTTCTTCATTCGCCATTTGATCAGGTCGTCGGCATTGAAAACGCTTCTGGACTATTTGCTGCGGCAAAACACCCAAAAAGCTTTTTAAGTCTTGGCAAAGCGGACCATTTGCTTAGCCAGAAATCGGATGCAATCTATGCGGCAAATATCATTGCCTGTTGGGCGGATGGCTATCTTGATGCCGATAAGGCAGTGGCGGCGGCGGCGTCGGCATCAGACAAAATGACGGTCACTGAAACTGGAAATGGGCGGTTTCAAAACCTTGTTCGGGTCGGACAACATGAATTTCTGGCCGATGAACCGCGTTCGGTTGGCGGCGGCGACACCGGCCCCACGCCCTATGATTTTCTTCTTGCCGGCCTTGGCGCATGCACGGCGATGACGCTGCGAATGTATGCAACGCGTAAGAAGTGGCCGCTTGAACAAGTCAGCGTTGCGCTATCTCATGCCAAGGATTATGCGACCGATTGTATGGATTGTGACCCGAAAAGCCGGATTGACGTATTTGTTCGCGAGATAACAATATTGGGAGATCTGGATGAGACGCAGCGTCAAAGACTGCTCGAAATCGCCGATAAATGCCCTGTTCACCGCACTTTAGAGGCCAAAGCCGAGGTTCAGACCCGTTTTGCCTAAAGAAAGTCACACCGAGGGACTTCCCTAACCGCAATTTAATCACCACATCACATAGGTTAGGTTAAAAAGAAACAAAGCGCTCCATCTGCGCGAAAAGAAGATAGGGATATTGTTATGAGTTTGTTTGGCAAATCGGGCGTAGCCGTTTCGGCCTTCCTCTTGGGCGGGGTTGCTGTCGGTGCGCTTGTCTTGGGGCCACAATTTGCCCCATCGGCTGATGCAGATCCAATCACCATCGAGGCTCCGCGCGGCGCGCCTTTGAGTTTTGCGGACCTGATCGAGCGGGTTGGTCCGGCCGTCGTTAGTGTGAATGTGCGCGGCGAGCAAGTTGTCGGCAATGGCGGATCTGATCAATTACTCGAACGGTTTCGCGGAATTCCCGGCTTTGAGGACTTTCTCGAACGCCGCCGCGAGGAAGAACGCGAAAACGGTCCCGAAACCCGCGAAACCCGCGCGCTTGGCTCGGGCTTCTTCATCTCGGCTGACGGGTTTGCGGTGACCAATCACCATGTGATTGATGGCGCGACGGAAATTCAATTGGTCATGAGCGATGGCACAGAACTAGACGCCGAACTGATCGGGGCTGATCCGGAGACGGATCTGGCGGTTGTCAAAGTCACAGATAGCGGAACATTCCCCTATGTGGAGTTTGAAAAGGCCGACAAGGTCCGGGTTGGTGACTGGGTGGTTGCGCTTGGCAATCCGTTCGGTTTGGGCGGCACTGCGACGGCGGGGATCGTATCGGCGGATGGGCGCGACATTACCGGTTCGAATTATACCGACTTTCTACAGATTGATGCGTCGATCAATCGGGGGAATTCCGGTGGGCCGACTTTTGATCTCAATGGCCGCGTAATCGGCGTGAACACGCAAATCCTTTCGCCTACGGGCGGCTCGGTGGGCATCGGCTTCGCGATCCCTGCAGAATTGGCGATCTCGGTCACAAATGAACTTATCGAAACTGGGAAGGTCTCGCGTGGCTGGCTCGGCGTCAGCATCTCGAATTTTACCGAAGAGTTTGCCGAGGCACTTGATGTCAAGGATGGCAAAGGCGCACTTGTCGGCGATGTCAGTGATGGCAGCCCGGCCGACAAGGCCGGTATTCGCCGATCCGACGTAATTGTCAGCTTAAATGGAACCAAAATTGAAAATGCCGACCAACTCACCCGCAGGGTTGGTCAGCTACGGGTTGGTTCGCAAAACGAATTTGTTCTGCTGCGGCGCGGCAAGGAAGTGAAGCTCAACGTGACCATCGCCGAGCGAACCGAAAGCGCTCTGGCCTCGCTCAATGGCACGGCGCGTCCGGGCAATGAGCCAGGTCCTGACACGGAAGAGGACGAAGAAACCGGTCAATTGGGGCTGGCACTCGCACCGCTCGATTCCGCAGCGAGAGAGCGCCTTGGTCTTGACGATGATGAAGACGGTCTGGTGATCAGAACCATGAGCGATGACAGCCCGTTCGCCTCGCTCGGCGCAACCGAAGGCCTCGCGATCCTCGAAGTGAATGGCAAAACGCTCGAAACCAAAGCCGATTTTGACGCAGCCATCCAGTCCGCGCGGGATGCGGGTAAGGAGCAAGTGCTCGTCGCCGTGCGCTCGCCAAACGGGACGGGCTTTGCCACTGTCGATATTACCGAGGATGATGACTAGCGGACACGGGGACGAGAGACGCCATGAACATTCTGATTATTGAGGATGATGAGGACATGGCGTCCTTCGTCTCCAAGGTTCTAACCGAAGCGGGGCACGTCGTTGACACCACCCATCGCGGCGATATGGGGCTGACACTGGCGCGCGCAGGAGACTTTGACGCGCTGGTGGTTGATCGCATGCTGCCGGAAAAAGACGGGCTGACCTTGGTCCGCGAATATCGCGAGGGCGGCGGTGGCTCCCCTGCCTTGTTCCTGTCTGCCTTGGGTGAGGTTGATCATCGCGTCGAAGGGCTAAAGGCGGGTGGCGATGATTATCTCGCCAAACCCTTCGCGCCGAGTGAATTGGTGGCCCGCGTGGAAGCGCTTGGCCGGAGGCAAATCTCTGAAGCGCCGATCACTTCTCTCAAGGCCGGCGAGTTGGAAATGGACCTGCTCGCGCGCAAAGTTACCCGAAATGGCCATAAGATAGATCTGCAACCGCGCGAGTTCCGCTTGCTTGAATATCTCATGCGCCATGCCGGACAAGTCGTCACGCGCACCATGCTGCTTGAGAAAGTCTGGGACTATCATTTCGACCCGCAGACCAATGTGATTGACGTGCACATCTCTCGGCTGCGCGGCAAAATCGACAAGGATTTTGATGAGGCGCTCCTGCACACGGTTCGCGGAGCCGGTTACCGCCTGCAGGCATGACCATTCGCTTGCCGACCCTTGTCCGCACGACCACGTTCAAGCTCGCCTTGCTTCATTCAATTCTGTTTACGGTTTTCGTGCTTGGTTTGCTCGTCTATCTGTACGCCTCAACCGTGGTCTATGTCCGCGCCGAGGCGAGCGACAGTCTTGATGCCGAGCTGACCGAGCTTTCCCGCGCCTACAGTCAGGGCGGATTGGTTCGGCTCAACCGCTCTGTGCGCGAACGCCAATCGGTGCTCGGCTCGCGGCAATTTCTCTATCTATTGCAAGATGCGCAAGGCCAGAAGATTGGCGGTGGCCTGAGCACATTACCCCCCGGCATTCCGCTGGATGGGCGTCAGAAATATCTCTTCGATGTGGATTATCGCAGGCCTGATGGCGAGATTGTCTCGCGGCCAGCAGAGGGCCGCGCGGTGGTGCTTGCGGATGGCGGCATCATTCTTGTCGCTTATGATGTGGGCGAGTTTCAACGCATTGTGCCGCGTATTACGCGGGTGGTCTGGACGGCGGCACCGATTGGCCTGCTGATGTCGCTGATTGGCGGGATCGTTATTTCGCGCTCTGCGGCGCGCCGGGCAGACACGCTGGCCAAGACGGCCGAGGGTGTGATGGCCGGCGATTTGTCGCGGCGCGTGCCGGTGATTGGCTCGGGAGATGAATTTGACCGGCTCGGCGAACAGTTAAATGCCATGCTTGGACGCATTGAGACGCTCATGGAATCCTCCCGCCATGTTGGTGATTCTATTGCCCATGACTTGCGATCCCCCCTCACACGCCTGCGCAATCGGCTTGAGACGGCTCTGGCTGAACCGATGTCGCGCGAGATGGCCGAAGACACGCTCGGGCGAACGCTTGGCGAAGTAGACAATGTGCTGGCAACCTTTAATGCGATTTTGCGTCTGTCACGGCTTGAAGCTGGCCAGGGTGGACCGATGACACGCACCAATATCAGCGGATTGGCGGGACAATTGGCCGAGCTTTTCGAGCCGGCTTGTGAGGAAGCAGGAATAGAGTTTACGGCGAATATTGCACGCAGCCTAACGGTTCTGGGAGAGAAAGATCTGATTGCACAAGCGGTTTCCAATCTGCTTGACAATGCCGTGAAATATACGCCCGAAGGCGGCAAGATCAGCTTCAAGGCGGCGCGCGAACGTGACAGTAAGATTATTCTCGAAGTGACCGATACAGGGCCCGGTATTCCCGCCGAAGAACGCAAGCGTGTGGTAAAACGCTTTGTCCGTCTCGAAGCCAGCCGGTCAGAGCCGGGGTCAGGTCTGGGGCTCGCGCTCGTTGAGGCCGTAGCGAGCGTTCATAATGGCCAATTGCGGCTTGAAGACGGTAAAAAGCGCAATGATGGACGCGGTCTTCGGGCGCGTTTGGTTTTGCCAAAAGCTTAAGGAGCGCATGGCATGCCGGAGAGGCTTAACCTACAGGTCAAAGCTTTGGCGGATGAGCCGGTAGCAGCTTTGCAACTGGCCAGCCCACATGCCCCATATTTGCGGCGTCTGGCGGCCAACCAGCCTGATTGCCTCGCACGTATTGAAAGCGCCGGACCGGACGCAGCCTTTGCGGATATGTTGGAAGATTTGGCCCCACCGTCCCAATCAGATCCAGAGGCTATGGCCGCCTTGCGTCGCGCCAAGCAACGCGCCCATCTCATCCTGGCGGCGGCCGACTTGTCCGCGCACTGGTCAGTAGAGACGGTGATTGCCCGGATGACGCGCTTTGCCGATATGGCCGTGCGCTACGCCCTGGACCATGCTTTGCAATCGGCGGGATTGTCGGAAGAAGGATTATTCCTGATCGCGCTCGGCAAGATGGGCGCGCATGAGCTAAATTATTCGAGCGATATTGATATTGCCGCCTTTTATGATCCGGAAGTTTTCGATGGTGGTGCACGCGCGCCGGGCGATGCGGCCTCGCGGATTATCAAACATCTGGTTCATCTGCTAGAGACACGGACCGAAGACGGCTATGTCCTGCGCACTGATTTGCGCTTGCGGCCTGACCCGCGTTCGACCCCGCTCGCGGTCTCCACACGCATGGCTGAAAATTACTATGAAAGCCTTGGCCAAAATTGGGAGCGCATGGTCTGGATAAAAGCGCGCGCCTTCGCGGGTGATGGTGTTACAGCGGCAAACTTTCTTGCCATGATGCAGAGCTTTGTCTGGCGTCAGCATCTCGATTATTGGGCGATTAATGACATCCATGCCATCAAGGCCATGATCAACGCGTCTGGCGACCGTGCCAGCCTTGAACGCGCCGACCCTGACCTTAAACTGGGCGCGGGCGGCATTCGCGAAATAGAGTTTTTCGCTCAAACCCAGCAGCTTATTTTTGGTGGACGCGATGGGACTTTACGCCTGCTGGACACAAGGAGCGCCCTTGCTGCCTTGCGAGAAAGCGGTGCCGTTAACGCACAAACGGAAACCCGTCTGCAGGCGGCTTATTCCCTGCTGCGCCAAATCGAACATCGGGTTCAAATGCGCACAGATGAGCAGACCCATTCTTTGCCCGGAGACGATGAACGCCGCGCCGACATAGCGCAATTATGTGGTTATCGGGATTTGCGAGTGTTCGATACCCATGTGCAGGCATTACGCGAAGAGGTTCATAACATCTATCTCGATCTGTTCGGACGCGAGGCACGCGCGGCGGGGTCAGGTATTGCTGGCAATCTTGTCTTTACGGGCGTTGATGATGATCCGCGAACGGTCCAAACTCTCGCTGGTCTCGGCTTTGATGTGCCCTCCGATGTGATTGGAACCATCCGGCATTGGCATCGCGGACATGTGCCCGCAACACGCTCGGGGCGTGGCCGCGAATTGTTGACAGCGCTCTTGCCAGAATTGCTCAAGAATATGTCCGCAACAGGTGAGCCTGACCGCGCCTTTCGGTATTTCTCGGTATTTCTCGAACATTTGCCATCAGGTGTACAGACGCTCTCCATGCTGCTCGCCGAGGCGCGCCTGAGAACTGACCTGATTGCCACGCTCGCTCTGGCGCCGCCACTTGCGGTCACGCTCGGTCGCCGTCCGGCCCTGCTTGAAGCGCTGCTGCAACCTGGCCTGATCACGCCGCCGGTGATTGGCCCGGATATGGCTTTTGACCAGGCGATGGATTTTGCACGGATCTATCATGCCGATCGAACATTTCTGATCGGGCATGATCTGTTGCATGGCCGGATTGACGCTGGCGATGCCGCCAAAGCCTATACCGAACTGGCCGATTGGGTTGTGAGGGCTATGGCGGATGCAGCCGAAACTGAGTGTATTGCTCGGTTTGGCCCGCCGCCGGGCCAGTGGTGTGTCTGCGCTATGGGCAAGCTCGGCGGCGCAGCGATGACGGCGGGCTCCGATCTCGATTTGATGGTGCTCTATGAACCGCGCGCCGGCGATGAAAGCATGGTCTGGTTTTCGCGCTTCACCCAAAGGCTGATCACAGCACTCTCTGCGCCCACCGCTGAGGGGCTTCTTTATGAAGTAGATATGCGCCTGCGCCCGTCGGGTCGTTCCGGACCTGTCGCGGTGCGACTGTCGAGCTTTGTGCGGTATCAGAAAGAAGACGCATGGACCTGGGAGCATATGGCGCTGACACGCTTGCGGCCCATTGCGGACCGAGCGGGGCTGGCTAAGCAGGTTTTGAGCATTGTTCGGGATGTGCTCTCCAGTGCACGAAATGATGCTGGGGTGCGTCAGGACATCCACGAAATGCGGCTCCGTCTGGAAGCCGAGAAACCCGGCCATGGCTTGTGGGATATGAAAATGGATGTCGGTGGCCTGATTGATCTGGAGTTTATTGTCCAGCACGGCTTGCTCATGACCCCCGGTGCCTGCGAAGCGGGCAATGGCGCGTTGTCGGCCGCAATAGGGCGTCTTACAAAAACTGGCTGGTTTTGCGAAACTGATAGCGCCGCGCTTGTAAAAGCGAACAGCTTGCTGTCTTCGCTTCAGCAAATCCAACGCATTGCACTCTCCGGCCCCACGGATGAACTATCGACCGCAGCTCAGGACCGGTATTGTCGCGCAGTCGGCGCTGAGAGTTTTGATGCACTCAAGGCAACGCTCGCAGCAACCAAATCCGAGGTCGCCGCAATTCGCCAGCGCCAAATCGGAATGCTCAAGTCCGAAACAGGCCAAACGGCTTGCTAGAGCGCGTTCTTATATATTGCAGTCAAAAGCGTGCTTTAGCTTTTTGTCTCTCCGCACATCCTAGCCACAAAAAACGGTTCCCGCTTTTCACGAATCCGCTCTAGGCATGCCCTGCATCAGGCTGTAATTTGGCTGGCGAGATACCCATTTGGTCGAGCGCCTTGGTCCATTTGTGCTCATGGTCCTGATCATAGATTAGCCTATGTTCGCAATCGCTCACCAGCCAGACATTCTCCTGCAACTCTTCTTCGATTTGGCCTGGCCCCCACCCGGCATAGCCGAGCGCAAGAATAGCATATTCGGGCGGTTCTTCAGAGGCGATCGCATGCAGTGCGTCCCGCGTAGCGGTCAGGCAGAGATTATCTCCGACATGCATGGTCGCCTTCTCGCAACTAAAATCGCTGCTGTGCAGAACAAATCCGCGATCACGCCCGACAGGTCCGCCTTCGAGCACTTCAAACTCTGGCAACTCCACGCTGAGCGGAATATCAAGCTGGTCAAGCAGATCCGGCAACACGACTCCGGACATAGGCTTGTTGAGCACAAGTCCCATTGCAAAGTCTTCGGCGTGCGCGCAGATCAGAATCACAGCGCTTGAGAAGCGGTCATCGCCAATTCCGGGCATGGCGATCAGGATTTTTCCAGTCAGGTTCATGATCTTCTGTCCACTTGTCGCCATGCTGGAGCACCACGGCTAAAGAAGCAACCCGCATAAAGAAAGTTGATCCCGCGCGCGGGATCGTTAGTGTGGCGAGGAAATCATCAGGAGATACAAAATGACCATTCAAATTGGCGACAAACTGCCCGACGTGACTTTCATGGAGGCGACCGCTGATGGCCCTGTTCCGCGCAGCACCGCCGATATATTCGCTGGCAAGACTGTCGCACTGTTCGCAGTGCCCGGTGCCTTTACGCCAACATGCTCGGTCAAACATCTGCCAAGCTTCCGCGATGCAGCAGACGCCCTCAGCGCCAAGGGTGTCGATGAGATCGTCTGCACCTCTGTAAACGATGCCTTTGTCATGGGCGAATGGGGCAAAGCCGAAAGCGTCGGAAGCTCGATGCGGATGCTCGCCGATGGCAATGGCGTTTTCGCAAAAGCGGTCGGGCTTGAGCTTGATGCCTCCGGATTTGGCATGGGCGCTCGCTCGCAGCGCTATTCCATGCTGGTCAAGGACGGCGTGGTTGCCCAGTTGAACGTCGAAGATGGCGGCGCTTATGAAGTGTCGAGCGGCGAATATCTACTCAGTCAGCTTTAGAAAAAACGTCAATTCTGTCACCGATTACAAAATAAACAAAGTGTTAAGCGAAACGGCGCATCCTTTGGGGTGTGCCGTTTTTCGATAAATGAATATTGAATAACGCGAATAAAGCACCATATGTAAGTGAGAAGAAACAGACAAGAGGGGTTCTGAAATGGAAGTATTATTCATTATTCTTGCCGTTGTGGCGCTGGTTTTAATCCTGCAAGCGGTAAAAGTCGTCCCGCAGGGGTTTAACTACACCATCGAACGGTTTGGCCGTTATACGCAGACGCTATCGCCTGGAATGACATTTGTTGTGCCAATCTTCGACCGTATTGGTCGCAAGATGAACATGATGGAAACCGTGCTCGATGTGCCGCGTCAGGATGTGATTACGCGCGATAATGCGATGGTGACCTGTGACGCGGTGGTCTTTATTCAGGTTATGGATGCGGTTGCAGCCGCTTATGAGGTCAACAATCTCACCCATGCGATCGAAAATCTGGCACTGACCAATATCCGGACCGTGGTTGGTTCGATGGATCTTGATGAAGTTCTGTCCAATCGTGACGACATCAATGCGCGGCTTCTGACCGTGATTGATCAGGCAACCAATCCTTGGGGCGTGAAAGTTACCCGGATCGAGATTGCCGATCTGTCGCCACCGGCTGATATTACCGAAGCGATGACGCGCCAGATGAAGGCTGAGCGCCTGAAGCGTGCAGAGATTCTAACCGCTGAAGGTGACAAGCAAGCGGCCATTTTGAAAGCGGAAGGCCTGAAACAGTCGCAAATTCTCGAGGCTGAAGGCCGCCGTGAAGCTGCGTTCCGTGACGCCGAAGCGCGTGAGCGTGAAGCTGAAGCGGAAGCGAAAGCCACCGCCATGGTGTCCGAAGCAATCTCGCGCGGCGATGTCAACGCAATCAACTATTTCCTTGGCCAGCAATATGTGGGCGCGTTCGAGAAGCTTGCCTCGTCAAACCAGCAGAAGACAGTCATCATCCCTGCCGAGTTCTCCTCGATCATCGGTTCGATTGCCGGAATTAAAGGGCTGACCGATGCGGCTGGTTCGAGCGGACCGCCACCAGCCCCGCCTGCACCACAAGCCCCGCGTCGGCCTTCGACGCCGCCAACAGGCAGTGTTCCGCCAGCAGGCACACGCAACTAAAAGAGAGGCCAGCTTCGGCCAAACCGGACCGGAGCTGGCGATCGAGGGAAAGGATTTGATATGGAAAACATCATAGATTTCTTCACGCCATTGGAGGCTTGGCATTGGCTGGCCATCGGGCTCATTTTAATCGGAATTGAAATGGCTATTGGCACATTCGATCTTCTGTTCATCGGCATTGCGGCCTTGCTGACGGCGCTTTTGAAGCTCATCATTCCGGGCATGGGGTGGGAAGCCCAGATGGCGATTTTTGCCGCTGCGGCGGTCGCATTGGTTATTCTGGGTCGGACGGTCTTTGCCAATATCAGGCGCATTGATAATAAGCGGCCCATGCTCAATGACCGTATGGCCCGCATGGTCGGATCGCGCGGCTTAGTGGTCGGCGACTTCGCCGCCGGAACGGGACGGGTCAAAATTGGCGATACCGAATGGCTCGCTCATGGCCTTGACGGCGCTGACCTGAAAGACGGAACCACGGTGCTCGTTGACAGTGTGGACACAACGTCTGTGACGGTGAAGCCAGCCTAGAGCGCATTCGCGAAAAGTGGGAACCGATTTTGTGGCTAAAATGCGCGTAAAAACAAAAAGCTAGAGCACGCCTTTGATCGCGATATATATGAACGTGCTCTAGGTGTGGGCTTAGAACAGGCTTCCCTGATCGCTGCCTTTGACCGGCGTTTTGGATTTCTTCTTTTCAGGCCGTTTTGATGGCTTGGGGGCTTTTGGCGGCGGCCCGTCTGTCAGCGGCGTGGCGACCATATCCCCGTCGGCAAAGCTGAGCGTCATATGGGCTATGCGGCCCGCAATCCCGGCGCTGCGGATCAGCTTGCCGCCTTCTGCGCGGACCAGCGCAAAGCCGCGTTCAAGGGTCGCTTCATGAGAGAGGGTGCGCAGCAATTTCCCCGCTCCTGCCAATCGGTCCGATTTGCGCTCGACAATGCGATTAAGCGCAGGCCGCGCGCGCACGGCAATGTCACGCAGGCGTTGGCGACGGCGGCGCAGATCGGCGGGCAGTGCTTCAGGGCGGAGCCTTGCGCTAATTCGGGTCAGCCCGATGCGCTTGCGGTCCACAGCGCTGAGAAGGCCGCGTTTGAGCTGGGCATCGGCATAGTCAAAGCGCTGGCGTTTCGGCGTCAGGATCGCATCGGCACGTGGGAGCCGAGCGGCGCGCAGGCGATCGCGCCCCTGTTTGGTGCGCGTCAGCAGAGCGCGTTTTAGCCGGGCGCCATAATCCTCGATTGCCAATGCAAGATCAGCCCGCACAGGGACGGCAATCTCTGCTGCGCCCGTAGGGGTTGGCGCGCGGGCGTCAGACACATAGTCAATCAGTGTTGTGTCCGTCTCATGGCCGACGGCCGAGATCAGCGGTATCTCGCTCTCGAAAGCGGCGCGGACGACGGCCTCTTCATTAAACGGCCAGAGGTCTTCAATCGAGCCGCCCCCGCGCCCGACAATCAACACGTCCGGCCTGTCCGCGCCCGTCATGGCGTTGAACCCGCGTATCCCCGCCTCGATTTGCGCGGCGGCCAGATCGCCCTGCACAAGCGCTGGCCATAGAATGACGCGGGCGGGAAAGCGGTCGGCAATCCGGTGAAGAATATCGCGGATCACGGCACCTGTCGGACTGGTGACAACGCCAATCGTGCTCGGCAGAAATGGCAATCGCTTTTTGTGGGCCTCGTCAAACAATCCCTCGGCAGCAAGCTTTTTCTTGCGCGCTTCGAGCAGAGCCATCAGGGCGCCCGCGCCCGCAGGCCGCATGGTCGTGGCGAGCATCTGATAGTTTGACCGGCCCGCATAGATAGAGAGTTTCCCCTCGGCGATCACTTCCAATCCCTCTTCAGGCCGGAAGGACAGCGCATTGACTTGGCCCTTCCACATCACCGTATTGAGCACGGCTTTGTCGTCCTTGATGTCGGCATACATATGGCCCGACCGCGCAATCGTGACCCGGCCAAGCTCGCCGCGCACGCGGACATGATCGAAATTGCTTTCAATGGTGCGCTTGAGGCTGGCGGACAGTTCGGAAACGGTCAGTTCGGGCTGGTTTGAGACAGGCGAGTCGGTCATCTCACTGCTTTAAGCGATTTATCGCCCGACGTCATTGGCTTTTCGCGCGGAACGTTTCTCTCGATAAGCTCTATTTGTGGGGTTGATCTCTGTTCGTGCTCGGCGCATCAAGCGTCTCATGAACATTTTGCTGATCGGGTCGGGCGCCCGCGAACACGCCCTTGCGTGGAAAATGGATCAGTCTGCGCTGGTTGATGTGGTTCACTGTGCACCGGGCAATCCTGGCATGGACAAGATCGGCCCCTGCTTTGATGTGGCGGCAGATGATATTGACGGGCTGGAAAAGCTGACCTTGCAAATCGAGCCTGACCTGATTGTGGTGGGGCCGGAAGTCCCGCTTGCTTTGGGATTGTCAGACAGGCTCCGCGCACGCGGCTTCGATGTGTTCGGGCCTAGCGCTGAAGCGGCAAGGCTTGAAAGTTCCAAAGGCTTTTCCAAGGACGCGATGGACAAATACGGTGTGCCGACCGCGCGGTTTGGGCGTTTCAAAGATCTGCTTGGAGCAAAAGCGTTTCTCGATACGATGGACGCGCCATTTGTGCTCAAGGCTGACGGACTTGCCGCGGGCAAAGGAGTTGTCATCGCCCAGAGCCGGAAGGAAGCGGATGCAGAGGTTGAGGCCATGCTCTCTGGCAAATTTGGCGAGGCGTCGAGCGAGCTTGTCATTGAAGAATTTATGCAAGGCGAAGAAGCCAGCATCTTCGTGATGACCGATGGCGAGGGCGCGCTCTATCTGCCAGCCGCTCAGGATCATAAGCAAGTGGGCGAAGGCGATACGGGGCCAAATACGGGCGGCATGGGCGCATATGCGCCTGCGCCGGTGGTTGACGACGCTGTGCTCGCCCGCGTCAAAGCCGAGATTGTCGAACCGATGCTCAAGGGCATGGCTGCGGACGGGATGCCCTATCAAGGCGTGCTTTATATTGGCGTGATGGTGACAGATGACGGGCCGAAAGTTGTCGAGTTCAATGCCCGCTTTGGTGATCCTGAGTGTCAGGTTCTGATGGCTGGGCTGACGGGCGATATTGTGCCCGCATTGCTGGTCTGTGCAACGGGAGGTTTGAAGGGAAATGAGGACGCTTTTGGCGCGCTGATGGATCTCGAAGGGTTCCAGCCAGCGGCAACAATTATTCTCGCAAATGAAGGCTATCCGGAAAGCTATGCCAAGGGCGCCGTCATCGAGGGGGTCGAGGATGCTGGCACGGTCGATGGGGTCGAGGTGTTTCACGCGGGCACAGACATAGACGATGCAGGCGCTTTGATTGCAACAGGTGGACGTGTGCTGGCCATGACGGCGACGGGAGCAGATTTTGATGAGGCTTTCGCAAGAGCCTACCAGGCCGCCGACCGCTTGAATTGGCCAACCGGTTTTTGCCGTCGTGACATTGGATGGAGGGTACGCAAAACATGAGTGGCGAAAAAGATCTCGGCAAACTGGTCTCCGGTTTGACGGTGTTCCGACATGATGGCGTTTGGGAATTTGTCAGCGGGACACAGGCTGAGCTGGCAGGCGCGGTGATGCAATTCAAAGAGCGCGAGGGCTGGACCCATATCGTTCCCGCGAACCGGACAGCGCCGGCAGACAAGCGGTTCTGCTGGCTTGAACTGGCGGTCCATTCTGATCTCAATGCGGTCGGTTTTCTCGCTGTTATTGCCCGAACACTGGCCGATGAAGCCATCCCCTGTAATGCTGTGGCGGCGTTCTATCATGACCATATCTTCGTCCCCGAAGCCATGGCGGACAAGGCCATTGCGGCGATCGAAGATTTGGCGTCTAAGGCGTAAAACCCGCTCCGGCGCGGGTGCCGCTATCCAATGACTTCAGCCCGCGCAGAGGCTATCGCAAGGGAAACATTGCCGTTGTCCTGATGTTGGTTAAACTGCCCAGCTTAGCATTGGCGAGGATGATATGATCGAGAAGACAACGGCCCAGGAGCTTTTCACCGGAACAAAAGAAGTGGCCGAAAGCCATCGTTTCGAGGAGGCAAACCTCGTCGCGTGGATGGAAGCCAATGTCGATGAATATGAGGGCCCGCTTACGGTGCGCCAGTTCAAGGGCGGTCAATCCAACCCGACCTATCAGCTGATCACACCAAACAAGAAATATGTCATGCGCCGCAAGCCGCCGGGCAAATTGCTGCCCAGCGCCCATGCCGTTGACCGCGAGTTTCGCGTCATCTCGGCGCTCCACCCGCTGGGCTTCCCGGTCGCGCGGCCTTATGCTTTGTGCGAAGACGAGAGCGTTACGGGCACCATGTTCTATGTCATGGATATGGTCGAGGGGCGCATTCTCTGGGACGGGACATTGCCAAAGGCTGAGCCCGCAGAGCGACGCGCGATTTACGAGGCCAAGGTCAAGACCTTTGCCGATCTGCACAATGTTGACTGGCGCGCCGCTGGCCTTGAAGGCTTTGGCAAAGAGCAGGACTATATCGCCCGCCAGACCCATCGCTGGACCAAACAGTATCAGGCCTCTGAAACCCAGAAAATTGAGGAAATGGACCGGCTGATCGACTGGCTGCCTCAAAACATTCCGCCCGGAGACAAGACCACAATCGTTCATGGCGACTACCGGCTCGACAATATGATCCTGCATCCGACCGAGCCACGCGTGATTGCGGTGCTTGACTGGGAACTTTGCACGCTGGGCGACCCGCTGGCCGACTTCTCCTATCATCTGATGAACTGGGTGATGCCAAGCTCTGATCCGGGTCGGGGCGCGCTCGTTGATATTGAGGATCTGAAAGCCCACGGCATTCCGACCATGGATGAATATGTCGCGCTTTATTGCGAGGCGACAGGGCGCGAGGGCTTGCCGGAGCTGAACTATTATTTCGCGTATAATGCCTTCCGCCTTGCAGGTATTTGTCAGGGCATTGTTGGCCGCGTGCGCGACGGCACAGCGAACAGTTCTGAGGCGGCCAGTATGGAAGCGCGCGTGAAACCACTTGCCATGTTCGCAGCCGATTGCGCGCGCAAAGCCGGGATGGAGGGCTAGAGCGCATGGGCAAAATGCTGTCGGGCGAATGGCGCAAGCCGGTGCAAATGTTGCAGGAGCAGACTTATTCTGGCGGCAAATCTCTGCATGATGATGGTCTGGCCGAGCAGCTGGGATTTGCCGCTGGCCCGATTGAGGGGCCGACCCATTTTAGCCAGTTTGTTCCGCTGCTCGATGAGCTTTGGGGAAAGGACTGGTTTGAGCGGGGCTGTTTCTCGGCCCATTTTCAGACCATGGTGTTTGAGGGCGAAAGCGTCCGCGTGCATGTCGAACAGACCAGCGAGACCAGAGCGCTGTGCCGCGCCGAAAAAGAAGACGGCACGCCCGTTCTGGAGGCGAGCGCCACACTTGGCCCCGATCATGGCGAGACCCTGCTGGACGCCCGCCGCGCCAAGCTGCGCCCGTCCGGCGAACTGATCATTCTGGCAGATCTAAAACCCGGCATGACCGGCGCTGATGCCGAACTTGCGCACATGCACTCCGATCAGAATATGGGCAATCTCTACCCGTTTTCTCTCAATGAAAAGCTCGCCGTAATTACCGAACCGCACGCCTATTACACACAAGTTTCAAATGGCTGGGGCGCGCCGATTGTGCCGCTAGAAATGGTCAGCGTGCTCGGCAATTATTCCGGCATGACGAACTGGCCATTGAAGCGCCCGAGCATTGGTCTGTTTGCCGATCTTGAAATCCGGATGATTGACGGGCCGCTATTGGTTGGCGAGACCTATAAGCTCCGCCGAGAGATTGTAGCACTGAGCCAGAGCCGCCGCGCGGAGAATTACTGGGCGCGCACACAGTTTTTCGATGAGACGGGCAAGACGCTTAAAGCTGAAATGATGCTCAATCATGGCGTGCTCAAAGCGTCCTATCCGGATTATCCCGCGCATTTGCTGCCCGAATGAGGATTTGCGATCAGCATGACACGTTTCTCCATCGATATGGGTTCATCCTGAGCGACGATCCGGCAAAGCTTGATCTTGATTGGGCGGTTGATCAGTTGGAACACCAATATTGGTTTGCCGGAGAACCGCGCGAGCGCATTCGCCGCGCAGTTGAGGGGGCTCACCCTTATGGGCTGTTCGCGCCGGATGGGTCGCCAGCCGGATTTTTGAGTGTGTTGTCAGATGAAGTTTACAATGCCCGCCTAAGCAATCTTCTGGTTTTGCCTGAGCATCGCGGGCGCGGATTGGGACGCTGGATAATGTCAATGCTCCTCCACCTGTCGCGGTTCCGGTCGGTCAGGAATTGGCAGCTTTCAACCGACGACGCTCAATCCCTCTATCGCCGATTCGGCTTTGAAGTCTTTGAAGGTAATGGGGAGTTTATGACTTTGACCCGACCCCAGACAATACAAACCAGAAAGGAAACGCCATGAAGGGCCTGATTTATCGCGATGCGTTTGACATCGAATATGCCGATGCGCCGGAACCAAATCCCGAGGACACCCGCTCGGCGATTGTCAAAGTCACCGCCTGCGGGATTTGTGGCTCGGACCTGCATATCTATCAGGGCCACGGCTTTTCCGATGAGCCGGGCTATTGCGTTGGCCATGAAGCGGTGGGCGAAGTGGTCGAGACGGGCAGCGCGGTTAGCCGGTTCAAATCGGGCGACAAGGTGATGATTTCGGCGGCGGTTGGGTGCGGCACCTGTCGGGCTTGCATGGCGGGGAAGGTCACACATTGCGAGACGCGCGGCGGGCGCTGCTACGGGCTTAATCATGGCTTGCAAGGCGTACAGGCTGAATATGCCACGGTGCCGGTGGCCGATTTCGGCCTTGCAAAAATTCCTGATGGCGTGAGCGAGGACCAGGTGCTGATGCTGACGGACAATTTGCCGACGGCATGGTTCGGGCTAAAAAACGCCGACATTCGGCCCGGCGACCGCGTGGCTATTGTCGGCTGCGGGCCGATTGGTCTGATGGCGGTGCAGGGGGCTTTCGTGATGGGGGCCTCTGAAGTATTTGCGATTGATCTGGTCGCTGAACGCCGCGCGATGGCGGAGGGTCTGGGCGCGATAGGGCTGGACGCCAGCGAAGCGGTCGCGCTGATTGCCGAGCGCACGCAGGGCAGAATGGCGGATAAAGTGGTCGAATGCGTCGGGGCCGACCCTGCCATTGAATTGTCGTTGAAACTGGCCCGCCCGGCAGGGACCGTTTCGTGTATTGGCGTTAATCAGAATATGGCATTCAAATTCCCGATGGCGCTCGCCTTCGTCAAGGGGCTAACATTCCGGACGGGAACCTGTTCGGTGCCGGAGCATTGGGCCGAGCTTATAGCCTTGATTAAAGCAGGAAAATTAACCCCCGAGATGACGATTTCCCATCAAATGAAGCTTGATGAGGGGGCCGAGGCCTATCGGATGTTCAATGCGCGCGAAAACGGCGCAATGAAGATGGTGCTACGCCCTTAATCTGTTTTTAAGGGTTAACGGATTTACCTTTAGCATTAACTCTGCTGGCCATTGCGCCGGCTGGATTTTGCGAATGGGAACGCCCTTATGTCCTTGCTGGAACGTGTCATTATCGCGCACAGATGCCGCTCAACCCATCATTACATTGCGTTTGACGCGCTGAACCGATTGGAGAGCGAGCATAAGCAGGGCTGGAAAGATCTCATCCTTGTCCACCATGACGCGCTGGTGCGCGGGGCCAAGGCCCCCGATAGCGACTTTAAGGATTTCAAGAACCATGTCCTGCATGTCGGTGAGGGCGAGTGGGGCGGCGCGCGCGACGCGGCGATGGAATGGTATTCGAATGCGGTCGAGGCGCTGAAAGCAAAACGCTGGCGCGATGGCGTCTATGCGCTAGGCGTGCTTAGCCATTATTATGCCGATCCGATCCAGCCTTTCCATACCGGCCAGACAGAGGAAGAAGGCGCCATCCACCGAGCTGTCGAGTGGAGCATTGCCAAATCGCGCGATACGATCCTCGAAAAACTGACCGAGAAGGGCTATCCGAACGTCAAGGCCAATAAGGGCACCGGCTTTGTTTCGGACATGGTGCGGACAGGCGCTGACCGCTCGCACAAGCACTATCAGACCTTTATCGACCACTATAATGTCCATGCGGGAGTGAAAGAGCCGCGCGCCGGGCTTGATCAGAAAATGATCGACGTTCTGGCTGATCTGGTAGGCTACGCCACGGCCGGCATTGCGGTCCTGTTTGACCGTGCCTTCGAAGAGGCGGGCGTTGTGCCACCAAAGAAACATCTGACCGTGCGCGGCTATCTGGCGACGCTCGATGTTCCCGTTCGCTGGATTGCGAGAAAACTAGCGGATAGCGGCGATCAGCGCACCGTCATGGCAATGTATAAAGAGTTCGAAAAGACAGGCAAAGTTATCAAACGCCTACCGGCTGACGATAAGAAAATCCGCAAGCTTCACTGCAAACAGGTTCTGCGTAAGCCGCTAAAAGAGCTTGATGCCCAGCCGCTCGGTCCTCTTGGCAAAGCCCATAAGCCGCTGGCCGAATTTGCAGACCTGGCTGAGAGTGCTGTTGAAGCTTTTCAAGAAAAGCGTGCGCTCGCCCTATCAGGCGAGAAGAAGACCCGGCCTGAAAAGCCCGAAAAAGCGGCCAGACCAGCGAAGGCCAAACGGGCCGAAAAACCGGCCAAAGCAGAAAAGCCTGTGAAGGCCACCAAATCAAAATCCATGAGAAAAACGGAGTCAAAACCGCAGGAGACGGATGCGGAGGTGATCAAGACCAAGGCGTCCCCAGCGGAACGAAGCGCCCCTACCGCTCCAACGACCAAGACTGCGAAACCGGCCGTGCCTGATGCGTGGAGCCGCAAGAAGTCTGAAACAGCTGAACTGCCCGCCTCGCTCGCCGAAGATATTGAGCCCTATGAGGATACCATTATCGAGCAGGTTGAAGAGAGCCCCGTCTTTGATCGGGCCAATGATGGCGAGCTGGAATTTACGGAAGAAGAACTGGCCGCTTTTGATACCAATCTTACCGATGAGAATGGCGAAATTATCAGCAAGTCACTGCCGCCGGATTTGGTCGCTGAGCGTGATGCGCCGCCGATTGACACTTTTTTTGACGATGCCCCGAACAGTAAAGCGGGCTCGCGTCGCACTGGCAGCCTCGACCCCGAAGATCCTGTCATCGACGCGCCATCCATTGGGCGCAAGACAGCCAAAAGGCTTAACCGCGTGGGCATTTTCACCGTGCAGGATTTACTGGACGCTGATGAGGAAGAGATCGCAGGCATGCTCAATGTCCGCCATATCACCTCCGAGACGCTGCTCGAATGGCAGGCCCAAACTCAGCTCATGGTCGAAGTGCCTGGGCTTCGTGTGCATGATGCGCAGATATTAACGGGTGCAGGCGTCCGCTCGGCAGAAGATCTGTCAGAAGCGTCCGCACGCGAAATTTTCAGATCAGCAATGAACTTCCTGACCACCGAACAAGGCTCGCGCATTAGCCGAGACGATCATGTTCTGCATGAAGAAGAGGTCGTCGAATGGATTGATCTTGCCCGAGACGCCCGCGTCGCCTGATAGATTTTGCTTCTTGGCGGCAAGTTTCCCGTTGCTCCTTGCGCGAACATGTTGAACACTCTTGCTCTATGAACGCCCAGAATGGGCGAAACGAAAAGAGGCGTCGGCACAGATGCAAAGGGAGATGGGCAAATGAGAAAACGGATAATTGCAGCGGTTCTGGGCGCGGCGCTTTACGCTGGACATGGGGCGACCCAAGAGCCGGACGCTGCAGCTGCTGTCGAAAAGACCATTATTCATGCAGGCAAGGTCTTGGCAGTGCCGGGCGAGGGCTATCTGGACCGTCAGAGTATCCTCATAAGCGACGGGGTGATTACCGGTATTGAAGACGGATATGTCCGTGCTCGCAATGGTGAGACAGTGATCAATCTCAAAGATCAATTTGTCCTGCCGGGCTTGATTGATAGCCATGTCCACCTCACATCCGAAAACGGCCCTGATGCACGGCTTCGAGCGCTGACCGATTCGGATGTCGATGCAGCTTTGTTCGGTGCTGAAAACGCCTATAAGACACTACAGGCTGGGTTTACCGCGGTACAGGATGTTGGCGGCTCGAACGAGGCGGTTTTGTCCCTGCGCGACGCGATACGCCGTGGCCGCGTGCCCGGGCCACATATTCGCGCCTCGGGCCGCGCCGTTACACCGACGGGCGGGCATGCGGATGCAAACGGGTATTCGCCTGCGCTTTCAGCCGTCTTTACAGGTCAGAACACTTGTAATGGCGTCGCCGATTGCCGCCGCGCTGTGCGCCAGACGATCAAGGATGGAGCGGATGTCATCAAGATTACGGCCACTGGTGGCGTCTTGTCGAATACGGCGGCCGGGCTCGGCCAGCAATTCTTCGACGACGAGCTGGAAGCCATTGTCGAGACCGCCCATTCCATGGGCCGCAAAGTTACCGCCCACGCTCATGGCAAAGCGGGCATTGAGGCGGCCCTGCGTGCGGGCATCGATTCAATCGAGCATGGCACCTATCTCGACGAGGAGACCATCGCTTTGTTTAAGGAAAATAATGCCACGCTCGTCCCCACAGTGATTGCTGGCGTGACGGTGACAGGCTGGGTGGACGAGGAATGGTTGCCCGCGCCCTCGCGCGAAAAGGCTGCGATTGTTGGCCCGCTCATGCTGGACATGCTCACACGCGCGCGCGCTGGCGGTGTCCGCATCGCATTCGGGACCGATACCGGCGTCTCCGCTCATGGCACAAATGCCGATGAGTTCGCGCTCATGGTGCAGGCCGGTTTCACCCCTGAAGAGGCCATTCGCGCCGCCACGATTACAGCGTCTGAACATATCGAAATGAATGAGCAGATTGGTACGCTGGAGACAGGTAAACTCGCCGACCTTATCGCTGTGGATGAAGATCCGCTTGCGGCGATCGAAGCGCTTCTCGATGTTGATTTCGTCATGAAAGGCGGCGTGGTCTATAAGGATCAGTAATCGGAAAGCCCGCGGCGTGATGGCTTCGTCAGTTGTCGGGGCTGGATTCGACCCTTGGGTTTGGCTTCGCCTACTGCTTGAGCCGCTTTGACATTTGCCCGAAATATTAGGAAATTGGCAGATGGCGTCAAAACAAATCGTTTTGGCGTAAGATTTAAGGGGAAGTCTTATGGCGTCTATCATGATGAGACAATCGGTTGTCACAGCGGTTTTGCTCGGGATTGGGGCGTGCGGACAAGCAACAGACCACAGCGTGCAAACGGGCATAGCGAGCAATCAAACCGATGGAGCAATCTGTGTACCGGCGCCTGAAACAGGGCAATATTTCGTCTTCGAGGGCGGTAAATTCGTCCCGACAAGTGCGCCAAGCGCGGAGATTATTGAACGTGTCGTCGTGCAACAGGCAGAATTGGACTGGGCCGAGAAAGTTGAAGACCAGTTCCCGGGGCTTGGTTATAGCTGGATGGGCCTGAATGTCCGCCGCAACACAGCAACCCTGATTGGCGTCGCGCCTGACGCAGTGACCAAAGAGGCTGCCTTTACGGCCGGTGAAGTGGCAATCCGGTCAGACCCGAACGGGGCCGATCTGAACATCATTGACGGGATTTCGGTTGAAGGCGGCGAAGCGGGCGTTGGGGCGGCCTTGGCTGAACTTGATGATTTGCCCACGCTTGAAGCTTGCCAGAAAGCCTTTGTGGATACGATGGAAGGCCGCAATGTCGAGTTCACCGTCGGCAGCGATGTGATCAAGCCCGCAAGTGCCCGCCTGCTTGATGCTGTGTCCGGCGTGGCCTCACTTTGCGCCGCTTACAATATCAAAATTGGCGGACATGCCGATAGCCGGGGTGATGATACGTTCAATCTGAACCTGTCGCAGGATCGGGCCAATTCGGTCCGCGCATATCTTGGCACAAAGGGCGTTGATACGGCGCTGATCTCGGCGGTTGGCTATGGCGAAACGCAGCCGCTCGATACCAGCGGAACACCAGAGGGCGACCGCCGGAACCGCCGGACCGAATTTACTGTCAGTGCGCGCTAAAGCGCTTCCAGGCCAAGTGTACGCGGTTGGCCGCCCGGGAAGCGCGTAAGAACAAAGACTTAAAGCGGTTTCCTCACTCAAGATGAAAATCACCGCGATAGCGCCGCTTAGAACTTGATGATCAGCCCCTGATCGGGCGAGATTGAGCCAGCGAGTGTATCCTGCCACGCTTTGACGAGCCCGGCGCGCGCGTCGATATGTTCGATGGTCAGGAGGTTTGCCATGACGGGGTAGAAAGCCCGCATGTCCGAATTGAGGGCTGCGCCCATTTCTTTCGGCCCCATCCGCTTGGCGCACGTTTCAGCATGGCCGGGGGCGAAGAAGACCTCATTGGCAATCGCGCCGCTATTGGGCACGTCGGGGTTTGATTGGGTCGGCAGGTCAGCGCCGCGCGGGGCATTCCAATCGGTTGCGCCTACGTGCAGATGCGCGGCGAGCTGGCCACCAAGCGCCTCGGCCAGTGGCCCGCGCATGGCCGGATTGCCGCAAATATCGACATGGATGGCCGCGCCCGCATCTTTGATAGCGCCCATATCGTCATAGGTGACAACATGATCATAAAGCCCGCTGGCCTCGGTAAAGGTCTTGTTTGCTGCCGAGGTGAGCCCCGTGAGCACGAGCGCCTCGCGTTTGCGGGCGGCGCTGGCATAGGCAAGTGAGGTTTTCGCCGAAGCGCTGGAGACAATGACATGGGCGGGCGGGGTCTCGCGCTCCATCAGGCAGTCATCAATGAGCCAGCCGGTTGCATAGAGCGGGCGGACGAGCATTTGCGCGTCTTCAAAAGCGGGGTCATAGGCGCTGTCGGTCTCTGTAAAATGGTAGATATTGTAAAATCCCGGCAGCGGCACGCGATGGGCCGAGGCATCGGTGAAATTGAGCGGGTTGAGCTTGGAGGGGGTCACGATCAGATCCGTCGAAGCGGGCAGATAGCCATATACGCGCTGGCCTTGTGTGATGCCCGCAGCCTTGCTCTCGGCGACATGGGCAAAGCCCCAGAACGGCACGCGGCCTGTTGCCTCGTCACCCGTGGGGAAGAAGTTCCAATAGCCGGCAAAGTCGGCGAACGCGGCATAGGTGATATTATTGGCCGTCAGCGCGAACGCCTCGATGCTGAGCCGGACCTCGCCATCTTTCAGCGCGGGCGTATCGTGCTCGTGCCAGTTGAGATCGGCAAAGTCTGCTTTGGAAATGATCAGATCGGCGCTTGGCATAGAGGTGTCCTCGATTTGTGGGTCAGGTCAGGATTTTTTAGTGAAAGCGGCGATGCGGGCCTTTGCGTCGGGGCCAAGGCCTTCATTCTCGGTCACTTCCCATTGTAGCCCCGCGTCCATCGGCCAGCCATCGGTGGCTTCGAGCAGGCGCTTATTGGCGGCATGGGAGAAGGGCGAGTTGGCAAGGATCGCGCGCGCCATTGTCTTGGCCTCGTCAAACACACTCGCTTCGGGGAAAACCAGCTCGCACAGGCCCGCAGCAAGGGCAGCGTCCGCGCGCAATGTCTCGGCGGTAAACATGAGCCGTTTGGCCGTTGCAATCCCCACACGGCGCGGCAAACGTTGGCTCATGCCCCAGATCGGGGTCAGCGCCCATTTGGCATGCGTGTCGGCGAACTTTGCGCTGTCTGCTGCGATAATGAAATCAGCCGCGAGGGCGACTTCCAGCGCGCCCGTATAGCAATGGCCATGCACCACCGCGATGACGGGCTTGGGCAATTTCTCAATCAGGCGCAGGGTTTCCGAATGCCAGCCGGGCGAGGGAACCGCTTCTCCCTCGGCAATGTCGCCAAGGTCATGTCCGGCAGAAAAACATTTCCCCGCTCCGCGCAGGATGACGCAGCTAATACTGTCGTCCTTTTTGAGCGCAATTGCATGATGGCGCAGTTCGCCGAACATCTCGACCGTCAGCGCATTGAGCTTGTCTGGCCGGTTGAGCGTGAGTGTGGCAAGGCCGTTTTTGTCTTCTCGAAGGACTGTGCTCACTGGCCCGTGCCCAGATCAATTTCCAGATGTGAGATCGCGTGGACGAAATTGTTCGGTGCCAGTTCGGATTTGCCCGTCCAGCGCACATCGGGGAAACGTTGCAGAATGTTAAGATAGGCGCTTTCAAGCTGCATATTGGCAACTTTCTGGCCGATGCAGACATGTGGCCCCAACCCGAAGGCCAAATGCTCGCGGGCATTTTCGCGTGTAATGTCGAACGTGTCTGGATTGGCAAATTTTGCCGGATCGCGATTGGCGGCAGGATAATACATCACCACCTTGTCGCCCTCGGACATTTTCTGTCCGCCAAGTTCTGCGTCCTCGGTCAAGGTCCGGCGCATATAGGTCACGGGGCTGACCATGCGCAGTGCTTCGTTGACGAAGTTTTTGTAAAGGTCGGGATTGGCGAGGAGCTTGGCCCGTTGGTCCATATTTTCGGTCAGCAACTTCATCGTGCCCGACAGGGAATTGCGCGTGGTGTCATTGCCCGCAAAAACGATGAGCAGCCATGAACCGTCAAGAAATTCGTCGGACAGGCGTTCGCCATCAATTTCGACATTGGCAATCGCGCTCAAAAGATCATTTTGCGGATCTTTGCGGCGCTTTTGCAGAAGGTCGCGCCCGAAATCGAATAGGGCCTGTATCTCGCCCATAAAGGCCATGATCTCCTCAGGCGTTACATTGCCAAGCCCTTCCTGCTGGGCCTGATAGGAGGCCATTTCGAGGAAATGCATCCAGTGGACAAGCTTGGGCCGGTCAGCGGCTGGCACACCCAAAATCTCGCAGAGCGTAAACAAGGGAAGCTCGGCGGAGAAGTTCTCAACCATATCGAGCACAGGGCCTTTTTTGACCATTTCATCGAGGAGGTGATTGACATGCACATCGACTTTCTTGCGCAATTCTTCAACGAAACCAGCGCGGAAATATTGCATATGCTCCATGCGCAGCTCGGTATGATGAGGCCGATCGAGGCAGATCATTGTGTTGAGCGAAGCCCCATGCAGCAGTGGATGGCGGGGGGTATCTTCAAGCCCGTAAGACTGCAAAATTCCGCCGCGCTGGGACGAGTAGAGGCTCGGGTTCAGCTCCACCTGTTTGACAAGATCATAGCTTGTCAGCGCCCAGTGGCCCGCACCAAACTCCTCGGGATGCCAAAGCACGGGCGCTTCGCGGCGCATCTTGGAAAACGCGTCAAACGCATAGCCGCCCGTTTCGACATAAACGGTGGGATCAGCAAGATTGACCGGCGGTTCGAGATCATAAATGGGCAGGTTGCTGGGTCCGTCGGCCAGTTTGTCTACCTGATAGGTTTCGCTGACGTTTTGGAGGCCCATAGTAAATTCTCCCGAGATGATGGCGTTTAGGGTTTGCGGCGCCCGCCCTGGCGGCTTGGCCGACGCTTTGGCTTTCGGGCATTATGAGGGCGATTGTCGCCGCGTTCAAACCCTGACCCAAAGGAAAGGTCAAGATTTGCGTCAGGCAGGAGCGGGCCGAGCGTCTGCGTCAGCGTGTGGCTTGGCACTTCGACAACGGAGCCGCGCGTCATTTTGCCAAGTTCAAACGGGCCGTAAGAGACGCGGATCAGGCGATTTACTTTCATTTCAAGCGCTTCAAGGGCGCGGCGCACTTCGCGTTTCTTGCCTTCTTTGAGGCTGACATGGAGCCAGCTATTG
>CALLUH010000179.1 GCA_938011445.1 uncultured Hyphomonadaceae bacterium
TCGGAACCGGCCAGCTTGAGGGCTTCGGTAAAAAAATATGCCGTAGATGCGAACGGAACCGGCGCGAGCGCGCGGCCCATTTCTTCGGCCAGCACGCAAAGCTCGAGCATGCCAAGACCCAGCCCGCCATGCGCTTCAGGGATCGCCGTGCCGAGCCAACCCATCTCGACAAGCTTGCCCCAAACGCCCGCATGATGGCTCATATCGGCGTCGTCAAGCACATCGCGAACATGGGCGGTTGTGCACTCGGCATCGAGGAATTTGCGCGCTTCATTGCCCAGAAACTTTTGGTCTTCGGAAAAATCGAAATTCATATCTGTCCCATCTCTAACATCGCTGCCTGCGGTCTGGCTTATCTCGTTTGCCGGCCCAACATAACGCAGTTGACGCACACGGAAACCCATAACCCAAGGTCAAAAACTGAAAATTCCTACTGATCGGTGCAATTTGATCAATTGGAGTTACCAAACCCCAATCCAGATATGAGACACATGCTCAGAACCGGAGTACGGAGTACGTTATGGCCAAGGCTATTTTCCATCGCGGACAGCGCGTCTATATCAAACCTGTCGGCACCTGGTCGCTTGTCGAGAAGGTCATTCCTTATTGGGTAAAAGACGTCGCCGAGCCCCTGCGGATCGGATATGATGTCGGGCTTGGCCGGGAGTTTAATGCTGGGGAACTTCTCTCCGAAGCGGTGTTACGCGGCCGGGATTCTCAGGAAGGCGAAGATGATCTGGTTCTGGAGAACTGGCGAATTTTCCGGCTTAAAAACCGTTGGCACACCGACGCCAGCGTTGAGTCACACCCCTATCCGGGCACATTTCCTGTTGTCATGACCGATGAGAATGATTGGGGCGGATGGCGTGTGCCAAGTGCTGAATATGACCGCGATCCGCAACGGATCGAGCATCAGGCCCGAATGATGGTAAATGCGCCGGACATGGTTCGGATTGTGCGTAAGCTCAACGAATATGCAACCGAGCACCCCAAAAAGCTACCACCGGAAATCCTTGCGCTTGCAAAACGGACATCGCCGATCCTTCGGCACGTGTTCGACATTGCCGAGCCGGAGACAAGCCAGCAAGCTGCTGAATAGGCCTGTTCAGGCGGCGACAAACCGTGTGAGCAGCCTTTCGAAAAACAGCCCCAATGCCCCGCCAATGAGAACCCCGCCGGAATTTGCCAGCGCATCGAGCCAACTGGCTGAGCGGCCATATGGCATCAGGGCTTGTAAACCCTCCATCGCCAAGCCGTAGAAAATCACCAGAGCCATGGCAGCGACGAGTTTGGCGGGTCTACGCGCCAAAGCCACGAGTCCCATCAGAACCGCATAAGCGATAAAATGGTTGAGCTTGTCGTTCAGGTTTGCCGCTGGCAGATCATTTCCCGGCAAAAGTGACAGAACGGCGATCACCAAGGCACATATGATTGCACCAACCAGCGCCAGTTTCGGCACCAATTCCAACATCTTCTGTCGCCACATCACATTTGCCTCTTGCGGTCTGGCCCTTTGCTGGCCAGATAGACTTCCATATCGCTGTTCGACACGGCGCAGGCAAGACGTAAACAAGGCAAAACTCCATGCGCACTGATATTCCGCCGACCGTACACCTCGAAGACTATGCGCCATATCCCTATGCGCTTGATACGGTCGCGCTGGATTTCAAACTCGCGCCGGACACCACACGCGTGCATTCCAGAATAGCCGTCCGGCGCACGTCCGCCAGCCCAGCCCCGATGGTGCTTGACGGAGAAAATTTGAAGCTTGTCTCCGTGCGGATTGATGGACAGGTGCTTGATGCGGATGCTTACACGCTTGGTGATGGGAGCCTTACCCTGCTCGCCCCGCCCGAGACTTTCTGTCTTGAAACCGAAGTTGAAATCTCCCCGGCCGCCAATACAGCCCTGTCAGGGCTTTATATGTCGGGTGGCCGGTTTTGTACCCAATGCGAGGCGGTCGGCTTTCGGCGGATTACCTACTGGCCTGACCGGCCTGATGTGATGTCAAGCTTCCGCGTTCGCATGGAGGCCGACAAGGCCCGTTTTCCAATCCTCCTCTCCAATGGCTCGCCCGGCGAGACGGGCGAGGCGGCTGAAGGACGCCATTATGCGATCTGGGACGACCCCCATCGCAAGCCGTCTTATCTCTTTGCGCTCTGTGCGGGGGACTATGACATTCACAAGGACAGCTTTACCACAAAGTCCGGTCGCCATGTCGATTTGGCCATTCATGTTGATAAGGGCGAAGCGGGCCGCGCGCTCTGGGCAATGGACAGCCTGAAGCGTTCGATGACATGGGATGAAGAGGTGTTTGGCCGCGAATATGATCTTGACGTGTTCAATATTGTCGCCGTGCGCGACTTCAATTTTGGCGCGATGGAGAATAAGGGGCTCAACATTTTCAACTCGGCCTATGTCCTCGCCGATCAAGCCACCGCAACCGACGCTGATTTCGAAGCCATTGAGAGCATTGTCGCGCACGAATATTTCCACAATTGGACGGGCAACCGCATCACCTGCCGCGACTGGTTCCAGCTTTGCCTGAAAGAGGGCCTTACCGTGTTCCGCGATCAGGAGTTTTCCGCCGATATGCGCTCGCGCCCTGTTCAGCGCATCAAGGATGTGATCCGGCTTCGCGCGCGGCAATTTCCTGAGGACGCAGGGCCACTGGCCCATTCTGTCCGGCCCTCGCTTTATGGCTCAATCGAAAACCTCTACACGGCCACCGTCTATGAGAAAGGTGCCGAGCTGATCCGCATGCTTAAACGGCTGATTGGCGATGAGGCGTTTTTTGCGGGCATGAACATCTATTTTGATCGGCATGATGGCGACGCTGCGACGATTGAAGACTTCTATGCCTGTTTTGAACAGGCAAGTGGGCAAGACCTCAGCCAATTCCAGCTCTGGTACGCACAGGCTGGCACACCCGAACTCTCACTGACCGAGCATTGGGACGAAGACGCGCGGGAGCTCAGTTTGAGTTTTCAGCAATCGACACCGCCAACACCAAACCAGACGGACAAACAAGCTGTGCCGATCCCACTGGCCGTCGCACTGCTCAGCGCTGACGGGCAGGATCTGCAGGCGCTCGACATGGCCCTGAGCGCGCGTGAAGAAACCGTGGGCCTGACTTTGCCAGAGGGCACACCGCGCCCGCTGGTCTCTCTTGCGCGCGGGTTTAGCGCGCCCGTCCGGATTGAGCGCACCCTCACCCAAACCGAGCAGCTCGCCCTCGCCCGTGCTGAAAGCGATCCGTTCAATCGCTGGGATCTGTTGCAAGACCTGCTCAAAAAGCAGATCCTTGCCGCGACATATCATGATGCGCCTGACAATCCCGATTTGATCGAAGGTGTGGCAAGCTCGGCGATTGCAGCCAGCCATACGGACCCGGCCTTTGCAGCGCTGCTTTTGCGTCTGCCGGACATTGGTGAGATTTTCCTCGACCATAAGCCCGCGGAACCGGTTGCACTGATGGCAAGCCGAACGGCTATGAAGGGCCAGCTCGCCCGCCAGATAGCTGACTTTATAACCGCAACGCTTGGTGCACCTGCGCCCGCGCCGTTCAGACCGGATGCGGCACAAGCGGGCATCCGCGCGCTACGGTCCGCTTGCATGGATCTGGCCAGTCAGGACGTCTCGCTGGCAAGCCACCTTCCTGCGCTGTTTGAAGGGGCGACATCCATGACCGAACAGCTTGCCGCTCTTGCCGCGCTGACGGGCACGCAAGATGGCGGCAAAGACGCCCTTGCCACCTTCTTTGAGCAATGGAAGGACAACCCGCTTGTCATCGACAAATGGTTCGCCGTGCAGGCGCGGGCCGGAGACATCTCCCGCATCAAGGCGCTGCGCGGACATCCTGATTTTGATCTGGGCAATCCAAACCGGGTCCGCGCCCTTGCCGCTGCATTCGCAATGCAGAACTTGGCAGGGTTCCACCAGCCCGATGGCAGCGGGCATCGCTTCCTCGCCGATCTTGCCTGCGAAGTCGATCCGCTCAATCCAGCTCTGGCGGCCAGGCTCCTGACGGCGTTTGAACAATGGAAATCACTCGAACCGGCTGCCCGTCAAAGCGCGGCAAGTGTGCTTGATGAACTCGCCCATGCATCGCTGTCGCAGAACGCGGCGGACATTATTAGCAGAGCCTTAGGTTAACAAAAGATTCATATCTGTTAACGTTTGTTCAAGCATTCCGATCCAGAATTTGCGCTTAGCGATTGTCTTGTGACTTCGCGCAGGGCTGCATGGGGCAAAAATTCGTGGCAATATCTAATATAGATTTGCAAAATAATGATAAGAAACAGGGCTACAACCTGGTGACGATCATTATAGCTTTGCTTGCCTTACAGGGCAGCGCGCTTGCCTTGAAAGGCTGGGAAGAACGCCAGAGCACCGACAGCGCATCACTAGAATCTCTACAGTTACGCGCACAAGTTGTTGGTGAGCATCTCGATGGCCGCGCAAGTGCGGTCAAGTCAAAGCTCGATAATCTGTTTACTCCGCCGGAAAAAATTGGATCGCTGAGTGACGACATCAGCGGTATCGACATTGTTGTGTTGATGTCCGAGGCGATCAATGCTCCCACCGGCTCGAGGGAACGTATTGCTGCTGAGCATGTTTTACGGGCTGACGAATTGTCAGGCTCGATGTTCACGACCGAAATGGACGATATTGCCATTTTCTCGAATGATGGCGTCAATGTGCCGATTATTGCCATCGGCCCTGCCTCTGAATGGCTGCCGCAAAATGTCGGCGAGCGGCACTTCACCCTAACCGGGCCGGGCACGCCGGCAAGCGGCAACCCCGCACTGCGGTCCATTGCTGCCAAGCTGGGTACTTCCAATTCGGGCATTGTAAAAAACGATCAAGGGCCGCGCACTGCCGCCGCCTGCGCGACGATGGCAACATATTCAGGCAAGATTTGCGCGGTCGCCCCGAGCCCATTTTTCTCGCTTCACGACTTAACGCGCCTGCTGATCTATCTGTTGCTGTTACTCGCGCCGGCCCTTGCCATATATGGTCTCTATAAAATGTTGCGCAAGCAAGCCAAAGCGGTCGAAGATGCGCTCGCCACCGAACAGGAAAGCGCGGATATGATCCGCTTGATTATGGATGGCGCACAAGCGGGCTTCTGGGAAGTTATTCCCAACACAGACACTGCCAAGCTCTCCGACCAGTTCGCAACCCTTCTCGGCATGCGTGGAAAAAACGAGTTTACGCTCGATACATTCCTCCAGCAGGTTTTCGTTGGTGACCGTGACAGGGTGGAGCAGGCTATTGGGCGCGCCCAGGAGATCAAGACTTTACGCATTCAATTCCGCACCCAGCATGATGGCGGGAAAACCTGGGTGGAAATGTCCGGCCGCAAAGTCCGGCATGGCGAGGGCAATGTCGAACGCTTTGCCGGGATTGCCAGCGATTTTACCGAACGCAAGCAGATTGACGACAGGTTGCGCAAAACCGAACGCCGGCTGCGCAATGCGCTCGAAGGCTATGACGGCCCATTCGCGATTTGGGATGGCCGCAAGCGTTTGCTCTATTGGAACGCGGCATATGCCCATGCGTTCAATATCCCCAATGCGCTGCGGGCAGGCATGGGGTATGATACCGTGGCCCTCGCCCGCGCCGCTTCGGTCCGGCAGGAAACGCCCTCTCCGACAGAGCCAAATACGTCGCTCGTGCATTTGACCAATGGCCGCTGGCTCAAACTTGTCGAACGCGCAACGGCGGAGGGCGGCCTGATCACTGTCGGAATTGATGTCACCGATACGACCCAGGCCTCAAACCAGCTCAACCGTCAGAAAGTCAAGCTCAAGCGCCTCGTCTCGGAGCTCGAGAAATCTGAAGGCCACGCCGCCGAATTGGCCCGGAAATATTCCGAAGAGAAGGACCGCGCCGAACGCGCCGCCCAGTCCAAATCCGCCTTCTTGACCAATATGAGCCATGAATTGAGAACACCGCTTAACGCGATTAATGGTTTTTCCGAAATTCTATCTACAGAGCTTTATGGGCCGCTCGGCGATCCGCGCTATAAGGGCTATGCTGGCGATATTCTTATGTCCGGCCAGCACTTGCTCGATATGATCAATGATATTCTCGATATGGCGAAAATCGAAGCCGGGAAAATGAGCATTGAGCTTGTGCCCATTGATCCAATTGATCCTGTCGATGCGGCCGTGCGCATGATCAGGCGCAAAGCCGAGGGCGAGAATATTTCACTGACATTTGAAGCAGAGGACGATCTGCCCGAAATTGCCGCCGACCACCGCGCCATTCGGCAAATGTCCCTTAATCTTTTGTCCAATGCCATCAAGTTTACCGACAAGGGCGGGCGTATCTCGGTAACTCTAACGCGGCGGGATAATTATCTTAGATATGCGTTCACCGATAATGGCATTGGCATTCCGGAAAAAGATCTTCCAAGGTTAGCGCAACCCTTTGAACAGGTCAGTGCCAGCTCTGACCGGAACCATGAAGGGACCGGCCTCGGACTGGCGCTGACGAAATCCTTTGCCGAAATGCATGGCGGCAAGCTTTCAATCGCCAGCCAGCAAGGGCGCGGAACGACGATCGCCTTTTACCTGCCGATCACCGGGCCGTCTCAAAAGACTGTAACGCGCGATCATGATATTGCGCCAAAGCAGACCCCGAGCCTCGATTCGACCCTGTTCGGCACCTGACGAGACATTCTGCCCGGCCGCCAGCCTACCCAAATGTCAAAGCAAGAAATAGCGCTAGGGGGCAATTCTGGAGGACGGCTCAATATCGACCAATTGGCGCAAGGCGGGATCGGCTGACAGGCTCCATTGTCCATCAGGCTGCTGGCAAGCTGTGAAGGTGCCGTTCAGTCCCGCGCCGGTATAGTCTACCGTTCTGCAATCGGCCACCGTCTCGACAAGATCAGCCATGACGCCAATATGCTCGCTTGAAACCGCTTTGAGCGCCGTGCTACCCGCCAGCGGCATAAGATCCTGACGCGGAACATATCCGAAACCGACGCCTTTGCGGCCAACCAGCACCCAGTCCTCACCACGATCATTCTCGACTATGCCGATGGTTTCAATCGCCGCCCCGCTGGGCACAGCGCCGACATTCATTTGCGTGATATAGTCTGGCGTTGCGCGCAGACGGGTGCCGCCGGGAACCCGCATCCAACGCGCATCAAGCCGGATAGACCTGTCAATCCGGCCCAGCGCTTCAAGCCGCATTACTGGCAAGGTGCGTGTTGTTTCAAATTTTGGACCAAGGGTCATTTCGACATCACGGCCATCGGCAAGCGTCTGTTTGACAGTCTGTCCGGCTTGCCCATAGACGAGCTTTGGCGCCATGCTCTTGCGAACGGGTTTGGTTTCGAACGGGGCGAGTTCCGGATTCTCCCCGACGGTACTTGCAAGCACAATCGGCTCTGGACGGGCCGCTTCGGCGTGCTGGCGCGTTGGTTGTGCGCCATTCGCGCCAATCCAATTGCCTTTGGAATTGCGGCAAACGTCGAGTTTTTCCCGCGCCCCGCCCAAGGGTCCAACGAAAACTGTCCGGCAGCGTGTGAACACCTCTACCGTATCCTGAACAACATCGCCGAGTTGTCGCTGATAGGGCAAGCCAAGCGGTCCTCGCACAGCGCCCGCAATTATAAGATCTGCGGGAGACATATATCCGATTGCGACGCCGCGCTGGCCCATCAGATACCAGCGGTCTCCATGGCGATCTGTGACGGTTGCCATGCGCTCGATCAGCGTATCCTTATTGACCGTTCGATTGCTGAACGTTCCGGACACGGAAGGCGTTGGCCGCAGCGGCGCGTTTTTGCGCACAGCGTACCAGCCTCCCTCCAGCACCATCTGGTCGGGCAAAGCCGCGACCGAGCGTTCTCGGGCGACTGGCATCCGGCGCATGTCTTGGGCGGAATGTTCAAACTGGACACCAATCCGGTTGCCGCGGTCTGTCCTTAGGCTGACATTGCGACCATCAATTTCGCGGTCAAGCACGCGCTCCATGTCCCGTGCCAGCCAGTTTTGCTGTGTCCGATCCAGAGCGTCTCCCATATTGGCCGCAACCGTATTGACCACCAGAGCCGCAGAGCCGCGTTCGAACCGCCCCTCAAATACGCGCACTGGCAGAGTGCCGCTTGGCCGGAAAATTGCAGGAGAGGCGCGCAAGGGGGTTGCCGATCTGCGCGGAAGGGATGCAAGCTGGGGCTTTAGCGACGGCACATTGCTCAGTCCGGCGCGCTCGGGCGCTGATGATCGGCGCTGGGCAGTTTCGGGGTCCCGTGTCGGCACGGGCGCAGACACGCGGACATTCGGCGCGGGCGGACTGGGCAGGGCCGGCTTGATAGACGGCGCAATTGGTGCAATCGCTCGCGGCAGGTCTGCGGGCGCTGGCTCGGCAGGGGCACGCGGCACTGGCGCACTCACCTCAAGGTTTTCAGCAGGTCGTCGTGAAGCCGCTTCAGCAGGCTCGCGCATCGTGCGGGCATCGGGCAGGCTCCTCTCAGGCAAATTACGGGCTTCGGGCGCTGCGGCAGGCGCACTGGCAAGCGTCAGCGCCTGATCTGCGCCCTGCCCGGCTAAGGCTTCAATCTGATTGCCCGCTGCGGGCGGCTCCACCGCCTCGGCATAAGTCACGGTCATTGGCGCAAGCGATGCAGCTTCGATTGGCACATCGTCAGCCCCAGCTTCGCGCACGACATGAACACCGGCCACCAAAGCGGCGATGGATACTGCCGCCACAGGAATGCCCATAGCCAGCCAGATGGGAGGGCCGCTGGCGCTCTCATCATTGTCAGCCTCAAGAGCCGCGATTGCGGCAGCTGACATGGGCGCGCTCGCAGGTGTCTCGTCTTCGAGCGCCGATGCTGGCCCCGTCAAGGCGGCGGCATATTCAGCGTGCCGATCATCATATAGGGGCGCAATTGCAGCCGTATCTTCAAAATCAGCTTCCTGATGCTCATCGACTGACGCGGGCGGATCGACAAAGCCATTATCAGCCTCGCGCACAAAAGCATCATGGTCAGTGTCATTGTTGCTACGGGACGCCAGTGACCGGAAGCTTGCTGCGCCGAGTGCCCCTGCGGCTGCGGTTTTCTTCGCAAACGGGTTAATGCCAAACCCTTGTTGGGGGGCGGTGGCCGCATCATCATCCCCGGTTTCGTTCGCCATCATGGTCTGTTGCGCCAAAGCGGCTTCTTCGAGCCAAGGCTTTGACGCAGGTGCGTATTTCTCGTCAGGGAGGGCCGCATCCAAGCCGCGGCTTGTCTCGCTTGCGGCGGACGCGCCCAAATCAATTTTCTGGGCCGAACGCGCTTCGGCATTCCGCTTGATCTCATCCATCAAGCTGTTGATCTCGTCTTGTGGGCGCGCGTGGCCGCTTACCTCGTCTGTTTGGGTGGCTTGGAGCAATTGCGGTCCGGCGGCTTCAAACCGCTTGGACAATGCATCCTTGCGGCGCGGCCCACGTTCGACCACCGCTTTGATCAAGTCGTGCATTTCAAGGTCAACGCCTTCGGTAGAAGCAGCCATATCTCCGCTATATCCTGTATCAGCCATTACGACACTCCATAATCCACGCTAGAAAGTCCACGCGAGTTAATCCACGCAAGCGCCAACTTGCCCGAACGGACGCGTTTGCGCGCACCAACCAACAAGACGCAATTTCACGCTTCAAAGTAACACTTTTTTAACCTTGTTGAAAAGGCTAAACTCACAGTCGGCATCCGTGCGAAGCTCACAATTTTCACACAGGCCTCGCCTTCTGGCCTTGCTTAACCACCATTGGCGGCGATAAGAGGCCCGAACACGCTTTCATCAACCAGGCCCGCTTATGACCCAGACCGCCCCGAAAAAAGTCGTCCTCGCCTATTCCGGCGGGCTTGATACGTCGATCATCCTGAAATGGCTCGAGACCGAATTTGGCTGTGAAGTCGTCACATTCACCGCCGATCTCGGCCAGGGCGAAGAATTGGAGCCGGCCCGCGAGAAAGCATTACAGCTTGGCATCAAGCCGGAGAATATCTTCATCGACGATTTGCGCGAAGATTTCGTCCGCGATTATGTCTTCCCCATGTTTCGCGCCAATGCGGTCTATGAAGGCGTCTATCTGCTCGGCACGTCAATCGCCCGCCCGCTGATCGCCAAACGCCAGATCGAGATTGCCCAAGCCGTCGGCGCGGATGCCGTCTGCCATGGCGCAACCGGCAAAGGTAATGACCAGATCCGCTTCGAGCTTGGCTATTATGCGCTTCAGCCCGACATCAAAGTCATCGCCCCGTGGCGCGACTGGGAGTTCAAATCCCGCACCGACCTGCTCGACTTTGCCGAACAGCACAATATCCCAATCGCTGCTGACAAACGCGGCGAAGCGCCCTTCTCGGTGGACGCCAATTTGCTGCACACAAGCTCGGAAGGCAAAGCGCTCGAAGACCCGGGCGTTGAAGCACCGGAGTTTGTCCATCAGCGTACGGTCAATCCCGAAAACGCGCCAGACACGCCCGAGGTGATCACCATCGGTTTCGAACGCGGAGACGCCGTCTCGATCAATGGCGCGGACAGAAGTCCGGCAGCCTTGTTGACCGAACTGAATGAGCTAGGTCGCAAGCATGGTATTGGCCGGCTGGACCTGCTCGAAAACCGTTTCATCGGCATGAAGTCCCGCGGCATATACGAGACGCCGGGCGGCACCATTTTGCTGGTTGCCCACAGAGGCATTGAACAAATCACCATCGACAAGGGCGCAGCGCACCTCAAAGACGAGCTGATGCCGAAATATGCCGAACTGATCTATAATGGCTTCTGGTGGAGCCCCGAACGCGAAATGCTCCAAGCGGCGATTGACCACTCCCAGCGCTTTGTCACAGGCGAGGTGACGCTGAAACTCTATAAGGGCGCAGCGCATTTGATGGCACGAACAAGTCCGTACTCGCTCTATTCCGAAGCGCATGTGACGTTTGAGGA
>CALLUH010000180.1 GCA_938011445.1 uncultured Hyphomonadaceae bacterium
AGGCGACATCGCCACCGTCCAGCGCGCCAAAGGCGTCGGCAAAAAACTCGCCGAACGCATCACGGGCGAGCTGGCCGGAAAGCCCCCGCCCAGGGGCCGCTTTGCCAGCGCCTTCAAAGCTGACCCCGCCGCCAGCGCGGGGGCCGCCATGTCCGAAACCGCCGCGCTTAACTCCGGCGCGCGCGGCGATGCTGTCTCCGCGCTGATCAATCTCGGCTATGCGCATAGTGACGCCGCCCGCGCCGTCGCCTCAGCCGCCCGCACAACAGACAGCGAAGACGCCAGGGCGCTTATCAAGGCGGCGCTTAAGGAGCTTGCGGTATGAACGCCGCCCGAGACGACCTCCCCACAAATCCCGAGCGCACCCCCGGCGACGCCCTCGACCGTGCCCTGCGTCCGCAGACCTTCGACGATTATATCGGCCAGGAAAAAGCCAAGGAAAATCTCAAAATCTACGTCGAAGCGGCCCGCGGACGCGGTGAAGCGCTCGACCATGTGCTCCTGTTCGGCCCGCCGGGTCTCGGCAAAACCACCCTCGCCCAAATCCTCGCCCGCGAAGCAGGTGTCGGCTTCCGCGCCACCTCCGGCCCCGTCATCGCCAAAGCCGGAGACTTGGCCGCCATCCTGACAAATCTCGAAGAAAACGATGTGCTGTTCATCGACGAGATCCACCGCCTCCCCGCCGTGGTCGAAGAGATCCTCTATCCCGCCATGGAAGACTATAAGCTCGATCTGGTCATCGGCGAAGGCCCCTCCGCCCGCTCGGTCCAGCTTGAGCTTGCCCCCTTCACCCTCGTCGGCGCAACAACGCGGGCTGGCCTGCTCGCGACGCCTTTGCGCGACCGTTTCGGCATTCCCCTCCGCTTGCAATTCTACACCCCCAAAGAGCTGTCCCGCATCACCCTCGCCGCTGGCATCAAACTCGGCGCAGACATCACCGCCGACGGTGCCCACGAGATTGCCCGCCGTGCGCGCGGCACCCCACGCATCGCCATCCGCCTGATGCGCCGCGTCCGCGACTTCGCCGAAGCCGAAAACTCCCCGATCGACAAAGCCGCCGCTCAGCGCGCCCTCGCAAGACTGGAAGTGGATGAAGACGGCCTCGACGCCCTCGACCGGCGCTATCTCGACGCGCTTGTCCGCACCTATGCCGGTGGCCCCGTCGGCGTCGAAACCTTAGCCGCCGCCCTCTCCGAAGCCCGCGACGCCGTGGAAGAAGTGATCGAACCCTACCTCATGCAAAAGGGGTATGTCGCCCGCACCCCACGCGGCCGCGTTGCCGCCCCCCTCGCCTATGAACGCATGGGCCTCCCCGTCCCGGGCGGCGCGAAAGACACTCTCTTTAGCGAAGACTAAGCACGCGCCCGCCCACCAAACGGCCACGCCCCACAACACCAGAGCACAAGCCCGATTAGCGGGAATTGCAAAGCTACGCGGACCCATAAGGCAAACGTGCCCACCTCGATCTCGCCCAGCCGAATGTCTGCAAGCGCCATGTAAATATTGGCTGGCAAGACCGCGAGCAGATAGAGCGAGAGTAAAATACCTGTCAGCGCCAAGTACCGCTTAAGCAACAGCGCAGCCGCAAACACCAGCTCCATCGCGCCGGTCAGCCAGACAATAAAGTTTGGAAATGGCAAGGCAGGAGGCACAATTTGGGCAAACGCATCATCCAACACAAAATGCAGAACCCCTGCGACCAGAAAGAAAACTCCCAGAAAAATCTGTGTACCGCGTTTTAACATGTCTGGTCTTTCTCAAAACAAAGGCCTGCCGATATTGGCAGGCCATTTTGAATTTTTGAGGGTTTACCGCGTTAAGCTAAGCATTACAAATTTGGTCAGTCAGAAGCCTCGGCCTTGTTGACTTTAACAATCGCGATCAGCGGAAGAATAATTCCCGTCACCATCAAGATTGCTGGCAAAATAAGCAGTTCCTTTTGATCTGTATTGATCCCACGATAGGTCAGATAGATCTGTAAAAACACTGTCCAGATAATGATCCCGGTTAAAAGACCGCGAAGAAGCGAGCCATGCTGTTTGCACCAAGCAATCTCACTTTGGCGTATGGCGTCTAACATATGATATTCCTTTTTGTTGATGTGATATTAGGATAGTCGCAACACACAGATATTCCTTACACGTCCTCTTCAATTTCTTTTAATCGCGCGCGTAAATGTACCAACTCAGCCTGCTTCTTTTTGGCGAGGCGTAAGCCGAAAATAATAGCTGCAAGGTTTCCAAGCGCAGCAATCAATAAAAAGATAATGATAGAACTTAATGGGAGAACAACTGCTCTGTCATAATCTAGTATTGACCCCGCCAGAACATATCCAATCCCGCCGCCAATGAGTTCGCTTATTGGAAGAATAGCATATAGCGCACGTGCGACCCACAAATTATTCTCAGCCCTTTCAATTGCATTCTCAAGCAAGCCTTCTGGTGACAGGCCGGCAATCTCAGGATTCTTCCGACGGCCACGCATGGTGAGGGCAATCATTAAACAGAAATAGATAAAGAAGCCCCCTGTTAGCCAGCCTCCCGTTTTGAAGATGCCAGAAAATTCCAAAGACCCATAAAGCAAGACCAGAAGCGCAAATATAATAAGCGCGCTGTCTATAATCCGCCGCCCCATCACGCGCCCGCGTTCCAGCCTGTCTCTGGCGTCCAGTATCATATCCATATCCACGGTCTCCTCTTGTGATGTCCATAGGTTTTGCAAGTTATTTTGTTTCATATCATCGGTCATGCTGGCTCTCCGATTATCTCTTTCAAGCGCGCCCGCGCGCGGCTAAGGCGCGTTGCAATGTTTCCTTCGCTGAGCCCTAGTGCCTCGCCAATTTCCCGGTTGGTGAAGCCTTCCAGATGTAGCGAAATTATCTGGCGTCCCTGCAAGGGCAACGCACGCACAGCCTCAACCAATTTGCGGCGGCGCGAGGCTGTGTCTGCTAAATCTTCCGGCTGCGGAGCAGTATCTGCCATACGCTCATCAAGCGGCCCGGATTTTGCTTTCACCGCTTTGCGCACATGGCTGATGCAAACATTGTGCGTGATACGCGCAATAAATGTTTTCGCGCTCGCCTCCCCCCGAAAGCTCGGCAGCGCACGCCACAGCCCCATAAAACTTTCCTGCACCAGTTCTTCAACAAGGGCCGGACGCGCTTCATAGGTGGAGGCAATACGGGACACCAAGCCCGCATAGGTTTCCAGCCATTCCCGAAACAAATTTTCCAGCACCGCATCTTTCATGAATGTATAGTCGCCCAAATCGTGAAAACATTACACAGAAATTCCAGAGGCGCTTTCCATCGCGCAACTCCTGCAAAGCCCCCAGTTCCCCCTCGCATTCAAAATGGACTATTGGAGGAAGAGTAAAACCAAAATCGCAAGTTTCGGCTGGCCCCCGCGCCCAAGCCGCGCCACACTGGCCCTCCACCAAGAGGAGCCATCAATGGAAGATGCCTTAAACCGCGCCCATGCCCACGCAACCGACTGGCTCACCAGCTTTGCCACAGGCCCCGTCGGCCACACCGCCAGCGAAACCGACCTACGCGCCGCCTTCACAAAGCCCCTCCCCGAAACTGGCGCAAATGCAGGCCAGGTCGTAGACTTTATCGCAACCCGCGCCCGCCCCGGCCTGATGGGCAGCCCCAATCC
>CALLUH010000181.1 GCA_938011445.1 uncultured Hyphomonadaceae bacterium
GGCGATCTAGCCCCGCACGTATCGGAAAACACATTGAATTTTCATTATGGCAAGCACCATAATGCCTATGTCACCAATCTTAATAAGCTGATTGATGGCACGAATATGGCAACAATGGCGCTTGAGGATATTATTAAAGCGGCCGCCGCCGATCCTGCAAAAGCTGGCCTTTTCAACAATGCAGCCCAAGTCTGGAACCATACATTTTACTGGCACTCCATGAAACCCGGCGGCGGTGGCGCGCCGACGGGCAAAATCGCCGAGCTTATTGACCGCGATTTCGGCTCCTATGACGGCTTCGCGACCGAGTTCAAAGCCGCAGGCGGCACACAGTTCGGCTCCGGCTGGGCCTGGCTGGTGCTCAAAGATGGCAAGCTTGCCATCACCAAGACACCGAACGCAGAAACGCCTGTCACAGAGGCAGGTGTAACCCCGCTTCTCACAATGGATGTCTGGGAACACGCCTATTATCTCGATTACCAGAACTCCCGTCCCAATTATATGACGGCGTTTCTTGACAATCTCGTCAATTGGGATTTTGCCAATCAGAACCTGTCTGACGCCAGCTAAACACCCCTAGTTACCGATCGCAAAAGCCCGCCCCCTCAACTGGCGGGCTTTTTCTTGCGCTCTCGGAAAAGTGCGACATGAAAACCATAGCGGCGTGCACAATTGCGGCGATTGCAAGCTAAACCTTGTGTTTCGGTTGAAAATCAGCATAAGGCCTATCCAGATGTTTCCGGGCGTGGACCTTGCCCGGCTGTCACGATGAGCGTGACCCGAGCATTCAATTTATCCATTGACCCGAAAGACATAATTTTGACAGACCAGACAAACGAACCAGCCGAAACCGAAGACGACGCACCACAAGTCACCTTTGAAGCGCTCGGCCTCAACCCCAAAATCCTGCAAGCGGTTGCCGAATCCGGCTACACCCATTGCACACCCATTCAGGAACAGGCTATCCCGCATGTCATGGTGGGCGGCGATGTGACCGGCATTGCCCAGACCGGCACCGGCAAGACGGCCGCTTTCGTGCTACCCATGATCCATCGGCTTGCCAAGGGCCGCGCCCGTGCCCGCATGCCGCGCACTTTGATTCTCGCACCGACGCGCGAACTTGCCGATCAGGTCGCAGAGAACTTCGTCAAATACGGCACTCATCTGAAACTCACCATGGCGCTCTTGATTGGCGGGGTTAGCTTCAAAGAACAAGAGCGGCTTTTGATGCAAGGGGTAGACGTGTTGATCGCAACGCCCGGACGGCTCAAAGACCAGTTCGAGCGCGGCAAAATCCTTCTCACAGGTGTTGAAACCCTGATCATCGACGAAGCCGACCGCATGCTCGATATGGGCTTTATCGACGATATTGAAATGATCTGTAAGCTCTTGCCGAAGAAGCGCCAGACATTGCTGTTCTCGGCGACCTTTGCCAAAGAGATCGAAAAGCTCGCCAAAACCTTCCAGAACAATCCTATCCGTATTGAAGTGGCCCGGCCCGCCCAAACCGCCGAGACGATCACGCAGCGCGTGGTCAAAATCCCGACCAATGATGCCAAAGCCCGGCGCTATACCTTGCGCAAGCTGATCGAGACAAGCGATGTTGAAAGCGGTATCGTGTTCTGTAATCGCAAGCGCGAAGTGGACATTGTGGCCAAATCGCTCAGCGTGCACGGCTTTGATGCGGCCGCGATCCATGGCGATCTACCGCAAGCTTACCGGACACAGACACTTGAACGCTTCCGCAATGGTGAGCTTAAGCTCTTGATCGGTTCAGACGTAGCTGCGCGCGGGCTCGACATTCCAGATGTGTCCCACGTCTTTAATTTTGCACCGCCGCCAAAAGACGAGGATTATGTCCACCGGATCGGTCGCACAGGCCGCGCCGGACGCCACGGGCACAGTTTTACAATTGTCGGGCCAGAAGACGCAAAATCATGGGGCTTTGTGCTCAAAATGATTGGCCGCGATGTAGAGGAAGCACAGATCGAGGGCCTGCTTGAAGAACTTGAAAACCTTCCACCAGACCAAGGCAATCGTGGACGTAGCGGCGGGCGCGGACGAGATCGCGGCGGTCGGGGTGGACGCTCCCGCGGCGAACGGGGCGAGCGCGGCGGCAGAAACCGCAATCGCAATCGTGATGATGCCGATCGCAAACCGCGCGAGGACAAAGCAAAAGACGACAAGCCGCGCGGCGAACGCAATCCGGACCGCGAAAACAAACGCCGCGAAGAACGCGCCGCGCAATCGGAAACTCCCATAGCTGATACCGAAACGCCAAAAACTGAAAAGCCCAAATCAGACAAGCCCCGCCGCGACCGGCCCAAGCGCGACTATAAGCGTAAGGATGACGACCCGATCCTCGAACCGGCCCGCGACGACATCAAAGGCTTTGGTGACGATGTGCCGGGCTTTTTGAAACGGTAAGCCCGGCTCTTGGTTCGACTTCGCTCACCATGAGGGTTCGACTTCGCTCACCATGAGGGTTCGACTTCGCTCACCATGAGGGTTCGTCTTCGCTCACCATGAGGTTCAACTCTGTGGCCCCTAGCGCTTGATCAGCTTATCAATCTGCTTGCGGAATTTCTCGCTATAGGGCGGACGCAGAATCGAAATTAGTTCTGATCCGGTCTGGATATAGACCGCCTTTTTGTGGCTAAACTCCAGAAAGCCGTCGCGGCCATGATATGATCCCATGCCGGACGGACCGACCCCGCCAAAGGGCAAATCTTCCTGTCCGATGTGAAAAATGACATCATTTACCGTCACCCCACCGGAGGTCGTGCTGTCCAGCACCTTGTCTTTCTCTGCGCTGTCTTCACCGAAATAGTACAGCCCGAGTGGGCGGTCATTGGCATTGACATAGGCAATTGCCTCTCGCGTCTCGGTATATTCCTTGATCGGTAGAATAGGACCGAAAATTTCGTCCTGCATCACGGCCATATCATCGGTCGGATTGAGCACGAGCGTTGGCGGGATTTTGTGATGGGGCTGCTGGGTGAAGTTCTCATCGGCTGGATTGATCTCGACAATCTCGGCGCCCTTCTCGCGTGCATCGGTGATATAGGATTGCAGCCGGTCATAATGGCGCTGATTGACGACGGAGGTATAGTCATCATTATCTTTCAGTGTCGGGAACATATTTTCTACCGCGCTTTTGGCATGGCCGACAAATTCCGCCGTCTTCTCTTTGGGCACAAAGGCATAGTCCGGCGCGAGGCAGATCTGGCCCGCGTTCAGCGTCTTTCCATTCATGATCCGCTTGGCCGCTTTTTCCATATCCGCAGACCGTCCAAGGATCACCGGAGATTTGCCGCCAAGTTCAAGCGTTAGCGGCACCAGATTGTCCGCAGCTGCCCGCATCACGTGATGGGCAATCGAGGTAGCGCCAGTAAAGACAAGGTGATCAAAGGCAAGGCTGGTAAACGCCGCGCCAACATCCGGCCCGCCGGTGAACACGGCCACTTCTTCCTCGGAGAAGGCTTGCGCAAACATACGTGCCATCAGCTCGGACGTATGTTCGGTAAATTCGGACGGTTTGATCATCGCCCGATTGCCCGCTGCAAAAACGCCCGCAAGCGGGGTAAATGTCAAATTGACTGGAAAGTTCCACGGGCTGATAATCCCGATTGTACCCTTGGGCTGGAACTGGACTTCGGCCCTTTGTCCCAGAAAGAATGGTAGCTCGGTCCGGCGTTTTTCCGGTTTCATCCACGCTTTCACATGTTTGCGCGAATCTTTCAGCGTACTGATGGATGAGGCGACATCGGTAAACCTGCTGGCATCACGCGACCGATGACCGAAATCTTTGACAAGCGCCTCTTCGATCTCGCCTTGGAAATCGACCAATAGCCCAATCGCCCGATCAATCCGGTCAATGCGCAGCTCAGCCGACGCTGGCCCTTCGCTGATATGAGCTGCTTTCTGTTTGGCCAGAATGGCCGACATGTCCGAGGCTTGAGGTGCTTGATCCAAAGGCATTTTTCTCTCCCGTTTTCCGGCACAATAGGCCGCATTTGCCGTTTTATCAATTCACGCTTCGCTTCCCTAGCGTCATGGTTTACCTTGCACGGCCCACGCGGCTACGATGGACAAGGAAAGATTACGGGAGGCCCAAGATGAGTTTCGAGAAAATTACCTATGAAGTCGCTGACACAATCGCGACGATCACTTTTTCCGATCCGGCAACAATGAATGCAGCCGGGCTCGATACGGTGGGCGAGCTGTTGCAAGCGCTTGAACAGGCCGGCGACGAGGCCCGCTGCACCATATTGACCGGCACCGGGCGCGGCTTCTGCTCAGGCGCAAATCTCGCTTCGGGCGGCATGGACGGCAATGCCGGCAAAGCGAAATTCGACGCGGGCAAAGCGCTCGACAGCCATTACCATCCGCTGATCATGGCGATGAAGGAGCATCCGCATCCGATCATAACCGCTGTTAATGGCGCAGCTGCGGGCGTTGGCTGCTCGATTGCGCTGATGGGCGACCTTATCATTGCCAGTGAAAGCGCTTACTTCCTGCAAGCCTTCCGCCGGATCGGTCTTGTGCCCGATGGTGGCTCGACCTATTTGCTGCCGCGCCTTGTTGGCCGTGCGCGGGCGATGGAAATGGCACTGATGGGTGACAAAATCCCCGCCGCCAAAGCGCTCGACTGGGGGCTTGTCAATATGGTCACGGGTGACAATGAGCTAATGGCAACCGCCCATGAAAAAGCTATCCATCTTGCTGAAGGTCCAACCCAGGCGCTCGCCATGATCCGCGAACTGATCTGGGACAGCGCCGACCGCAATTTTGACAGCCAGATCCATGCCGAACGCATCGCCCAGCGCACGGCGGGCCAAACTGCCGACTTTGCCGAAGGAGTTAAAGCGTTCCTGCAAAAACGCCCAGCAAAGTTTACAGGCAAATAAAGCGTCTCGCCTCAGTCGGCTTTCGGCAGCCGCGCAATCAGGCTGGACGTGTCCCAACGCGCCCCGCCCATGGCCTGCACATCGGCATAGAACTGATCCACTTGCGCAGCGACCGGCAAGCTTGCGCCGGTCTCACGGGCGGTTTCAAGCGCAATGCGTAAATCCTTGCGCATCCAATCCACTGCAAAGCCATGCTCGAACGCGCCCGCCATCATGGTCTCCCAGCGATTGA
>CALLUH010000182.1 GCA_938011445.1 uncultured Hyphomonadaceae bacterium
CGAGAAGGCGGCGAGCATCATGCGCACTTCAACCGGCTTAAACAGCGGCATGTAGTTTTCCATATAGTTCGCGCCAACCTCGACATCGGATTGGGTGAAAAAGCGGAAAATCTGGGTCAGCAGATTGCGTTCCTTGTCCGAAAGCTTGACCGCCCAGTCTTTACAGTCTTCGCCCAGGGGCACCTCTTCGGGCATCCAGTGAACCTGCTGTTGGCGCTGCCAGAACTCATAGGCCCAAGGATAGCGGAACGGCTTATAGGCGGCGCTTGGCGTGAGCAGGCCGGGGCGGTTGGGGTCTATAATTGCCATGATCGTCTGTCCTTGAAGCGTCAGTCTTATCTCGTCACACCACTATATATAGTGTCTGAAAGAATAACTAACACAAGAAATAGGCGAATCAAGAGGGCGTTTTCGTCACAGCCCAGTGTTCCTGTGGATAAGCTACGCGCCGGTCCGGGCTCTGGCCCTGGTGCCGGTTTGGCGAAAGTCTAGCGACGCCAGCTAAGGGTCAGGCCGCCAAAATCCTCGGCACGCTTGAAGTCTACCGAATTCGAATTGTACTCGACTTCGCGGCGGATATAGCTTAGCGACAAATTCGTGCCATAGCGGCGGAAATTCAGGCCTGCCTGCATGTCGCCCACTGTGACCTGATCGCGCAATTGAACGCCATCAATCAGGCCAAGCCCCGAGCCCGCGGTGCCATTGTTAAAGATCAGGGCTTCGCCATCAGCGCCAGCAAAGAAATACCAACTCGGCAGCCCCTGTTCTGAGCCGCGCTGGTCAATGTCCTGACCAAAACGGAACTCGGCCCCGACACGGCGCACAGAGAAATTACCCTCATCAATAAAGCTGGCGCGCGGGACAAGCCCGACGTCAAAGCCAAGGCCAGTAAACTCACTGGAGGCAGCGAAGGCCAATTCTGTGTCAAAGCCGACCCGTTCATAGCGTGCGCCACCGAGACGCTGGGCATCGACGCCGCCCTGGAAGGCGCGCACGGCAGGGTTTGAAGACCAGCCCGGCTCTGTGCTGACGTTCAACCTGACGCCTTGAGAGACGGTCAGGCTGGCTTTGCCTTCGGGTCCGGAAAAATGGAGGGGTGATTGTCCGCCAACGCCACGTGCGGTGGCGGCGGCTTGAATGGACGGCAGAGCCACACCATAATCGCGCAGAACCTGTTCGGCGATTTGTAAACGTTCAATGGGCTGCAGCGGCGGCGGCGGGGTATATTGGGGCTGGACGACGCCAAGCGGGGCCGGAGCTGCGACGAGCATGGCATTGGACGGGCTCAGAACAATCTGGCCGGTCTTCGGCGGGGCAATATAATCGTCGCTTGCGAAATAGGTACACCCTTCGCACGCCAACGCGCCCAATATGCCGATTGTTGCCACAATCATCTGACGAGTATCCCTCATACCGAAATAAAATTTGCCGCGCATAAACATGATTCCAGTAGACCTGAACACATTTAACGCTGCATGAATTATTTCGTTCCAATTGCTTCAGTTTCGTTCAGACAGGTTAATCACACCCTGTCTGCCTCGCGCCTTATTTTCTCCCCAGAATAAGGCAGAATAGGGGCAAAATGCTGAAAAGGCGAGGTCGCGACTGGCCCTTTTTACATTAACGATTTCAAATATATCCGACTATTACTGACAGGCGAGGCACTCATCATAATCGGTTTGCGGGGTTTCCATGCCCGCAATCTCGATCTTTTCAGCGGCGCCTGCAAAGCCTGCGCGCTGGACCGATTTGGATCGGCAATAATAGAGCGATTTGAGCCCTTTCTCCCACGCCGTCCAGTGCAGCATATGCAGATCCCACTTGTTTATGTCGCCAGCCAGAAAGAGATTGAGGGACTGGGACTGGCAGATATAGGGCGTCCGGTCAGCGGCGTGTTCAATGATCCAGCGCTGGTCGATTTCGAACGCTGTGCGGAAGATCGCTTTCTCCTCTTCTGACAAGCAGTCGAGGTGTTGGACGGACCCCTCATGTTCGAGAATTGTCGTCCAGATATGGTCTGTGTTCTCGCCCTTTTCCTCAAGCACCGCCTCAAGCTGCGGATTTTTGACCGTGAACGAGCCTGACAGGGTTTTATGGGTGTAGACATTGGCAGGGATCGGTTCGATGCCAGCGCTGGTGCCGCCGCAAATGATAGAGATAGATGCCGTGGGCGCAACTGCCATTTTGTGGCTGAAGCGCGCCATGATGCCTGCCCCCCTGGCGTCTTCGCAGGGGCCGCGCTCCTTGGCGAGCTTGACCGACGCTGCATCCGCGCCGCGCCGGATGTGCTTGAACATCTGATTGTTCCAGCTTTTCGCCATCGGGCTTTCCATCGGCACGCGCATGGTCTGCAAGAAGGAATGAAAACCCATCAGGCCGAGGCCAACAGAGCGCTCACGCTCGGCGGAGTAGACGGCGCGCGACATCTCGTCCGGCGCGCGGTCGATAAAGTCCTGAAGCACATTGTCCAAAAATCGGAAAATATCCTCAAGGAAGGTTTCGTCCTGTTTCCATTCGAGATATTTCTCGGCGTTCACGGAGGACAGGCAGCACACGGCTGTGCGGTCCTTGCCGTCATTATCAATGCCGGTCGCCAGCGTAATCTCCGAGCACAGATTTGACTGGGTTACTTTCAGCCCCATCTGGCGCTGATGGGCGGGCATGGCATTGTTGACCGTATCGGTGAACAGCAAATAAGGCTCGCCGGTCTGAATGCGCAGTTCAAGCAGTTTCTGCCAGAGCTTGCGGGCATTGACCTGTTTGACGACAGTGTTCGATTTCGGGCTGATCAGATCGAACTCGGCATCATCACGCACCGCTTCCATGAAAGCATCGGTAATGTTGATGCCATGATGCAGGTTCAGGCTCTTGCGGTTGAAATCGCCAGAGGCTTTGCGAATCTCCAGAAATTCTTCGATTTCCGGATGGTGGATGTCGAGATAACACGCCGCCGAGCCGCGCCGCAGCGAGCCTTGCGAGATGGCCAGCGTCAACGAGTCCATCACGCGAATAAAGGGGATAATGCCGGAAGTCTGCCCGTTTTGGCCAACCTTCTCGCCAATAGAGCGGACATTGCCCCAATAGGTGCCAATGCCGCCGCCATTGGATGCTAGCCAGACATTCTCCGTCCACGTGCCGACAATATCGTCAAGCGAATCGCCGACTTGATTCAGGAAACAAGAGATCGGCAGACCGCGATCAGCGCCGCCATTGGACAGAACGGGCGTTGCCGGCATGAACCAGAGCTGGGACATATAATCATAAAGCCGCTGGGCATGGGCCAGATCATCGGCATAAGCCGCAGACACACGGGCAAACATGCCCTGAAATGTCTCATCGGCCAGCAAATAACGGTCTTCGAGCGTGCGCTTGCCAAAATCAGTCAAAAGCGAATCGCGCGAGGGGTCGGTTTTGATGTCCTCGGGCCGCACCGCGGGCTTATCGACGACGTTCAGCTCGACATGACGCGGCTTACCTCTGCGAGATCCCCGGATTTCATCTTTAACAACAGCATCTATCGCAGACATAAGTAGCCCTTCACATCAAACCAGAAAAGAGGATTAACCCTCCAATATCGCCATATACAGCGTTATCGGATAACCCTAACACAATATATAGTGGTCTATAGGTTAACACTTGGTCAATGCTGTATTTGGAAAAATTGTCAAAATAGCGGTGGAAGACCTCTTAATGAGGCCTTAACGCTTGCGCTCTGGCAGAAGCTACGGCCCTGCAAAAACGGGCTAAACTA
>CALLUH010000183.1 GCA_938011445.1 uncultured Hyphomonadaceae bacterium
TGGAGGCGGCCGAAGCGTCAAAGCGCGGCCTGTCCCCGCTTGGCCGCTTTGCGGGCTTTAATGTCGGCGCCGTCGATCCTGACGAAATGGGCATCGGCCCCGTCAAAGCTGTCCCGCGCCTTCTTGAGCGCCACGGCCTGAGCGTTGACGATATCGACCTGTGGGAGCTGAACGAAGCCTTTGCCAGCCAGTGTCTCTATTGCCGCGACACGCTCGGCATCGATCCTGAAAAATACAATGTCAATGGCGGCTCGATCTCCATCGGCCACCCGTTCGGCATGACCGGCGCGCGCTGCACCGGCTCGCTCCTGCTCGAAGGACGCCGCCGCAAAGCCAAATGGGGCGTCGTCACCATGTGCGTCGGCGGCGGCATGGGCGCAGCCGGTCTGTTCGAGATTTACAGCTAGGACCGCCCGCCAACCCAAATGAAGAAAGCCCGCGCTGAAAAGTGCGGGCTTTTTTGTGGGTGGCACTGGCGGCATTGCACGTATTCGCTAGCGGTGAAACGCACCCAAAATAGGTCACTCACGAACGCGGGTATTTATCCAAACTCAAGTTCGTCATCTTTTAAGTTTGTTATGTTAGAAGGATATATTGGGCGATGATGTAAGGAAACCAGTTGCAAAAACATCTTAGACTGCGAACCAAAAGAACAACTGACTTGGGCTTGTTTCTATTCAGTGCACTGGCAGGCTCCGCATTCTTGGGATTGGTTGTTTCAGCCTTAATCCAAGGGCCGGGGAACTTTTTTGCGGACGCCTTAGGGCCAGTTTTTGGATCGATCACAACGATTATTGGGTATCTGATTTTAATACCCTCACTATGGGTCGCTTGGGTCATGTTGAGCTCAGCATCAATATTGATGTATCGGACGTTTTCACCGAAACCTTATCTAACATTGCGCGAAGACGGCTTTAGCGTTCTCTGGCGTGCTGGCACAAAAAACTTCAAGTGGACGGATGCAGCAACAGTTGAATTTAGCTCGACGAGTGATCGCGAAGGCGAACTACTTATAAAGGCGCATATTCCAAAGCCTCGTAACCGATTTTCCAACTTGGTGAGGACGATATTGCAAGAGCATGGCGTTTGGGTGGTTCTGCCAGAGCGAAACTCCGTCACTTCATTTGCCGAGATTAAAGCGTATCTTGAGCCTTTAGGCCTCCTAGAGTAGAAAGGGCCGAAAGACTAGAGGCTTAAACTCGCCCCATCTAAGCCGCACGCACCTCAAACCACCTCCACCCCCAGCACAAACCGAACCACCTTCTCTTCCGGCATTTCGCACGGTTTCAGCAACACTTTCCCAGAGCGCGGCAGGTACAGATTAAAGCTGACAAGGTCCGTCCCCCCGAGCGCTTCACCATAGAGCTTGACCTGACGCCCCTCCGCCAGCCGCTCGACCGTCACACCATAGGGTGCGCCGTCATATTGCGCCTTGAAATAGCCCGTCGGAAGCGCTGCAAGTGACGTCAGAAAAGCCTCCATAAGAGCGCTCTATGCATCGCCCTTGTGCAGCGCCGCGTTGACAATCGCCAGCAGCAAAAACACCACCGCCAGCGCAAACAGTTCCGGCCCCGTCTCGGCCGTGAAATGCTCGCGTACAAAGCCGCCGCCCGAAGCCAATGCCGCCTCCAGCCCGTCCGCGCCTTGTGCATATCCCGCGGGCGTCATCACACCCAAGAGCGGCGAGAGATGAAACACAACTGCGCCCAAAAACGGCAACACGGCCAGATTCGCGCCAATCCGCGCCCGTGTCATCGGTAAAATCACGAGCGCGCCCGCCACAAGTTCCAGCGCGCCGGTGGCATAATTGACCAGCGGAAAGAACAAATCCGCCATCGGAAAGCCGAGCGCGGTCGCATTCATCTCGATCAGCGGGAAAATGTGCGCCCCACCGGTAAATTTGGTAATCCCGAAGACGATCAGGAAACCGCCGATTGCGAGCGATAATAGCCATTTTACAATGCTCATTATTTATTTCTCCCATGGGTGATCACGGATTGCCGACACCAGCATAAGCGCGCTCAACTTCCAAGACCAGCCAATTTTCAGCACAACACGCCCGCTTCGGGATGCCTTATCTGGCCGATATTCCCCCCTCAACCTGCCAATTTCTCGCAGAAAGCCAGCAAAGCCATTTGAAACTTCCTCTATAAAGTCTTAAAAGAAGATTGGGGTATAAGTTCGCCAGAGGCAATTAATCATGATGCATCCTTCGACAATGAAACTGGTTGACCGGCTTTGTGCAATGACGGCGCAAGGGAAGATCGAGTGGGCCCATGGCGAAAGCCCCGACAGCCTCGTCTATGACACTGAAGGGTATAGCGTCATCCTTCATGGCCAGCCGACCAATATCCGGCTGACCGATTCGACCGGCATCGAGCTTGAAAAAGTCACCGCCGCCGATCTGTCCCAGACCCCCCATGAAGAGGGGACGACATATGAGGCTGCGGTCGCGGGGCTGCTCGTCGATGCACAGCGTATTGCGCGCGGAACGGAGACAGCTATCAATAGCGTATTGCAAGGTCTCGATCTTGATGGAGACGGCATAGTCGATATTCCGATGGAAGATGGCCTGGTGCCGACAGCGGCGGAGATCGCGGACCACGAACCCGACATGGGCGAAGACACGGCCAATGAGTCCGGCGTTGCGTCACTGGCAGATGCAGATGTGACCGATGTGAGCAATGCCGTCGCCTCACTTGCTGATGAAGTCAACCAGACCACCGCGCAAGCAGGTATCGCTATTGGCGATGGCTTGGAGGCAGAAACGGACCCGCTGCGCGAAGACGTTACCGCTCAACGCGAAGGCGACGCGTCCCCCATCGCGACCATGACCGGCTTTGGTATCGCCGGGCTCGGTGCGACCGGTCTTCTGAAAGCTGCACGCCAACCCGAAGACGGCGAACCCGAACCTACTCCAGACGCCGCGCCAAGTGAGACGGCACCTCTGGAGGCGACCCGTACAGTGGACATTGACGACACGATTATGCCGGAGATCACGGCGATGCCAGAACCGGCGCCGCTTGACGAGATAATCCCTCCAGAAATCGCGGAAACCGATTTCAACCTCTCAGCAGCGGAGGCCAGTGAACAACCACTTCAATTGGAACCGGACCCCTCAACTGCGGACATTGCGCCAAATGGTTCGCAAGCAGATACCAACCAGAGTAACGGCACATTCGTACCTCCCCAGCCCGGGGAAGTTCTTTCGCTCAGTGGTCTGGCAAAAGGCAATGAGCAGGATAAACCGTTGATGGCTGGCACAGCGACAACGATGGCCCATGCCAATCCGACCGCCCCTCAAATGCCAGAGCCGATGCCGCCCTCATCGGCGGGTGAGGACGAGGCCACAGCTCCGGCTGAGCCGGAGCCGGACCACTTCAATGCGGCGGCCGGAACTGAAGGCGTCGAGACGCCAGCCAATCCTTATGCCGAAGTCGAAACAACAGCAGAGCCAGCCCCCTCGGTCGAACCGGAAGCTGAGCCTACCAGTGAGACTTTGCGGCCATCACGGTTTAATCCGTGGATTTAGTGCTAACTGATCTTGGAATGTCGCGGAAATTTACGGGGCAAAAAGAGACCGTGTCGGATCGCTGGTGCCGGTGCTTCTTTTTCGCATTTGCCAAGGGGTAAAACCACCCCAACATGTTGCATCGCAGCAACCCCGAGCAGATAAATGCGGGGGCTGTGAACTTGCTGCCCAATTGCCCTTGCCCCTGCCCCATGCCAAACCCTAAACACGAGATTGAGATGCGCATCAAATGTCTCTGGCGCATAGGCGACAAGCACAGGAAGTTCATCATGAAAAACAGTTTTTCATCCGCTCGGCGGATTAGCGCCGTGAGCTTGTTGGCCCTTGGCGCGGGCCTTGGCATAAGCGCCAGCTTGCAGGCAAACGCTCAAAGCAGCGCCGAAGAAGCCGAAGAGTTCCGCTTGGACGAGGTAGAAGTTACAGCCCAGCGCGTCACCCAGAACATTCAGGATGTGCCGATTTCGATCACCACCCTGTCCGGTGACAAGCTTGCAAACATCTCAGCTGGCGGCGCAGACATCCGCTTTCTCTCCGCGCGCGTCCCGAGCGTCGTCGCCGAAAGCTCGTTCGGGCGCAGCTTTCCGCGCTTCTATATTCGCGGCATTGGCAACACTGATTTCGACCTCAACTCGACCCAGCCCGTCTCGCTCGTCTATGATGATGTGCCTTACGAAAACCCGATCCTGAAAGGCTATCCGGTCTTTGACATCGCCCAGGTCGAAGTCCTGCGTGGGCCTCAAGGCTCGCTGTTTGGCCGCAATACGCCCGGCGGCATCATCAAATTCGATAGCGTCAAACCAAGCGAAGAGACCAGCGGTTATGGCCGCGTCGCCTATGGCCGCTTCAACACGGTGGACGT
>CALLUH010000184.1 GCA_938011445.1 uncultured Hyphomonadaceae bacterium
TATGACTCTGGCCACAGATGCAAAATGGTTCAATGCCGAAGCGTTTCCGGAAATCACTTATACATCGGCAGCTATTAAAGGACTGGACGGCATGTCCGGCACGATCGAGGGCGAGCTAAGCCTGTTGGGGGTCAGCTATCCGGTAGATCTCGATATGACGCTGAACGGCGTGCGCAATTTTCCTTGGTTTGGCGAGCGTGATGTCATCGGATTTTCAGCAAGCGCGACGCTGAAACGGTCAGACTTTGGTATGTTGGCGCTGCTGCCCGATATTGGCGACGAGGTGGCCATCGAGCTTGAAGTCGAGTTTGTGCAGGCGGAGTAGCGGGCATGAGCGAGGCTGCGGCATCTGAGCGCTATACGGGTGTGGCAATTGCGCTGCACTGGCTCGTCGCGCTGGCGCTTGGGGGAATGATCGCGCTCGGCAAGAATATGCATGACGCCGATCACAGGCCGATTGAATGGATGTTCCAGCTACACAAATCTATCGGCATTACGGTGCTTGTTCTGATGATTGCGCGTCTGATCTGGCGGTTCATGAACCGTCCACCGGCTTTGCCTGAAGATATGAAGCCGATTGAGAAGCGAGCTTCGCATTGGGTGCATATCGGGCTTTATGTGGTGGTATTTGCGCTTCCGGTGTCTGGCTGGATCATGGTGTCGGTCTCGCCGTTTTCGATTGCGACAGTGCTTTACGGGACGGTTAGCTGGCCGCACATTGCGGGGCTTCCTGAACTTGCGCTAGGGACACGCGAAGTGGTTTATCCGAGGATTGAACAAGTTCACGAAATCATGAGCTGGGTTTTAATTGGCCTGTTTGCGCTCCATCTTGGCGGGGCAATCAAGCATGAAATAAGCGATGATGAAGGCGTCTTAAAGCGTATGATACCGAGACTGTTTGGCAAGACCACACCGCCAAGAGCGCCTGCGCGTGGCGCTTTATTGGCATTTGGCAGCGCTTTTGCGTTTTTTGGCGTGATCGCGGGCGGGCCAATTATTGCGCAAAGCCTTGGCGGGGATGGGCCCGTTACCCAAGACATATCCGAGGGAAACTGGCTGATTGATTATGACGCTTCGGAGATACGTTTTTCGGGCACGCATAGCGGTGATGCGTTCTCCGGCGTGTTCGAGGACTGGTCGGCCACGATCAATTTTGATGCAGATGACCTCGCTAGCGCTAGCGTAAGTGTTTCGGTCGATACCGCCAGCGCCCAGACGGGCGACCCGATTTACGACAATACGCTTGAGGCCGCCGAGTGGTTCAACATCAAAGCGTTTCCCGAGGCGACCGTTGCCCTGTCTGACTTCCGCCAGGAAGACGAGGTTGAAGGCGTGATGGTGGCAACTGCGGCACTGACGATTAAAGAGGTGACCGCTGAAGTTCCATTTATATTCGAACTCACCGAAGCGGATGGCGTATGGACGATGACAGGGACGACAGAGCTGTCGCGTCAGACACTTGATTTGGGGCAGGAAAGCGACGCGACAGCAGATTGGGTCAGCGCGGACATCAGCGTCTCGGTTAGTGTTCAGGCCTCGCCGATCACGCCCTAAGCATGCTAAGCGCTTTCCCATGACTGCGCCTCTGCTTGAACCAACTGAGGAAAATATTACCCGCGCTGTGGACGTACTGCGCGGTGGCGGGCTTGTGGCGATCCCGACGGAGACGGTTTACGGACTTGCGTGCGACGCGGCCAATCCGGAGGCGGTTGCAAGGCTATATGAGGCAAAGGGGCGGCCGAGCTTTAATCCACTGATCGCCCATGTTTCACGCTTGCAGATGGCGCTTGGCGAGGGGCAGTTTGGCGCGGGCGCCAAGGCGCTTGCGGATGCAGGCTGGCCCGGGCCGCTAACCTTGGTGGTGCCGCTGGCGCAGACCCATTCGGTTTGTGATCTCGCGCGCGCAGGACTTGGCTCGATTGCGCTTCGGCAACCAGCGCACCCTGTTGCGGCCCGTCTGCTGGAGGCGTTTGGCAAGCCGCTTGTTGCGCCGTCTGCGAACCCGTCCGGCAAGATCAGTCCGACGCAGGCCGAGCATGTTGCCGCCGATATGGGCACGCGCGTTGACCTGATCCTGGATGGCGGGCCGTGCGAAATCGGTTTGGAATCAACTATTCTATCGTGTCTTGAGGAGACGCCTGTTGTTTTGCGACATGGCGCTTTTGACGCTTCTGAATTTACAGCGGGACTACAGGACGAGGCGCAACCGCTCGCGCCCGGTGGCCTGTCGGGCCATTATGCGCCCAACGCGACGCTGCGGCTGAATGTGGCTGAGCCAATCTCGGGTGACGCCTATCTCGGCTTTGGGCCTGTTGAGGGCCCACAAGGCCGCATCAGTCTCAATCTTTCTCCGGCAGGTGATCTGGTCGAGGCGGCGGCGAACCTCTTTTCTATGCTGCGCCAGCTTGACCGCTCCTATGCGCGGATTGCTGTTGCGCCCATTCCGATGACGGGGCTGGGGCTGGCAATTAATGATCGGCTGGCGCGGGCGGCGAAACGGGATTAATCTGACTTATGGCTGATCTGACACCGAATTTTCTTGGCGAGGCAAAGGCCCTCCTCGACCCGTCTGGCTGGAGTGAGGATGCGGACGTGCTCGCACGCCATAGTGCGCCTTGGCGAGGCACAGCGGCCGGACACACGCCCTTTCTGGCCCGCCCCGCCAGCACGCAGGAAGCAGCAGAACTGGTAAAGCTATGCCAGAAACATCAAGTGGCGATCACCCCGCAAGGCGGCAATACGGGGCTGGTCGATGGCGGCACGCCGCATGGCGAGATATGTGTTTCGATGACGCGGATGAACAAAGTTCGTGCGCTTGATGTGCTCAACAATTCGCTCACAATTGAAGCGGGTGCGCCACTGGTGATCGCTCAGACTGCGGCTGTGGAAGCGGATCGGCTGTTCCCGCTTTCACTTGGCTCGGAGGGTACGGCAACCATTGGTGGGCTGATCTCGACCAATGCTGGGGGTGTTGCTGTGCTGCGCTATGGCATGATGCGGGATCTGATTTTGGGGCTGGAAGTTGTCTTGCCCTCTGGCGAGATATGGGATGGGCTGTCGGGGCTGCGCAAGAACAATACGGGCTATGATCTCAAGCATTTGTTTGCCGGCGCGGAAGGTACGCTCGGCCTGATTACGGCGGCAACGCTGAAACTTTTCCCGCGCGTTCAGACGGCGACAGCTTGGATAAGCGCTAAGAGCGCGTCAGATGTGGTGGCATTGCTTGCGCATGTCCGCTCGATCGCCGGTGACACGGTGACGGGGTTTGAGATTATTCCCTCCAATGCGATTGAGATGGTGCGTGCGGATCATAGCGATGTGCGCGATCCGGCACCATCCGAGCTTGCATGGCGGGTTTTATGCGAAGTGTCGCTGCCAGCGGCCGATATGGCAAAGTCTGTGCTGGAAACGGCGCTCGCGCGTGCTTTGGAGTTGGGGTTGGCAGCCGATGCGCAGATCGCGATGAGTGGGCAGCAGGCGGCCGATTTCTGGAAAATTCGCGAGACGATACCGCTCTCCAAACGGGCCTATGGCACCGCGATCAATCACGATGTTTCAGTGCCTGTCTCTGCGATCCCTGTCTTTTTGGAGGAGTGCGAGCGGGCGATCCATACGCTCGCGCCGCGAGTGGAGATTGTCGCTTTTGGGCATGTCGGCGACGGGAATCTGCATTATTCAGCCTGTGAGCCATCGGATGCGGACACCCCTATTCTTGCGAGCCAAGCCGACGCGATCACTGCCATTGTGCATGCGACCGCGATGGCACATGGCGGGTCGATTTCAGCCGAACATGGCGTGGGGCGGCTCAAGCGGGATGAGTTGATGAGGATACGCTCACCTGCCGCAACCGATACTATGATCGCAATCAAGC
>CALLUH010000185.1 GCA_938011445.1 uncultured Hyphomonadaceae bacterium
TCCGTCGCAGGCAAAGGCGCATGTCCCGCTTGTGTCCCCATCGCCTGCCGCAAAGCCCCAAGCGCCGCTTGGTCAACATCCACACCCATATCGCCCCACCAGTCGGTGAGCGATCTAAGCGCAAGTTCCGTTGCGGAGTGAGACATTACAACCTCTTTGGTTTTCCCAGTAAGCAGGTATAAACCATTTCAAATCAATTTGAGCCAGTTTTTGGAGACGACTTTATGACAGAGCAGAGCGCGCAGCGGGAGTCTATGGAGTATGATCTGGTCATTGTCGGTGGCGGCCCTTCTGGCCTGTCAGCTGCGATCCGGTTCATGCAGCGCGCCCAGGAAACCGGCGAAGAGCGCACCTGTGTGGTGATTGAAAAAGGCTCCGAGATTGGCGCACATATCCTCTCCGGTCTCGTGCTTGATCCGAAGGCACTCGATGAGCTGATGCCCGACTGGCGCAGCCGCGATGATCGCCCGCTACAAACCGAGGTCAAGACAGACCACTATAAGCTGCTCGGCCCGAAAGGCTCGCTTGAAGTAAGCTGGGCACCATTCCCGCCGCTGATGAGCAATCATGGCTGTTTTGCCGGCTCACTGGCAAATGTCTGCCGCTGGCTTGGCGAACAGGCTGAAGCGCTGGGCGTCGAGGTTTATCCAGGCTTTGCCGCTTCTGAGGTGATCTATGGCGACGAGGACGAAGTGCGCGGCGTGGTCGCGGGCGTTCTGGGCATCGGCGCAGACGGCACGCACAAGCCAAGCTATGAGCCCGGCTTGGAATTGCTCGGCAAATATGTGCTTTTTGCCGAAGGCGCACGCGGTTCGCTGACGAAAAGCGTTAAAGCCAAATTCAATCTGGAAGCCAATTGCGATCCGCAAAAATATGGCATTGGCCTCAAAGAAGTCTGGTCAGTCCCCGAGGAGAACTTCCAGGACGGCCTGGTCCAGCACACATTTGGTTGGCCGGTTCAGGGCAAGTCCGGCGATGGCGGCGGCTTCCTCTACCATTTCACAGACAAGGGCGACCGCTTTATCTCTGTCGGCTATGTCGTCCACCTCAATTACAAAAACCCATATCTGTCCCCTTATGACGAGTTCCAGCGCTATAAGCACCACCCCGATATTTTGAAATACCTCAAAGGCGGACAGCGGGTCGCCTATGGCGCACGCGCGATCACCTCGGGCGGTTTGCAATCTGTCCCCAAGCTGGCCTTCCCGGGCGGCGCGCTGATCGGTTGCTCGGCGGGTTTCGTCAATCTGCCGCGCATCAAGGGCACGCACAATGCGATGAAGACAGGCATGCTCGCCGCTGAAGCCGCGTTCAATGCCTTGGCCGCGGGACGCGCGGGCGATGTGCTGACCGATTACGAAAAAGCCTATGACAAAAGCTGGGTTAAGAAAGACCTCTCGCCAGTGAAAAACATGAAGCCGCTCATGTCGCGCTTTGGCACGCTTATGGGCGCGGTCATCGGCATGCCGGACATGTGGATGCGTTCGCTCATCGGCTTCGGCTTCCTGCCCACTTTGCGGCACAAAAAATCTGACGCCCAAAGCCTCAAGCCTGCGGCCAAATTCAAGCCGATTGACTATCCCCGCCCCGATGGCACGATCAGCTTTGACAAGCTCACCAATGTCGCCTTCACCGCGACCAATCATGCCGAAGACCAGCCCGTCCATCTCAAAGTCCGCGACGAGCATCTGCAAAAGGCAAGCGAGCTGGAGCAATTTGACGGTCCCTCGGCGCGCTATTGCCCTGCAGGCGTTTATGAATGGGTTGAAGATCCGGACGGCTCGAAACGCTTTCAGATCAATTCGCAAAACTGCATCCATTGCAAAACCTGCGACATCAAAGACCCAAATGGTAATATCGACTGGACTTGCCCCGAAGGCGGCGGCGGCCCGAATTATCCGAATATGTAGGCGGAGACAAGATAAGCGATGGGAAGACATCAGATATGCTGAAACACATCTTGCTATCGCTTGGTGCGTTCTGTCTGTGTGCCTGCACCAACAGCGCTGGCTCCGAAGACCCGCGCAAAGTCTTGGGCGATGGCGGCGTGTCGAATTTTTACAGCTATGAGGCCGATCTGCCCGATACGCCGGGCGTCTTATTGGCTCAGGAACCGCTTAAGTCGCACCAATCTATCCCCGGCGCAGCGACAAATATTCGTCTCCTCTACACCTCCACCGATGGCCTCGAAACAGGCCAAAGAATCGCCGTCTCGGGCAGCCTGTTCCTGCCCGAAGGCACCGCGCCTGAGAGCGGCTGGCCGGTTTTGCTCTGGTCGCACGGCACGGTCGGCATTGCCGACATTTGCGCACCAAGCTGGACCGGCTATGTGCCCTTCCATAATGAACATTTGAGCACATGGCTCGCAGAGGGTTACGCCATCGTCGCATCGGACTATCAGGGGCTTGGCACCAAGGGCACCCACCCCTATCTCGCGACGCGGCCAGCCGCCTACAGCAATCTCGATATTTTAAGAGCCGTACAGTCATCAAGCTTCCCGCTTTCGGACAAAATCGTCCTCGCCGGCCAGTCCCAAGGTGCCGGCGCAGCTATTGCAACGGCAGGTCACGCTGACGACTATGCCCCAGAGCTCGACATCAGGGCCGTGGTCGCAACCGGTGTGCCGTATTTCACGCCCGAAGCGCTCATCGCCGTGCAGGAAGCGCGTCCAAATAACAGAGTGGATCCGCAACTGGGCTATAATTTTCTCGCCCTCACCCTGATCGAACAAATCAATCCGGACTTCCACATCGAAGATTATGTCTCCGAACAAGCCCTACCAATGGCCCGCGCCGTGGCGACCATCTGCAATCGCGACATGCGCGCCAAAATCGAAGCGGCTGGCCTGACGTATAATAACACATTCAAAACGCCACCAACCGAACCGCTCAAACTCGCTTTTGCGCGTATGCAATACCCGACACTTTCGCTGAAAGTTCCCTTATTTGTCGGCAGTGGAGCGGCAGACAAAGACACGCCGATCCGGATGCAAGCTGGTTTCGTAAAACGCGCCTGCGCAGTGCAAACACGCGTCCAAGCGCACATTTACGATGATTTCGACCACCTCACCGCTCTAAACCGCTCCCAATCTGATTCCCGCGCCTTCGTTGCAAAAGCCTTTGCCGGCAATGAAATTGCGGGCAATTGCGCAGAGCAGCCCGATTAAAACGGGTCTTGCCGAACGCGCACCAAAATTGGCAGAGACACCAATTTCGCGTCACAATTTTATCAACAGCATGTGTAAGCCTTGCTCGAAGTGCTTTGCGTGTGCACATTGTAAAAAAGCATCTATTGGAGACCCCATGCGTCTGAAATATCTCGCCACTGCCGCAATGTTTGCACTTGCCACAGCGCTTTCCGCACCTGCCAATGCTGACCTGTCACCGGCTGCAAAAGCCACATCGGTTCTGGACGAACGCGGCAAGCCCGTTGGCCCGGAAGCTTATGAGACGGCCGATGACGCCATCCGCGCGGGCGATATGGCCGCTTACCTGTTATCCATCGCCGCTGATACCGAGAATGAGGAAACAACGGCCACTTTGCGCGGTCTTTTACTGTCGATTGACGCAATGGCCGCAAATGATCTTGATGGGGCCCGCGAGATCGTCAAAAGCGTTCAGGGCGACAATGAACCAAGCCAGTTTGATGCCTATATCTCGGCATGGATCTACGCCTTTGAAGGCAATGAAGACAAGGCCATTCGCGAGCACCGTGCTGCCGCATCCGGCTTGCCCGGATTGACCTCGGATCTCTCCCTCGCCGCTTTGCTCGAAAGTCTCGGCCAACAAGAAGGCGCGCTTGCGGTTTATACTTCGCTCACCCCCGGCGAGATTGATGCACCGGAGAATGAATTCGACATTCAGGGACTTTATTTTGCCGACATTCAAACCGTAATTTCCCGCCGCGCACTTTTGCTACGCCGTCTTGGCCGGATTGATGAAGCCATTGCCGTTTACCAGCGCCTCGCCGAAGCCGAGCCGGAACAGGCCGTCTCCTATGCTGCGGCCATCCAATCACTCAAAGACGGCCGCGGCCTCGATGATGAAGCCCTGACCCCGCGCACCGCCCTCGCCCGCACGCTGACCGACATCAGCCTTGCCCTCTCGCGCGGACGCATGTTCGAACGCGCACAGCGCGGCCTACCGGTCAACACATTCGACGTTACCAAATCCTCGCTCGATCAAGCCGCACTTTTGCTGTCTCCAGACAATGAAGACCTTCGCCAGCTGGTCGTCAGCGGGCTTCACCAGAACGCTTATTATGAGGGGGCCGCACATGTTGCGTTAAGCGCGCCCGAACTTAAGCCCGACCTTGGAATGTCCGCCGCGCTTGCCCTGATGCTTCAACAAGAGCCCGATCAGGCCAAGAAAGCGCTTGGCCGCGCGCTTGACCTTGAGATCGAAGACGATGAGGCGTTCGGCGTCAAATTGCGAGCCGCTGCGCTCTACACCCTGCTTGACGCAGAAGAAACCGCGCTCGGACTGGTCGATGAGGCTCTCGCATCCGCTGACAATCCATCCCGACTGGCCCGCGCCAATGCTTCCAAAGCCGACGTTCTACAGCATTATGCTCGGTATGAGGAAGCGCTCGTTTTCGCAAGCGAAGCAAGACGCCTTGACGATACCCATGACCGCCGCATGTATCTCACCACTGTTCTCGGGGAGCTTGGTCGAAATGACGAAGCGCTCAAAATTCTGCGTCAGGCCCATCTCGAACGTCCCAACGACCCTTATATGCTCAATACGCTCGGCTATTATCTTATCTCGCACACCGACAGATATGAAGAAGGCTACAAGCTATTGGGCCGCGCATCAAAACTCGCCCCACGCAATGCCTACATCCTCGATAGTTTCGGCTGGGCGCGTTACAGGCTTGGCCATATCTCGTCTGCCGGTCGCATTATCGAGAACTCTCGTAACCAGCTTGCCCCAGAACGCCATTGGGAAATCGAAGACCATTTGGGCGACATCTATTGGCACGAAGGCAAAAAGGACGAAGCCCGAAAAGCCTGGACAGAAGCGCTCGAAATTTATCCACCCGTCAAAGTTCGCCGATCTATAGAGACGAAATTGCGCGATGGGATAACCGCGCCAGCGCCGATAGAGCAGCCGCTTCCTTCCCTCTCGCTCGAAGGTGATGGCAGACTTCCCGAGCGCGACATATAGGGTATAAGTCAGTCTTAGGGGTAGCCAGATGAGCAAATTCGCAAGATTCAGATTGGATTTGCAAACCCATGACCAAGCCTCCCGCCTGCTATGAGGTTATTTATATTCCTCTGCACGAGCGCAGCGCTGTTTGCGCTTGCAACGTGCGGGGTGGCCCATCTCCAGCCGGATATAACTGAGCGGCGTTCTACCCAATGGCAACGTATGCAAACGGGCCGTGCCTATTCGGAGTTCCTGCGCGGACGCTATGCGGCCTTAACCAATGATCCGGTCCAAGCGGCAAGCTTTTATGCCGCCGCTGCGAAAAGCGAACCTTTCGACAAGGATCTGCTCGAACGGGCAACATTCACATCATTGATCGCCGCAGACGTGTCAACCGCTATCGAAACTGCCCGCAACGCACCCGAGGAAGCCCGCAAGGACACAGCGCTGCCAATGCTTGTGCTCGCTGTTGACGCCCTCGCCAAAGGCCGCGCTTCACAAGCTGCCAGCTTGTTGGAACAAGACACCAAAAGCCAATTTAACAACCTCATCGCCCACAGTCTGCGCGCATGGGCAATCTATGACACCAAAAACCTCAAAGCCGGTCTAGCAGAACTCGACAAGGCTTCCGCAGATTTCTCACTTATCGCAGGTCTTTCCGGCGTCACCAAAGGCATGATTGAGCTTCACGCTGGCGAGCAATCCGCAGCGCTGGCAACCTTTGAAACCATGTGGGATGAGGGTTTCCGTCTTGCCAGCACCACGGAGATGCAAGCGCGCCTGATGGCCGCCGCAGGAAGACGAGACGAAGCCATTGCCCTTCTGAACACATTTGGCAAAAGCATTGGCCAGAACGCCGCCATAGAAGCCACGCGCCGCATGCTCGAAAGCGGAAAACCGGTCCCTATGGTGCCCTTTTCCATTCATCAAGGCAGCGCCATCTCGGTTTATACCGCAGCTGCAGCACTTGCCGCACAAACCGAATCTGATCTGGCGGGCGTCTATTTCGCCCTGGCGCTGCATCTGGACAATGACCTTCATGTCGCGCGCACTCTCTGGGCCGATGCGCTTGATGATGTTGGCCGCCGTGAAGAGGCCATTGATATGCTCGAAGCCGTGCCCGAGAGCTCGGTATTCTACTCTACCGCACGCGGGCAATTGGCTTGGGCGCTTCGCCGCGAGGGCCTCAATGAAGAAGCGCTGCAAACTGCTTCCGAAGCACTTGAAACAACGGCAGACCGGAACCTCAAAATCCAGCTCGGTGATCTCTTTCGCTCGCTCGGCGATCTTGAACAAGCCGACAGGGTCTTCACCGAAATCATCAATACGGACAATGCCGCCAACATCAAGGACTGGCGGCTATATTATGCCCGCGGTGCAGTGCGCGAGCAAAGCGATGACTGGGACAATGCAGAGCCTGACCTGCTCACCGCGCTCGATCTCGCCCCACGCCAGCCTACCTTGCTGAATTATCTTGGATATTCATGGATTGACCGCGGCATGCGGCTCGAAGAAAGCCTTGAAATGATCCAGACGGCGGTCTCCCTACGTCCCAATGCAGGCTTTATCATAGATAGTCTTGGCTGGGCCTATTATCGGCTCGGCCAATATGACGAGGCGGCGCTCCATCTTGAGCGCGCGGTCTCGCTTTCCCCGGGCGACGCAACATTAAACGACCATCTCGGGGACGCCTTCTGGCAAGTAGGCCGACAAACCGAAGCACGCTTTCAATGGCAGCGCGTTTTGCGGATTGATCCTGAATATGAGGAGGCCGAAACCGTTAAATCAAAACTGGAAAAGGGCTTGGCCACAGAGCCCGGAAACGAATTGCAGACGACGACACGATGATGGGCTATCCCTGCCGCCAGATCTGACCCCGAACCAAAGACCCCACATCCATGTTGATTACGCTCGCGCCCGCTAAGATTAATCTCACCCTCTATGTCGGCCCGGCAAAAAAAAACGGACGTCACCCGCTCGACAGCCTGCTTGTGTTCGCAGATGCTGCCGCAGCTGACCGGATTACCGCAGAAGAAGCTGACACTCTGCAATTTGCCGTGATAGGACCGTTCGCAGACCAATGCGGCGATCTGAACGACAATCTCGTCTTCAAAGCCGCCTATGCGCTGCAAACCGTCCTCCAGACAGATCGCGGCGCGCGCATAACCCTCGTCAAACATCTACCAGTCGCCTCTGGCATCGGCGGCGGCTCGGCAGATGCAGGAGCCACCTTGCGCCTGCTCAACCAGCTATGGGGCGGGCCGGAGAGCTATGAACATCTCATCAGCCTCGGCGCGCAGCTTGGCGGCGACGTGCCCGCCTGCATCTTGTCCCAGACCCTGCTCATGCGCGGCGAAGGCGAACGGCTTATACCTGCCCAATTGCCCGCGCCTTTGCCAGCATTGCTCGTAAATACCGGAACGCCATGCTCGACAGCGGGGGTGTTCAAAACCTTTGATGATAGCGGCGGGGGAGAAAGCTTTCGTGAGACAAATCCACCCAAATTCAAATCCACCACAGCACTGCTCAATTGGCTGGGCGGCACTTATAATGACCTTGAAGCACCTGCCATTGTCCGCCACCCCGAAATCGCACAAACACTCGCCACGCTCAAAGCCCTGCCCAAGGCGCGCTTTGTCCGCATGTCCGGCTCCGGTGCCACCTGTTTCGCCCTGTTCGATACGCTCGATCAGGCAAAACAGGCCATGGCAGAGCTGAAAGCCGAACACCCTGATTGGTGGTGCGTTGCAACACAATTGGGAGCGGGGTGATGTGGCCGCTCACAGCAGGATTTTTAAGCTTATGTCTATGCTGGGCGCTGATAAGGATTGCCCCCAAAGATGCGCCTGATGACGCCCGCAAGACCCAGAGCTTTGCCGTCCCGACCAGCGGCGGCATAGCCATCGCCGCGGCGATCGCACTCAGTCTCTGCGCGTCCATCTGGACCGGCCACAAACCTCTTGCATCGACCACAGACACTGGCGTCCACGTCCTGCTCACTATCTTTGTTTTAATATTGGGCGCAGTTGATGATGCAACAGACTTGCCAGCCAAACCAAAACTCGCCGCGCTCTTGCTCGCCGCTCTGCTCACAGCCCATTTCGGGCAAGCCGCCGACCGGATTTTCTTTCCCGTCGCTGACGCAATATTCCTACTGCCCGAATGGCTCGCCATTATCGGCACGGCGCTCTGGCTGTTTATTCTGATGAATGCCAGCAATTTCATGGACGGTTCAAACGGGCTCAGCGTTGGCACATTGGCGATTATGATTGCCGCGCTGGGGTTTTCCGTCTCGGCGGAGGTATCGGGTCTGGAATATGTCATCGCTACGGCCATGCTCGGCTTTCTGTTCTGGAACCTTCAAGGCAAGCTCTATGCAGGCGATGCAGGCTCGCTCTTTGGCGGAGCCGTCTTCGCCAGCCTGTCTGTCTTCGCCGCCAAAGAGGGGAATATCTGGCAGCCCGCCACGCTCGCACTGCCATTTCTGATCGACGTTTTCATGACGCTTGGCTGGCGGGCGATGCATGGGCACAATCTTCTACAACCTCATCGCCATCATGCCTATCAGGGCCTGATCAAATCCGGCTGGAGCCATATCAAAACCGCACTGCTCTGGTGGGGTTTTGCCGCTATCTGTGCCACCAGTACGCTGTGGGCAACTGCAGACAGCAAAGCCATGAGCGCCTATGTATTTTTCGGGCTTTTGGCCGCCGGGTGCGGGCTCTGGTTGATCCATCGCGGCCACCTGTCTGAAGCGATTAACCGGACGCCTTAAGAGCGAGACAGCGCTACTTATCCACAATTTATCATGAGCTGAATAAATTTTTGTTCTTTATTTGTTCTTTGCCCTGTGTTGTCTTGACACCATGACAGCCAAACAGAAACTTCCTGCCTCTGGGCGCATCACGCTTTATGATGTCCACAAGACCGGCGAACGCTTTCACCATCGCGGGCGCGGCGCCATCTCCAATCATTCAGGGCGATATGAGGCAACCAGCAAGGAAGTCTTTGACGATGGTTGGGACACGATCGAGGATGAGGTAGCTCGACTTGAAACGGAACTGACCGCAGAAACCGCCAAATCCATTATCACGCACAATCAAACCCCAGACATTTCTTTCGACCGTTCGATAAATCCCTATCGCGGCTGCGAGCATGGCTGTGTCTACTGTTTCGCACGGCCAAGCCACACCTTTCTGGGCCTCTCGGCCGGGCTGGATTTTGAAAGCAAGTTGACCTTCAAACCCAATGCACCAGACCTCTTGCGCAAAGCCTTGGCCAGTCCGCGCTATCGGGCAAAACCAATTGCCTTAGGTGTCAACACTGACGCTTATCAACCGATCGAACGCCAGACAAAGCTCACCCGGGAACTTCTGAAAATTCTGTCCGAACATAATCACCCCGTCAGCCTGCTGACAAAATCAGCCCTGATCGAGCGCGATATAGATATTCTCGAACCGATGGCACGAAAGGGGCTTGTTCGGGTTGGTATTTCGATCACCACGCTTGACCGGACGCTCGCGAGAAAACTTGAACCGCGCGCAGCCACGCCGATGAAAAGGCTGGCAACGGTCACCGCGCTGTCCGGACAGGGCATCCCCGCAGCCATTATGATGGCCCCCATCATTCCGGCGCTGACCGATCACGAAATCGAAGGCTTGCTGGAGGCTGCCTAACAGGCCGGCGCAACCGGCGCAGGCTATGTACTCTTGCGGCTGCCCCATGAACTCAAAGACATTTTCCATGAATGGCTCGCCGAACATTATCCAGACAGGGCCGCGCGCATTATCAACCAATTGCGCGAAATACGTGGCGGTAAGGATTATGATGCGCGCTGGTTCGAGCGTGGACGTGGCAAAGGTGTCTATGCCCAAATGATCGCTAAACGCTTTGCCCGCACCCGCCGGAAACTGGCATTAAACACACCGCGCCCCATCCTGAGAGACGATCTTTTCATAAGCAATGTGAACGCGACGGCGCAATTAGGGTTCGGGTTCTGAGTTCGCGCATCCCGTCTCGGGCAATCTATCCACAATCTGTTAAGAGGCTATCCACAGCCCATCCAAAGCTTCATGCACACCTCGTTCAATCCTGTCGGCATAGGCATCCATATCTGCGAAAAGAGGGGAATTAACTCAAACTTTAAGGCCCTCTTAGGAAAATCTGCCGCCAATAGGGAAAAGCCCCTCATGACTTGAAAATAGAGAGAACAGATGGACTTGGCGACCAACACAATTATTGAAGGCGACTGCATTGAAATGCTGTCTCGCCTGCCCGAAAAATCCGTAGATCTGGTTTTCGCTGATCCGCCCTATAATCTCCAGCTCGGCGGCGGTCTGACACGGCCCGATCAGTCGAAGGTCAATGGCGTGACCGATGATTGGGACCGGTTTGACAGTTTCGACGCCTATGATCTTTTCACCCATCAATGGCTAAGCGAAGCCCGCCGCGTTTTGAAGGATAATGGCGCGATCTGGGTGATCGGCTCATACCATAATATTTTCCGCGTCGGCACTGTCTTGCAGGATTCCGGCTTCTGGATCCAGAATGATGTGATCTGGCTCAAGAGCAATCCAATGCCGAACTTCAAAGGCACACGCTTCCAAAATGCGCATGAAACGCTGATCTGGGCGGGCAAGTCCGAAAAATCCAAAGTCACATTCAATTATCAGGCGCTCAAAGCCTTCAATGAAGATACCCAGATGCGTTCGGACTGGATGATCCCGCTTTGCACAGGCGGCGAGCGGCTCAAAGGGGAGGATGGCAAGAAAATTCACCCGACCCAAAAGCCCGAATCTCTGCTCAAACGTGTCTTGCTGGCCACAACAAATCCGGGCGACATCGTGCTTGATCCGTTTTCAGGCACCGGAACCACAGCGGCTGTGGCCAAAATGCTTGGCCGGAAATTTGTCGGGATCGAGCGCGATCCAGCCTATGCTGTAGCCTCACGCGCTCGGCTGGCTTGCATCAAGCCGGTGGGCGCCGAGGCGTTGAAAGTCGAGCAAAGCAAAAAGGCCCTGCCGCGCGTACCATTTGGTGCGCTGGTCGAGCATGGCTGGCTTAAGCCGGGCGACCGCCTATTCAGCGCAAAACGCCGTCATATGGCCCGTATTCGCATTGACGGCTCACTTTCTACAGGGGAAACAACAGGATCCATTCACCGCGTCGGTGCCCATGTTCAGCAAGCCCCCGCATGCAATGGCTGGACCTATTGGCATTATGAGACTGACAAACGCGATCTGGCTCCGATAGACTTGCTACGCCGTCGTTACCGCTCGGAAATGGGTCTGGTTTAAGGTCTGCCAAGCAAGCCAAAAGCCTTTGCAAACACACTCGGCAAACCTTCAACAGCCGCAATGGCCGTCCAAACCCCATCAGGCCGTTGGCCGTCAATTTCTCCCTGCCAAACATCAAGTGCCAGCGAGAAATGTGTAAAGACATGGCGCACTTGACCAAGCATCTGCCAATCTGCTGCTGTCGGCGCTCCGGTCATCTCGCCCATCTCACCCTCACGCCAGACCGACCCCGGCAAACCCAGCATACCGCCGAGCAAGCCCTTGTCTGGCCGTCGCTCAAGCAAAATATCTTCCGCATGAGTAAGCAAAAAAACATGGCCGGTCCGGTGGGGCTTCCGCGTCTTTTTCGCCTTGATAGGGTAGCGCTCGGCCTCTGCGTCCGCATTGGCCTTACAAAACGCCCGGACTGGACAAATCAAACAGTTTGGCCGCTTGGGCGTGCAAATTGTCGCGCCAAGATCCATCAAGGCTTCAGCAAATTCCGCAGGTCTGTCGGCAGGCACCAGCTCACCAACACTGCTCCTAATCTGCGCTTTGGCTTTCTCCCATGGGCCAGACAAGGCCAAGAGCCGCGAAAACACCCGCTCGACATTCCCATCAACGGCCGCCGCCGGCTCACCAAACGCCAATGCTGCCACCGCTCCTGCCGTATAAGGCCCGATACCGGGCAATTTGATGAGCTCTTTTGACGTTTTCGGAAACCCGCCAAGCGCGACGACTTCCCGCGCGCATTTCAGCAGATTACGGGCCCGCGCATAATAGCCAAGCCCCGCCCAAGCGGCCATAACGTCCTCATCTTTTGCTGCTGCCAGATCCTCCACGCTGGGCCAACGTTCTGTAAAGGCTAGAAAATACCGCGCGCCATGGGGCACCGTGGTTTGCTGGAGCATGATCTCGGCCAACCAAATGCGGTAAGGGTCAGCGCGAATACCCGTCGCCCGTTCAGCTGGACCCAGCCGCCAAGGCAATTGCCGCGCCGAGACAGCATACCAGTCCAGCAAGTCATCCGGCAGCGAGGTCAATTTTGCATTCATTCTTAACCGGCAGCCTTTTCAATCTCCGTACCGGCGTGCACAATCACAGGCATGGACAGGAAAGCAAGTCCCACACAAGCCGAACAGGCCGATCTTATCGAAGAGGCGATGGCGCGCGCGCGGCTCAAACACATGCGCGCCAAGCCGACCCGCCGCCCGCCGCCACGCCTTGGTCATGATGTGCGCAAATTAATGCGTCGGCATGCCAAGGCTGGAACCACATCCATCAGCAAGCTCAAAGACAATTGGGAGGCGCTCGTCGGCGAGGAGATTGCTAAATTCTGTCGGCCAGAAAAACTAACGGGTTCAAAATCGGCCCGCACACTCGTGCTGCGCGTCCATCCGGCCGCAGCCACGCGCATCCAGCATGATAGCGAGACAATTCGCCAGCGGGTTTCCGTCGCAGCAGGCGGCACGGTGACAAAACTTAAGCTGGTCCAAGGCGCTTTAGGCCCCAAAGCCTCGCGTGCTCTGAAAAAAACCAGAGCCTTGTCGGGGGAGGAGCGTGCCGCACTCCAAAAAGACATGGACCGCATCGAAAACCCCAAATTACGCGCCGCTTTGCTCGCGCTCGGTGAAGCTGTCATTACGCGAGAGGCTTGACACGAGCACCGGATTCGCAAAATCCGAGACAATAGGCTTTTCAAGAATATATTTTACGGAAGACAGATCATGACCCGAAAAACCCGCCATCATCAATTGGCCCGCCTGCCGCACAATTTTCTGATTGCCCTGACATTGGCGGCAATCGCAGCCTGCTCTGGGGGCAATAGCGACAATAATGGCTCAAGCGGCTCTGTCGACGGGCTCGTCGAAATGAGTAAGGGCGCGCCAACAGCACCACATACTTTGATCGAATATGCATCCACAACCTGCGGCGCCTGCGGTGCCTATCACGCCAATATGGCAGAGACGATCAACGAATTGGTTGAGGCCGGTCAGCTACGTTTTGTTTTCCGCGACTTCCCCCGAGACAATGTAGATTCGGCTGCCTTCGTCCTCGCCCGATGCGGCGGCGCGGCAAAATATTTCGACATTCTTGATGATATTTACGAGCATCAGCAAGGCTTGCTGGCCGCCATTCGGAACAGCACTGTTCGGGGCGTTCTGGAGACGATTGGGGGGCGGCATGGTGTTACCAAGGAGATGTTCGCAGCCTGTCTCGAAGATGAAACCGTGCTGGCGCAGATCAAAGCGTCAACAAATGCGGGAAATGCCGACGGCGTAACCGGCACACCAACTCTTTTTCTTGATGGCCGCGTGCTTGAAAGCCCGGAGGGCCGTTCGCCCGAAAGCCTGATTTCTCTTGTTGATCCAAGCGCCACATCGCAATAGGTCTGCTGTCGAAACGGCCCCGTTAACGTGTTGGCAAGAGTTGCCGATCACAATCCTTAAGCAAAGGTTATGAAAATGGCTCGAATTTCTCGGAATATCTGGATTGCTGCCATCGCAGCAGTAACGCTCGGCGCATGTTCGGCAGGTGAGAACAGCGCAGCCCAGACCGCTGGCCCCTCCGAAGCTGATGCCACCAACTATCTCTCAGAGGTCTATTTCGACAATGAGGAAGGGGGCGTTGTTTTGGGCAATCCTGACGCTGCAGTGACTTTGATCGAATATGCCTCGCTGACCTGTGGTCATTGCAAAACGTTTCATGACGAGGTGATCCCCACAATCAAGCGCGACTATGTCGAAACCGGAAAAATCAAATTCATTTTCCGCGAGTTTCCAACCGATCCGGTCAATATCGCGATTATTGGCTTCACATTAGCCAGATGTGCAGGGCCGGAGGGCTATTTTGCAGCGCTTGACGACTTCTTTGGCAATCAGAATGAGATTTTCTCCGAAGCCCGTGAAGGACGGGCGCTCGAAGCGCTGCAAGCCTATGGCGAACGCAATGGCACACCCAAAGCAGATTTCGAAACTTGCATTAATTCAGAGGAACAGCGCCGCGCCATATCAAAATCATTCAGTGCCGGACAGGCAGACGGGATCAATTCCACGCCTTCGCTGGTGCTAAATGGAGAAGCACTGGTCACAGCCGACGCTAGAACGGCAGAGGGAATGTCAGCAATAATTAACGCCGCCCTTGCCGAAACTGCGCCATTAGAGACACAAGAATAACCACCCCCAGGGAGCTGACATGCAAATTACGCAAATTCGCATTGCTGGCTTCAAATCCTTTGTTGATCCGACGGATGTGCCCGTTGAAGAGGGGCTCACCGGCATTGTCGGGCCAAATGGCTGCGGCAAGTCCAATCTGCTTGAAGCATTGCGCTGGGCGATGGGCGCCAATTCGGCGCGGGCGATGCGCGGCTCGGAAATGGACGATCTGATCTTTTCCGGCTCGGATGGACGCCCCGCGCGTGAAACCGCAGAGGTAACGCTGGTCCTTGACAATTCAGACCGCAAAGCGCCCGCAGAGTTTAATTCCGCAGACGTCCTGGAAATTGAGCGACGACTTCGGCGCGGGATTGGCTCGACATACAAACTTAATGGCCGGACGGTGCGCGGCAAAGACATCCAGCTTTTGTTTGCCGATGCTTCGACCGGGGCGAACTCGCCGGCTTTGGTCCGGCAAGGGCAAATTTCGGAACTGATCGGCTCGAAACCACAAAATCGCCGGCGGATACTGGAAGAGGCCGCAGGCATTGCTGGGCTCAACACACGACGCCATGATGCAGAGCTCAAACTGCGCGGCGCCGAGACCAATCTGGAACGGCTTGACGAAGTGTCAGCAGAAGTTGAACGCCAGCTGGAACGCCTCAAGCGTCAAGCCAGAAAGGCACGAAAATTCCGTGCACTTTCGGATGAAATCGCAGGATTAGAAGCCCTGACGGCACATTTACGCTGGCGGGCAGCAAAAGATACCCGCGAAACAACCGCTCAGGCCCTACAGCTGGCAAGACAGGCCGTGGAAGAGGCCACCCGCTTTGATACCATCAAGGAAACTGAGCGCCTGGCCAGCCATGAGAAGCTCGCACCTTTGCGCGAAGCGGAAAGCCTTGTCAGCGCCAAGCTCGGCCAGGCACGTATCAGTTTTGCCCGCCTCGACGCAGAACACAAGGCGGCCACCGAGGCGGTCGCCCAAATTGAGCAGGATATAGAACGGCTAAGTGAAGACCTTGAGCGCGAACAGCAAATGCTAACCGAAGCAAAGACGGCCCACGCCCGAACCGAAGCCGAGCTTGATGGACTGCCCCTTGATGATGCAGCGGCCAATACCGCCCGCGAAGCAGAAGCGCGTGAAGCATTGGACGCCGCGCAGACAAATCTGACCAAATGCGAGACCGAAGCAGATCTCATTTCAGCCAAGCTGGCACAGATGCGGGCGCACCGGCAGGCCGCGCAGGACAATTTGCAAACCCTGTCCCAACGCGAGGCCAGTCTGCGCACCGAGGTCGGCAAATTACAAGCCGACTTCGACGCAATAGCGGACGCAAATGACCTGCAAGCGGCCCTGATCGACGCCCGTCAGCTCGAAGAGAAGGCGGAACTGGCATTGCATGACATGGAGCGCGCGCTCGACAATGCAGAGGCCGATCTGGCGGAGGCTCGCAATGCCGAAGAGGCTGCAAACCTGCCTGTCTCAGACCTTGAACAAGCGCTTCGAGCACTGGAAGGGGAGATCTCCGGATTGGAGCGCTTGCTCAGACGGTCAGAAACATCAAAGGCCCCGCCCGTACTTGATCGCGTACGCACGCAGGACGGCTATGAAAAGGCCATCGCCGCAGCATTGGGGGATGATTTGCAGGCCTCCACTGACAAGACCTCGCCTTTGCACTGGGCCGGCTCTGGCGCCCATAATGTTCGCTTGCCCGACGGAGCGACCCCGCTTGACGAGCTGACCGACGCGCCCGACGAGCTGAACGCAAGGCTGGCGCAATGTGGTTTGGTAGATGCCGATAATGGCCCCCAGCTTGCAAAAAGCCTTAAGCCCGGCCAGCGGCTTGTCAGCCGCGAAGGGCATTTGTGGCGCTGGGACGGGTTCGTGCGTACGCCCGCAGCGCCTGTGGTGGCCGCCGAACAGCTCGAACAGAAAGCCCGCCTGGAAGCGGCCCGCAAGGAATTGCCGCCGCTCCAAGACAAGCTTGAAGAGGCCCGCAAAGAGCTGGAGGCTGCCAAAGACAATCGGCGAGAAAAAGAGCAGACCCAGCGCGAGCTGCGAACCGAACGGCCAGCCGCATCCAAAGCCCTTGATGATGCCCGACGCCACAGCGCGAGCGCCTTGCAAGCCCATGAGCATGCCCTGATCCGCCGCGAAAGTGCGCAATCTGCCCTTAGCCGCACCCAGTCCGAATTGGGGTTTGCCACCGAAGCGCTCGCAGCCGCGAGAATCACACCTGAGGATGACAGCACAGAAAGCCATGAGCGCAAATTGGCCGAAAAGCGCACCGAACTGGCTCAGGCGCGCCAGAACGAAATGGATTTACGCGGCCGGTTAAGCGATTTAACCCGTGACCGCGAACAAGCCATCGCCCGCCGCGAAGGACTTCGCCGTGACCTTGACGAATGGACCCGCCGCATTGGCTCCGCCCAAGCTCGTCATGCCGGATTATTGGACCGCAAAACCGATACACAAAAACGTCTCAGCAATGCGCGAAGTGGCGATCAGGGCGCTCAAGCCGAACGGCTCGCCGAATTACAGCTTGCGACAGAACGGCTCGAAGAAGAACGCAAAGCCGCCGCCGACACACTCGCACGGGCGGAAACCATGGCGCGCGAAGCTGAAACCGAATCCCGTGCAGCAACGGCGCGGGCAGCAAAGTCGCGCGAGACGTTGGCAGGGGCCGCCGCCATGCTCGAAGCGTCCGAAGCGCGGTTCTCCGAATGTATCGAAATTGCCCGCCAACAATTCCAGCGCTTGCCAGAGGGCTTGCTGCCGCTTGCCAAGTCCATGTTAGAGGAAGAGGTGATTGATGGGCTGGACCAGTTACAGGCGGCGCAGAGGGCTGATCTCCTCAAGCGCGAACGCGGCGCGCTGGGGGGTGTGAACATGGACGCCGAATCAGAGGCGGAGGAGCTGGCCGAACGGCTTGGCACTCAAGCCCATGAGAAAAAGGATCTGCTCGCCGCCATCGCAAAGCTGCGCGAGGGGGTCGAAACGCTCAACTCGGAAGGCCGCGATCGGCTGCTGGAGGCGTTCGAAACGGTCAATGAGCACTTCAAAGCGCTCTTTACCGCGCTTTTCAGGGGTGGTCAGGCTGAATTACGCTTGATCGACGCCGAAGATCCGCTGGCCGCTGGGCTTGAGATATTCGCCCAGCCACCCGGCAAAAGACTCGGCACATTACAGCTTATGTCAGGTGGGGAGCAGGCGCTGACCGCTGCGGCACTAATTTTTGCTGTGTTTCTGTCCAATCCCGCACCGGTCTGCGTGCTCGACGAAGTGGACGCGCCGCTCGATGATGCGAATGTTGACCGATTCTGCCGGATGCTCGACGAAATGCGCAACCGGACCAATACACGGTTTATCATTATCACCCATAATCCGGTGACAATGAGCCGTATGGACCGGCTTTTCGGAGTGACCATGCGCGAAAAAGGCGTTTCAAAACTGGTCTCGGTGGATTTGAACGCGGCCGAAGAACTGGTTGCGGCAGAATGATGCAGGTGGCCTATGTCCGATAAGGCTCCAGACGACCTCGGCGAGCGGATCGCACGCGCCAAAGCGGCACGCGAACCGGAGCGGTTAGCCCACGAAAAACAAGCTGAAACCGCTATAAGTGCTGGAGGTTTGGCGCTTCGACACGGCACGGAAATGGCCGCCTCGGTTCTGGTCGGCGTAGTTCTCGGGCTTGGGATCGACAATTTTCTGGGTACAAAACCATGGGGATTTCTGATCATGCTGGCCTTTGGCCTTGCAGCGGGCATTTTAGGTGTTATACGCGCCTACAAACGGATTAACGCTGAAATCGCTGCGAATGACGCAAACATTTCAGCCGGCAGGGACTAAGGGCTGATGTTCGCATTCATGCAGGTTGCAGATCCAATCGAGCAGTTTGAGGTCAAAGAGATCTTTCCGATCAACGACGTGATGGGCATGGATCTCGGATTTACCAATTCGAGCGCCTATATGGTGCTTGGCGTGATCCTGATCGTAGCTCTGTTTGGATATGCCGCGACACGGACATCGCTCGTTCCAACACGCCTGCAATCGGTTGGCGAGATGGGCTATGAGTTCGTCGCGGACATGGTGCGCTCGACGACGGGTGAAGAGGGGCTGAAATTCTTCCCGCTGGTATTTAGCCTCTTCACATTCATTCTTGCCGCAAATCTTATCGGGATGATGCCTTATGCTTTCACGACGACAAGCCATTTGGTTGTAACTGGAGCATTGTCAGTTTTAGTTATTTGTATCGTTATACTGGTCGGATTTTTCAAAAATGGCTTGGGCTTTTTCAGGCTCTTTCTCCCATCCGGTGTTCCATGGCCGATCATACCGATACTGGTCCCGATCGAAGTCATTTCGTTTTTGGCACGTCCAATTACGCTCGGTATGCGTTTGTTTGCCAACATGCTGGCTGGCCACATCATGCTAAAGCTTCTCGCCGCGTTTGCCGTTGCGATGTTTGGTGCGGGCGGGCTGGTGGCCATTTTATCCCCGGCGCCTCTGATCTTGGCCATCGCAATTACAGCCCTAGAGTTTCTTGTTGCTTTTTTGCAAGCCTACGTTTTCGCTCTGCTGACATGCGTATATCTGAAAGATGCATTACATCCAGCGCACTAGGCACAAAGTTTCGCCGATCCAATTTGGATCAAACACTAAAAATTCGGCCACCGACGACAAAGGCCGCAAGAACTTATCTATCTAAAAGGAGCACTTCCATGGAAGGCAATATCGAAGAAGGTCTAAAATTCGTAGGCGCTGGCCTCGCAACACTCGGCATGATCGGTGCGGCAATCGGTGTGGGTAACATTTTCGGATCTTATCTCGATGCAGCGATGCGCAATCCATCCGCAGCCCCACAGCAGTTCGGGAACCTAATCCTCGGCATGGCGCTGGCGGAAGCGCTTGGCCTGTTCGCATTCGTGATCTCGATGATCATTCTGTTTGTGTAAAAGCTGAACTTGGGAGGCTACGCTTCGGCATGGCCTCCTGACTGCTGGACGGAAACGACATGTCACTTCTATATCTACTTGCAGAAACAGCACATGGCGCAGAGCATGGTGCGGGCGGTGAGCGCGTCTTTCCGGCCTTTGACGCAACCTATTTTCCGTCGCAACTCTTCTGGCTGTTCATCACATTCGGCTCGCTTTATCTCATCTTGTCTCGCTTCGTCTTGCCGCGCATGTCCGCAAATCTGGAAAATCGCTCGAAGACGATTGTAGATGATCTCGATGCCGCCGCACGATTAAACGATCAGGCCGAAGACGCCAGACGAGCGCTGGAAGTGAGCCTCGCAAAGGCGAGAGCGGGCGCGCGCGAAACCGTGGCGAAAGCCGAGGCTGAAGTGGCTGAGGAAATCGCCGCTGAAACCCGCAAGGCAGACGCGGCACTGGAGAAGAAACTGGCTGCGGCGGAAGCTCAAATCGCTGATGTGCGGGCCGAAGCGCTCTCGAATGTCGCAACGGTTGCGACAGACGCGACCAAAGCCATTATCACAAAGCTTGGCTTGCCAGGTGTGACAGGTGACGCCGAAGCGGCCGTACGCAAAGCCATGGCCGGAAATGGATGAGGGCTGATATGAAACGTTTTTCCGCGTCTGCTATTCTCGCCGCAATACTGAGCCCGCTGGCACATGCAGCTGGTGACAGCCATGGGCCG
>CALLUH010000186.1 GCA_938011445.1 uncultured Hyphomonadaceae bacterium
TGGATTGCATTGGGCGGACCATTCCGGTGCTTGTGTCGGGCACGGGCAAGCGCGAGGGGCAGCTACATGGCCGCTCGCCCTATTTGCAGTCTGTGCATTTTGACGGGCCGGAGCGGCTGATGAACCAGATTGTCGATGTCGAGATTTCGGCGGCGACCATGTCCTCGCTGACGGGGCAGATGGCGCGGGTCCGCGAGGCGGTTGCGTGACGGGAAAACGGCGCGCGGGCGGGCATTCGAAGAAAACCTATCAAGTGGCGAGCGCATCGCGGCTTCAGGATTTGTGTGGGCCGCATCACCGGTATCTGCAATTGCTGGAGCTGAAGCTTGAGGATTACGGGCTAAAGGCGGAGAGCCAAGGCGGGGCGATTTTGCTGTCTGGCAAGACAGAAGGGGTGTTGATTGCCGAGGCGGCGCTGGCCGAATTTGAGCGTAAATTGTCGCGCGGGGTGAAGCCGTCCGAGATGGAGCTTGAGGGCGCGCTGGAAGCGGCGGCCACGCCGGAGGGGTCATTTGCACCGCTAAAGGGCTTGAAACGGCCCATCACAGCGCAGACGCGTGGGCAGGCGCGGTATCTTGAACGGCTCGTTGATCAGACCGCAGGGCTGGTGTTTGGCGCAGGGCCTGCGGGGACGGGGAAGACATATCTGGCCGTCGCGGCGGGGGCTGCGGAACTGTTGCAGGGGGTGCGCGAGCGGTTGATTGTGACGCGGCCTGCGGTCGAGGCGGGCGAGAATCTGGGGTTTTTGCCGGGCGATCTGAAAGAAAAAGTTGATCCTTATATGCTGCCGATCTGGGACGCTTTGCGCGAACTGATGGGGCAGGAACAGATGGACCGCCGCCGCGCCAAGGGCGAGATTGAAGTGGCGCCGCTCGCCTTTATGCGCGGGCGGACTTTGAAGAATGCGTTTGTCATTGTGGACGAGGCACAGAACGCAACGATCCCGCAAATGAAAATGGTGCTGACCCGGCTTGGGCGCGACAGCCGCATGGTGGTGACGGGCGACCCGGGGCAAGTCGATTTGCCGGGCCGCCAACCATCGGGGCTGGCACATGCTTTGCGGATTTTGCAAGGGGTTGAAGGGGTGGACCAGATGCGGCTTACAGCGGCCGATGTGGTGCGGCATGATCTGGTCGGGCGGATTATTGATGCCTATGAGAGCGCCGAAAGTAAGGGCAAGCCCGAGACGCAAAAGGATAGCGGTTAGCGATGTCGGTGCAGGTAGACTTGCGCATCGAGGACGAGCAATGGGGCGAGATGAATGCGCTTGAGGCTTTGAGCACCCACGTCATCGAGGCGGGGGCAGCGACTGTGGGCTTTATGGACCCGGCCAAGCTCGATGTTCTGCTGACCGATGACACCGCCCTCGCCGCTTTGAATGCACAATGGCGGAGCAAGGACGGGCCAACGGATGTCTTGTCATTTCCGGCAGAGGCAAATCCGGAAAACTTCCTTGGCGACATCGCCATTGCCTATGGTGTCTGCGCACGCGACGCGGCGGCGAACGGGATTTCGATTGAAGCCCATTTGTCACATCTTTTAATTCACGGCTTTTTACACTTGCTTGGCCATGATCATCTCGCCAAAGATGAAGCAGAACGCATGGAAGCCATAGAGTGTGATGCCCTTGCCAGCCTTGGCATCGCAAATCCATATTCGCGAATCGCCTAGAATGGCCTTACAGTCTGAGAGATTATGACCAACCAGCCAAATCCGGATGATCCGGACGCCAGTTCAAAACCCAAAAGAGGTCTGTTCAGCTTTGCTCGGCGCACCAGAATAGCTGGGGGACAGACACCCGAGACGCGTGGCCAGCGAACATCGGGCCAGTCCGCAATGCGGCTGCGTTTACAAGAGTTTGAGCAAGCGCGCGTGGAAGATGCGATGATCCCGCGAGCCGATATTGTTGCGGTGGAAGTAGAAACCGGCTTTGACGAATTGATCGCCATTTTTGCCGAAGCGACCCATTCAAGGCTGCCGGTTTATCGCGATACGCTCGACAATCCGATCGGCTTTGTCCACATCAAGGATGTGGTCGGGGAGATTGCGCGCGATGGGACAAACACCACAAAGCCGCTTGAACGCATTGCTCGCAACACTTTGATTGTGCCGCCTTCCATGCCGCTGGCCGATCTTCTGGTGAAGATGCAGGCCACACGCATTCATCTGGCCGTTGTGGTTGACGAATATGGCGGTACCGACGGGCTGATCTCGCTCGAAGATCTGGTCGAGGAGATTGTTGGCGACATTGAAGACGAACATGATAGCGGAACCCCGATGCTGACAATGCGCGGGCCGGGGGTCTGGGAAGTCGATGCGCGAATGGAGATTGAGGATTTTGCCGACCAGACCGGCATCCAGCTTGAACTTGCCGATTATGAGGATGAAATTGATACTCTGGGCGGTGTTGCATTTGCGCTGGCCGGGCGCATTCCCGAGCGCGGCGAAGTGTTGCGCCACCCCATTGGCACGGATTTCGAGATTATCGACGCGGACAGCCGCCGTATCCGCAGGATGAAACTACGCCGAAAAGAAGCGAGCAAATGAACGGGCGGGTCAGAAGTCATGGCTTCACCGCGCTTGGCCCAATGCAGGAGGCGTTTGCGCGGCTGCAAGGCTGGCGGGCGCATGGTGCGGCGGCTCTGCTGGGGGCTATCGGTGCACTGGCTTTTGCACCCTTTCATTTCAGCCTGATCCTGGTCTTCTCGTTTACTGGCCTGATCTGGATGATTGATGGCGCACGCGGCAATCCGAAATGGGGCAAAACCGTTTTTGCGCGCGGCTGGGCCTTTGGCTTCGGCTTTTTTCTGGTCAGCCTGCATTGGGTGGCCTTTGCCTTTCTTGTCGAACCTGAGAAACATGCGATTTTCCTGCCATTGCCACTTCTGCTTCTGCCAGCGGGACTTGGACTGATCTGGGGCGGGGGGGCTTTTCTTGCCGGCGCTTTCTGGTCCTCCTCGCCGTCGCGCGTGTTCGTATTTTCGATCTTTTTCTCAATGGCCGAATTTGTACGCGGCACCCTGTTTGGCGGCTTTCCGTGGAATCTGCCCGGTACGACGTGGACGCCGGGTGGGCCGCTTTCGCAGGCGGCGTCGATTGGCGGCGTCTATTGGCTGACGCTGATGACGGTGTTTGTGATGTCCACCCCAGCAGCACTGGTTGATACGAGAGACACGCCGAAAATCGGCCAGCGCGTTCTGCCCGCATTGATGGCGGTGATCCTTGTCGGGCTTGGCTGGACGTGGGGCGCACAGCGACTGAGCCAGCCAACCACGGTTTACCGCGAATATGTCAGCCTGATGGATGCGGGTCTGCCGCAAGACCAGAAATGGGAGATCTCGCCCAATGCCGTGTTGCGACGCTATCTCACCCTGCTTGAGCATGGCGAACGGGCGGACAGCGATGTTGTGATCTGGCCGGAAGCTGCCGTTCCGGTGGCAGTGTTACAAGACCCCAACGCGCTTGACGCGATTTCCGCTTTTATTGGCGGGCGCAATCTTATTCTCGGGACGCCCCGAAGCGAGCGCGTCCGGTCTGGCGATGGCAGTTTGTCGGAGGATCCGGATGCGCGCAACTGGTTCAACTCGCTGGCCGTTATCAACCGGAACAGCGCCAGTACGGGCCAACCGCTGGCTCTTTATGATAAACACAAGCTGGTACCGTTTGGGGAACTGTCGGCAACAAGTATTATCCCGTTCGGCAATAGATTACGCAGCATTCTACCCGAGACATTACAACAGGCCGTTCCAGCAGGCTTTCGACCCGGCCCTGGGCCTGAAATTGCTTATCCTGGCGGAGAAAGTGGCGTGCGTCCGTTTAATGCGATGATCTGTTATGAGGGGCTGTTCCCCGGCATACCGCGCCATAAGGATGCCCGCCCGCGCGCGGACTGGATGGTGATTATCTCCAATGATGCCTGGTTTGGACGGGGTATGGGGCCTGCACAGCATTATGCGCAGAACCGGTATCGGGCCATTGAGACCGGCCTGCCGCTGGCGCGGGTTGCTTCGCGCGGGGTCACGGCGATGATAGACGGGTTTGGCCGCGAAACCGACCGAGGACAGCGTGTTGAAGACGATCCGGAGGGGTGGCGTTCGTCGGTGGTGCGGACGCATTTGCCTGTCGCTCTTGGTCCAACACTTTATTATAGGCGGGGCAATCTGTTTTTCGCGCTGAATTTTATAATCTTTTCTATTCTGGCCTTTTTGGCTTGGCGGCGCTAAGAACACGCGCAGGTAAATGGTTGAGGTATAGAAAATGTCCGAGAGCAAGATGCCAAGTGGAATAGACCGGCTTGTTGGTCAGCGCCTGAGATGGCGCAGACGGGAACTGCGCCTCACGCAGGAAAAGCTGGGCGCGCTGCTGAATCTGACCTTCCAACAAGTCCAGAAATATGAAAAAGGGGTCAATCGTATCTCGGCAGGCCGGCTCTATGAGGTCGCCGCAGCGCTCGGGGTTCCGATTGGCTATTTTTATGATGGGGCATCGGAATTATTGCCAAATTCGCCAATGCGGGTTGGAGAGGATGGCGATGAAGGGACCGCTCCGGTTTTAAGTCCCGAGGCGGTGGAACTGGTCACCGCATTTGAGTCGATTATTGACCCCGCAATGCGTAAGACGCTTCTTGACACTGTGTCGAACACGGCCGCTGCCCTAAGCAGGGACAAGCCGGGAAATTGAGCTTTGGCGAATCAGATTCAAGCTGAAGACCAATTCAGTTGACATCACAAAGCCTTGGGTATTGATAAGGGCGCTTCGCATAGAGCATGCGATTTATTCAGACATGGGAAATTTCAATTATGGCCAGCAGACCCTTTGTGTTCACCAGTGAAAGCGTTTCTGAGGGGCACCCTGACAAGGTTTGTGACCGGGTGTCGGACACGATTGTCGATCTGATCTACCAGGAAGCCATTGATCGCGGGTTTGACACAAGTGCGGTTCGGGTGGCCTGCGAGACGGCGGCGACGACCAATCGGGTTTCGCTGCTGGGTGAGGTGCGTTGTCCGGACGGGTTTAATGTCGAAACCGATAGCGCAGCACGCGACAAGGTTGAGGCGGCTGTGCGCGGCGCAGTCAGATCCATTGGCTATGAGCAGGACGGGTTTCACTGGGAAACGCTCGACTTTTCAAATTTCCTACATGGCCAGTCGGCCCATATTGCCCAAGGGGTTGATGGCTCGGGAAATAAGGAAGAAGGCGCAGGCGATCAGGGCATCATGTTTGGTTACGCATCGGCGGAAACCGAAGAATTAATGCCCGCGACGCTCGTTTATTCGCACAAGATTCTGCAACGTATGGCCGAGCTTCGCCATTCCGGCGCACGGCCTGAATTCGAACCTGACGCGAAAAGCCAGATCAGCCTGCGCTATGAAGACGGTAAGCCGGTGGGCGCGACATCTGTTGTGGTTTCGACCCAGCACAAGGACGGGCTAAGCGCGGACGATGTTCGCGAGCTTGTTCGCCCCGTCGTGGCCGAGGTTCTGCCCGAAGGCTGGTTCCCGCCCGAAGACGAGTTCTATGTTAATCCGACGGGGACATTTGTGATTGGCGGGCCGGATGGTGATGCGGGGCTGACGGGGCGCAAGATCATTGTCGATACTTATGGCGGCGCAGCGCCTCATGGCGGGGGCGCATTTTCCGGCAAAGACCCGACCAAGGTTGACCGCTCGGCAGCCTATGCAAGCCGGTATCTGGCGAAAAACGTTATTGCGGCCGGCCTCGCAGCGCGCTGCACCTTGCAGCTTTCCTATGCGATCGGTGTGGCCAAGCCGCTCTCGATCAATGTGAACCTTCATGATACCGGCCATGTTGATGAGGCCAAGCTCGAAACGGTTCTGGCGGAAATCATGGATCTGACGCCGCGCGGGATCCGTACCCATCTCGATCTGAACAAACCGATCTATGCGCGCACGGCGGCCTATGGTCATTTCGGGCGCACACCGGAAGCCGATGGCGGGTTTAGCTGGGAGAAAACGGATCTGGTCGAGGCGCTGAAGGCGAGCTTTGCCTAAACGTCTTTCTGAGGGCCGCACCGAGGCTCCAAGGCCAATGCGCACATTCGGGCGAATTGGTGGACGGGCTCTGTCGGCGCGACAGCAAAATCTGATTGATACTTTATTGCCTGCCCTCGCCGTCCCCGCGGCGAAGGAAGGCTCGCTTGATCCAGTCACATTATTTGCTGCTCCGCCCGAACAGGTCTGGCTGGAGATCGGATTTGGCGGCGGCGAGCATCTGACAGGACAAGCGGCAAAGCAGCCGGATGTCGGCTTTATTGGCTGCGAGCCGTTTATCGAGGGCATGGCCAAGGCGCTTGGGCAGATTGAAGATGCCGGGCTTGAAAATGTCCGGCTACATATGGATGACGCGCGGCCTGTCATCACAGGGCTGAAGACGGGCTCTGTTGACCGGATCTTCATTCTCTTCCCCGATCCGTGGCCAAAGAAGCGCCAGCAGAAACGGCGCCTGATCCAGCCGGACTTTCTCGATGAGATCGCGCGCATTCTGAAGCCCCATGGCCACTTGCGCTTTGCCACCGATGTAAAGTCTTATGCCGATGAAGCGCTCACCCATTTTATCGACCATGGGAGTTTTGAATGGCTGGTAAAAAGCGCGGACGATTGGCGCATCCCGCCCGCCGATCACCTAACCACACGCTA
>CALLUH010000187.1 GCA_938011445.1 uncultured Hyphomonadaceae bacterium
GCCGTCTACACGCTTATCTCCGCCCGCATGGCCAAGGCGGCGGGCATTGACACGGGCATCGACGTTGACCCCTCCAAGATCAGCACGGGCCGCGCCTCCGCCTATATCCTGATCGGCATGATCGGCCTGCCCATTGGCGCAAGGCTCATCGTCGATGGCGGGGTTGGCATTGCCCGCTTCTACGACGTCCGCGAAGAATTGATCGGGCTGACCTTGCTGGCCGTCGGCACCTCCCTGCCCGAAATCGGCGCAGGCATCGCTGCCGCTCTGCGCAAGAAAACCGATGTCCTCGTCGGCAATGTCCTCGGCTCGAACCTCTTCAACGTTCTCGGCGCGGGCGGCCTCATCGCCTTTTTCGGCCCCATCGAAGCAGCCCAATCCTTCGCCAATTATGACCACTGGGTCATGGCCATAGCCGCCCTCATTATCGGCCTCTTCATCTTCGCGAAAATGCGCATCGGCCGCCTCGCAGGCATCCTGCTGCTCTTGATCTACGCCACCTATATTTACGGCCTCGTCAATGGCTGGAACATTCTGGCGCTGATCAATGGCTAAGCCCCGCGCCGCGCTCGTCACCGGCTCCGGTGCCCGCCTCGGCAAGGCCATGGCCATAGCCCTCGGCCAGGATGGCTGGCACGTCGCCATCCATTATCGCAGCTCCCGAACAGGTGCCGAAGACACCGCCAAAACCATCATAGACGCAGGCGGAACTGCCTCCCTCGTCCAAGCCAATCTCGCCGACGAAGCCGAGACCGCCAGCCTCATCTCCAAAGCCCAAGCCGCTCTCGACACACCGCTCACCCTCCTCGTCAATTCCGTCTCCACCTTCGAAGACGACACCGCCCGGAGCCATTCGCGCAAAGACTGGGACTTCCACATGGATGTCAACCTACGCGCGCCCATCCATCTCGCCCAACACTTCGCCAACGCCCTTCCACCAGACACCAAAGCCCTAATCGTCAATTTGATCGACCAGCGCGTCCTAAAGCTCAACCCGCAATTTTTCACCTACACCCTGTCGAAATCCGCCCTCTGGACCGCCACGCGCACCCTCGCCCAAGCCCTTGCCCCGAACATCCGCGTCAACGCCATCGGCCCCGGCCCTACCCTGCGCTCGGTCCATCAATCCGAACAAGACTTCGCCGCCGAAGCCGAAGCCACTTTAACCCGACAGGGCTCAAACCCCGACGAAATCGTCGCCGCCCTTCGCTATCTCATCGCCGCCACCAGCGTCACCGGCCAGATGATCGCGGCAGACGGCGGCCAGCACCTTTTGTGGCAAACACCCGACATAGAGGCTTGAGTGCTGATCATCGCAAACCTTGTGGGAACCGCGTTAGTCTTCATTGCATTCGGACTTTGGGGGCTTCTCGGTCCGGCAAGCATGGTTACAAATCTGGGGCTAACAATTACCGCTCCAGAAGGTGCAACAGCTATCCGGTCAATCTATGGTGGCTTCCTTATAGGGTTTGGTCTGTTTATCCTATACTGCGCCCGCATGGAAAGCCGGAGGAGGAATGGCCTTGTCGCCTTGCTGATTGTCGTCTCAACCATTCTCGCCGCGCGTGCCGTCGGCGCATTGGTCGATGGTGGCGATTTGGGCATCCAGCTCTCTTATGGCGTAATTGAGCTGTTTTCTATCGTGGTGACAACTGGCCTCCTGCTGGCCAAACGGCAGGCGACATAATCATGGACTTCTCCTCGGACACATCCGCCCCCGCGCATCCAGCCGTCATCGACGCCCTCGCCCGCGTCAATTCAGGCATGGAGGGTTCCTATGGAAACGATAGCGTCACCGCCCGCGTCCGCAAGCTTCTCGCCCAAACCTTCGAAACCGATGATTTCGACATGTGGATGTGCGCCTCGGGCACCGCCTCGAACGCGCTGGCCCTCGCCCTCCTCTGCCCGCCCACCGGCGCCATCCTCTGCCACGCCGAAGCCCACATCGAACGCGACGAACGCGGCGCACCTGAATTTTTCACCGGCGGCGGCAAACTCGCGCTTCTCAAAGGCGACGCCGCCCGCATAGACGAGCAAGCCCTGCGCAAAGCCCTCGCCAGCATCCAGCGCGATTTCGTCCACGAAACACCAGCCCACGCCCTCTCGCTCACCAATCTCACCGAATGCGGAACAGCCTACCCCACAGAGCAAATCAAACACTATGCCGCCTTAGCCCATGAATCGGGCCTTACCGTCCATCTCGACGGCGCACGCTTCGGCAATGCCTTGGCCTCGACCGGCGCGAGCCCAGCGCAGATGAGCTGGCAAGCGGGCGTCGACATCCTCACTTTCGGGCTCACCAAAACCGGCGCAATCGGCTGCGAGATCATTCTCCTTTTCGGCAAATCCCGCGCCAAATTCGCCGAGCTTCAAGCCCGCGCAAAACGCTCCGGCCACATGCCGCCCAAAATGCGCTATCTCGCCGCCCAAGCCGAAGCCATGCTGACAGGCGAGCTCTGGCTCACCCTCGCCAAAACCGCCAACGCCCAAGCCACCCGCCTCGCAAATGCCCTAAGCGCCCAGCCAGACGTTTCCCTACGCTACCCCGTAGACGGCAACGAAGTCTTCATAGCCCTGCCCGATGCCCTCGCAGAAAAGCTCCAAAAAGCCGGTGCAAAATTCTATTCATGGCCGGGCGACTGCTACCGCTTCGTCTGCGCATGGAGCACAACCGAGGCCGAAATCGACGCGCTGGTCGATGTGGTTGCGGGTTAAGCCTCACTCATCCCGACCGCCCCACAAATTCTGCCACCATTTCCGCCTCGGTTTCGGCTCAACACCATCAAGCCCAAGCCCGGATGCCGACATCCCTTCCTCGCGCATACGCGCACGAATATCATCAATATCGCGCCCCGTCAGGCTCGCCAGCGTCGTCGCCTCGGTGTCCCAGCGGTCAACCAGCGTATTGGCATATTCGCCCGCCGCCTCACACTGCTCATAGTCGCCCCGCCACGCATGCCTCAAGACATAACGCCCCTGATAATTCTGCCGGTCGCCCGTCGTCTGAAACTTCAAATCCTCCGGAAACGTCGAGGCATCATAGCGCAAATGCAGCCGCGTCACGAACACATCCACCGCCTGCGGACGAACCGGCCTACGGGGCTGCGGAAAGCTCTCATTCGGCCGCGGCCCACCATTCTCGCCCAGCCAATGCACCCCAAGTTCGCGCAGTTCCGTCCGCGTTAAAGGCTCCGCCGCACATGGATCACACCAGCTCATATCCCAGGCATATTCCATAAACACCGCCTTGCCGTTTTCCTTCTCGACCTGATGGCGGAACATGTCC
>CALLUH010000188.1 GCA_938011445.1 uncultured Hyphomonadaceae bacterium
TGGCTCCCCTCCCAAGACACCTATCGCGAGATCAGCTCATGCTCCTATTGCGGGGACTTCCAAGCCCGCCGCATGCTCGCCCGCTTCCGTCCTGCGCCCACTGAAGAAACGCCAAAGCCCAAGCCCGAATTTGTCCACACGCTCAATGGCTCCGGCCTCGCTGTGGGCCGCACGCTTGTTGCCGTGTTGGAGAATTACCAGACCGAGGATGGCTCGATCACTGTGCCCGAAGCCTTACGCGGCTATATGGGCGGGCAGGAAACCATCGGTTCGGCCAAATAGCTTGGCAAAAAATCCCACGCAATATGCACATTCCTGTATCATGGCTTGCTTGTCTGGCCGCAATCAGGGCAGTGTTTGCCGCAAAATACAGGACAGGACTGAATGCGTATATTACTGACCAATGATGACGGTATCCACGCCACAGGGCTGGGTGTTTTGCAGGCCATTGCCGCCGAGTTTTCAACGGACATCTGGATTGTGGCGCCCGAGTTTGAGCAGTCGGGCAAATCGCGCGCAGTCACACTGACAGATCCTGTGCGGGTGCGCGACGCCGGCGGAAACCAATGGGGCGTCTCCGGCACGCCGACAGATTGCGTTCTTATCGCCTTGCGCAAGCTGATGGTGGACAGTCCGCCTGACCTTATCTTGTCGGGCGTAAACAATGGGCAGAATCTGGCAGGCGACACCTCCATGTCCGGCACCGTCGCCGCTGCCCTGATGGGGACAGCCAATGGCATCCCGTCCATTGCGCTGAGCCAGTCAAAAAACTTCCGCGCCGCTGGCTCGCTTGATTGGGAGACAGCGAAACATTGCGGCATTCAGACGGTTCGGCGCTTGCTGGAGATTGGCTGGCCAACGCCTGTGACGCCCAATGTCAATTTCCCCGACTGCACGCCCGAAGAGGTTGCCGGTGTCCAGATGACCCGTCAGGGCCAGCGCGACCAGCTGACCATCGACACCCACACGCGAAGCGATTTACGTGGTAAGGATTATGTCTGGATAGCCTATAATGGTAAAATGTCCCGACCGCCCGAGGGAACGGATTTGCACGCGATCTACAATAATTATGTCTCCGTGACACCGCTGCATGTCGATTTAACCCATGGGCCGTGTCTGCGCATGCTGGAGGAGAAATGGCCGAGCTGATTTTCGATCCCCTGCAAGGGGCCAGATTGATTCTTATGCTGCGTCGGGGTGGCATTACCGATTCGGCTGTTTTGGGCGCGATTGAACAGGTTCCGCGCTCAGGATATGTCGCGCCCGAGCTTGCCGATCTGGCATATGAAGATTGCATCCTGCCGATCGAGTGTGGGCAGTTCATCATGCGCCCGTCGGAAATAGCCCCGCTTTTGCAGGCCCTCAAGCTGCATGAGAAAACAGTCCCGAGGGTTTTGATGGTGGGGGCTGGTTCAGGTTATGTCATGGCTTTGATAGCGGCTCTTGGCGCTGAAGTGTTTGGGGTCGAGCGTTATGGCCGATTGGTGCAATTGGCAAAAGAAAACTTGGAGAAACAGGGGGTTTCGAGAGCCAATGTGAAACAGGGAGACGGGCTTGAAGGGTGGCCCGAGGAAGGACCGTTCGACCGGATCGTGCTGATGGGCGGGATTGGCCAAGTGCCGCAGACGCTTCTGGGACAGCTTGCGCCGGGTGGGTTTTGCCTCGGACCAATTGGACAGGACGATGATTGGGAACTTGTTTCAACTGGCCCGAACGGTGATCGGCTGATGGCGCAGGGGGCGGGGATGCAGATTGGCCTCAGTCTTGGGGTTTCAAAAGCGCTCTAAGGGGCTTATGTGAAAGTATAGAATGTCATCGTTAAGGCGAATGGCTCGAAGGACAAGAAGGGGTTAGATATGTTGCAGAGACTGACAGCCGTGTCGGCATTTTTTGCCGTGCTGGCAGGCGAGGCGAGCGCGCAAGGGACAGCGCCCTCGGCCACAGGCGCGATCATGCAGCAATTGCTCCTGTTCTTGCCGCTTATCCTGATCTTTTACTTTCTCCTGATCCGGCCCCAACAGCAGCGCGCCAAGCAACACCGTGCCATGATCGAGGCGATCCGGCGTAATGATACGATCGTGACAACGGGTGGCCTAATCGGCAAAGTCACCAAGGTCGCCGAGCAGGAGTTGACGGTCGAGCTGAGTGATGGCGTTCGGGTGCGCCTTGTTAAAGGCATGGTGGCCGATGTGCGCGGCAAGGGCAATCTCGTGCCCGCCAATGATGCCAAGCCCAGCTAGCTAGACGGAACAGAATCACATGCTGCATTTCTCGAAGTGGAAAGTATTGGGCATTGTGCTCGTTTTGGTTTGGGGCGCATTGCTTGCGTTCCCGAACGCCGTAAGCAACGGGTTTCTGGGCGTAAAGCCGGATACGCCGATCTCGCAATCTGCCGATGATCTGGCCAAATTCCGGGCTCAGCAGGAGGCCGCTGAGGGCGCTTGGTGGCCAGGCTTTCTGCCTGAAAACAAAGTCAATCTCGGCCTCGACCTTCAAGGCGGGGTCTATCTTCTCATCGAGTTTGCCGAAGATGAAGTCGTCGCCAACCGGATGGAGATTGCCCGCCGTGACGTGACCGAGGCGCTGGCCGCAAGAGGCGGTCGCCCTGCAATCTTCAGCACGCGGGAGCCTAATGAAGACACGGGCCAACTTGAGATAAGGTTGAAGACTCCTGCTGAGCTCCGGGAGGCGATGCGGCGGCTCGATGATGCTAACCCTCCCGTCGAGGGCACTATCTCCGGCGCGAAAACATTTGATATTGAGGACCGTGGCGGCGGACTGATCACAATGGATATGACCACCGCATCCCGCGATGCGCTTGTGTCCGATTCCCAAGGTAAAATCATCGAGATTATTCGCCGCAGGATCGACCCCGATGGCGTCAAGGAAATTTCCATCCAGCCGCAAGGTGAAAACCGGATCGTCCTTGAAGCCCCCGGTGTGGATGATCCGAAGACGCTGACCCGTCCGCTAGAGGAAGCCGGACGCATGACCTTCAACATTGTTGACAGCTCGGAGACGGGCCTCACCGCCGCGCTTAATGGGCTCGTCCGGCCCGGATATAAGCTCGTCGAAGACAGCCAAGGCTTTCCCTATCTGATCAATGTCTCGCCTATCGTCACCGGTTCGGACATTGCCACTGCTAATCCGGGCTTTGATGCACAGGATAATTCGCGCACCGTGGACTTCCGCCTCAGCGGCTCGGGCGCGAAACGCTTTGGCGATGCCACGGTCAAATATATCGACCGGCAATTTGCCATCGTGCTCGACGATCTTGTCATGTCTGCGCCGGTTATCCGTGAGCCGATCTATGGCGGCAGCGTGCAAATCTCCGGCGGCGGCTTTACCGAAGAACGCGCACGCGAACTGGCCGCGATCATCGAAGCAGGCGAATTGCCGGCCAAGCTCGAAGTCATACAAGAGCGCACCGTTACGGCGAGCCTTGGCGAAGACTCGATCCGCGCTGGTACGGCTGCATCCATTATCGGGCTTATCCTTGTCGCCGTGTTTATGATCCTCGCCTATAGCCGCCTCGGAATCTTTGCGGTTGGCTCGTTGATGATCAACATTATCCTTATTCTTGGCGCCCTGTCTGGAATTGGCGCCACGCTGACTTTGCCGGGCATTGCGGGCATCATCCTGACCATCGGTATGGCGGTAGACGCCAATGTGCTCGTGTTCGAGCGCGTGCGCGAGGAAACCCGCGCAGGTCGCGGCGCGATGACGGCCGTGCAGGCGGGCTATGAAAAAGCTCTCGGCACCATCCTTGACGCCAACATCACAACCTTTATCGCCGCGGCCATTCTCTATGTGCTCGGCTCTGGCCCGGTCAGTGGCTTTGCCGTTACACTTGCTATCGGCATTGTCACGTCCGTGTTTACCGCCTTCGTTGTCACCCGCTGGTTTACATCCATTTGGCTACACTGGGCCAAGCCCAAAAAACTGAAGCTTTAGGAGCCCTATCATGTTCATGAAATACGTTCCTGACACATCCAATTTCGGATTTATGAAGCTTCGGTTCCCCAGCTTTGCGATGTCATGCATCGGCATTGTCCTGTCAATTTTCCTGATTATGACCCAGGGCCTTAATCTCGGTATCGACTTTCGTGGCGGCTCGGTGATCGAGACCACGAAACCTGACAATGTCCAGATCGAAGATGTCCGCGCCAAGCTTAGCGGGCTGAACCTTGGTGAAGTGCTGATAAATGAAGCGCGTGGGACAGGGGTTGAGGACACGACCATTCTTGTTGTCCGGATCGCCACACAGGACGCCCCGCCCGACGAAATTGAAGCGGCCCAGCAAGCCGCCACCGAACTTGTCAAAGCCACGCTGCTCGAAGCCTATCCGGCCACCGCAACCAGCCCCGGCCTTGAGATTAAGAGCAGCGCCAGCATCGGCCCGAAAGTTTCCGGCGAGTTATTCCGGACCGGCATTACCGCGCTCATCGTTGCGCTGACTTTGATGCTGCTCTATATCGCCGCCCGCTTTGCATGGCAGTTTTCACTTGGCGCTGTCGCCGCGCTTACCCACGACGTTATCCTGACCATTGGCGTATTCTCCGGCCTTCAGCTTGAGTTCAACCTGACCACCATCGCCGCTTTGTTGACTATTATCGGTTATTCCATGAACGATACCGTCGTCGTCTTCGACCGTGTGCGCGAGGAGTCACGCCGCTACAAACAAATGCCGAATCGCGAGCTTGTAGACTTTGCCCTCAACGGCACGCTGTCGCGCACCTTGCTTACCTCTGTGACAACGCTTCTGGCCCTGCTCGCCATCTTCATCCTTGGTGGCCCTGTCCTGCGCGGCATGTCATTCGCGCTGATCTGGGGCGTTATCGTCGGAACCTATTCGTCGATCTTCGTCGCATCCTCGCTTCTGCTTGCGCTGCCCGACGATTGGCGTCACGGCAAGAAAAAGGCAGAAGATGTGGTCGGGTTTCAGGGCGCAGACTAAAGGCCCTCCGTACCGCGCTCCTCGGGGTGGGCGGCCAAAAAGTTGCGCTTGAACGCTTTGGACGTTTGATGTTCGCCGTCCGGGCTCCAACCGGGTGGCCCGAAGAAACGCGCGGGCCATCGCCAGACCCGCAAACCGTCACGCCACAAATCCTTGAGCAAAGCGCCATATTCATGCGTGGCCACGATCAGCGGATTGTGCGTCTCAAGCTGCGAGACAAGCCCATAGTCGGGCTTCTCCCGTTCAAGCTCGGGCACAAAACTGCCAAACATCCGGTCCCAGATAATTAGAATCCCGCCATAATTGGCATCAAGATATCGTGCATTCCGGCCATGATGGACGCGGTGATGGGAGGGCGTATTGAACACATATTCGATCGGGCGGGGCAGCCGGTCAATCGCCTCGGTATGTATCCAGAACTGGTAGAGCAAGTTCAGCCCGCCCGCAAAGGCCGCCATGGCCGGATGAAACCCAAGCAACATTTGCGGCGTCCCGATCAGCACAAGCCCCGAGATCGGCCCTGTCCAGGGTTGGCGCAGCGCTGTTGTCAAATTATATTGGTTGGACGAATGATGAACCACATGATTGGCCCAGAACCAGCGCACCCGATGCATCAACCGGTGCTTCCAATAATAAAGGAAATCATTCAGCACCATCAGCACGCCGAGGCTGATCAATGAAAATTCGATCTCAAACAGCCGGAACTGCCAGGCAAACAGCGCCATCGCGCCTGCAATAAAGCCGAACAAGACACCCGACACCGCGCTGCCGAGCCCCATTATCATCGAGGTCCAGGCATCCTTGGTGTCATATCTCCCGCGAGCGCGTTTCTTCGCCACCGCCCACCATTCCAGCGCCACAAAAAATATGAAAGCCGGAATGGCCAGCAGGGTCGGGTCCGGAAATTCAGCCATAACCAAGTCTATGATAATAAAGGCCCGTGCGCCAAGACCTGCCGCCGGGAAAGGACTTGACCTCGGCGCGCTGGTTGGGGAACCAATAAGGCAAGCTTTCCGAACCCTGCAAGGACGACATCCATGAACACCCCCCAATTTGACACGATCAAACTCGACATCGAAAATGGCATTGCCACGCTGACCTTGAACCGGCCTGACAAGATGAACGCATTTACCGGCAAGATGATGGCTGAGATGATTACCGCCTTCGACCATACGGATGCAGACGATGCGGTGCGCGCAGTGATTGTTACTGGCAGTGGCGAGCGGGCCTTCTGTGCCGGCGCTGATCTTTCGGAGGGTGCAAAGACATTCGATTATGAAGCCCGCGCCGAAAGCGGCGAAATTGGCCGGACAACCGATGAGGATATCCAGCGCGATGGTGGCGGGCGGCTGACTTTGCGGATTTATGAGAGTCTCAAGCCGGTTATTGGAGCCATTAATGGAGCCGCTGTCGGTGTGGGAGTGACGATGCAATTGCCGATGGATATTCGCATTGCATCGGACAATGCGCGCTTCGGATTTGTGTTCGCGCGGCGCGGGATCGTTCCGGAAGCCTGTTCGTCCTATTTTCTCCCCCGCCTTGTGGGTATCAGCCGTGCGCTCGAATGGTGCTATTCGGGCAAGGTTTTCGGGGCTGAAGAGGCGCTTGAAGGGGGGCTGGTCAGGGCTATCTATCCTCAGGCAGAGCTTTTGGAAAGAGCGCGCGAAATGGCCCGCGAGATTATAGACAATACCGCGCCGGTTTCCGTCACGCTGACCCGCCAGATGATGTGGCGCATGCTCGGCGCGGATCACCCTATGGACGCGCATATTGTTGATTCAGCGGTAATTTTTGACCGTGGCCAAACCGATGATGCCCGCGAAGGCGTGATGAGTTTTCTTGAAAAGCGTAAGCCTGAATACCCCGAAAAAGTGTCTTCGGGTTTGCCGAACTTCTGGCCTTGGTGGAAAGATAAATCCTTCAAATGGATACGCAAATAGCGCGTGCCCTGAAAGAAAGCCGATAAGCCCATTGCGCAAAAGCGCTCATATCGCTAAACCGCTAGAACAATGCGCTGGAGAGGTGGCCGAGTGGCTGAAGGCGCGCCCCTGCTAAGGGCGTAAGGGTTCACGCCCTTCGAGGGTTCGAATCCCTTCCTCTCCGCCAAATCCCAATTTTAAGAATTTTCCACCCATTGAATTATAACAAATTTATGAGCTATCTCGACAAATAGCCAGTTTTGCGACTTGATTTGCTGCACAAAAAGAGGTGGCTCGGTTTGTTTGAACAGATTCCGGTTTCTGGATAAGTGGATCTCCGCCCTTTTTGTTATGCCGCAATCGGGATTGATTGCGACGCATTGAAGTAGGCCAGATCGGGTGTCTTTCGGTCAAGCGATGAGT
>CALLUH010000189.1 GCA_938011445.1 uncultured Hyphomonadaceae bacterium
CTAGCGCTCGATCGCTGCGATGGCTTCGGCTATGGCGACGGTTTGGTGGGCTTCCTCCAAGTGTAGCAGTTCGGTCATTTTGCCATTGACCTTGATGACACCTTTGCCTTGGTTCTCTGGCAGGGCGAACGCAGCGATCACGGCTTCGGCCTGGGTGACCGCTTCGGGGGCGGGGGAGAAGACACTGTTGGCGATCTCCAGCTGGGCGGGGTGGATCAGCGTCTTGCCATCAAAGCCAAGCGTGCGGCCCTGTTCGCATTCTGCGCGTAGCCCGTCGAGATTCTGGATGTCATTGTAAACGCCATCAATCGCGAGCAGGCCATAGGCACGGGCGGCAGCGACAGTGAGGCTAAGCGCAGTCTGAAAGGCGAGGCGGTCGGGCGTCCAGCGCGCGCGATGCTCCTTTGCAAGATCATTGGTGCCCATGACGAAGGCGACGAGGCGGGTGGTTTCGGACGCCTGCGCAATCTCTTGAAGGTTCAACACAGCCTTGGGCATTTCAATCATGACCCAGAGGCCGAGCGTGTCGGGCGCGCCGGCTTTGGTCAGCGCCGCGTCGAGCGCGTGAATGTCTGTGGCGGTTTCGACTTTCGGCACGAGTATGCCGCTCGGCCCGGCTTTGACAGCCACTTCCAGATCGGCCTGCCCCCATTCCGTGTCGAGACCATTGATGCGGACAATAATTTCGCGCTGGCCATATCCGCCTGCCCTTATAGCATCTGCAATGGCGACGCGGGCTGCGGGCTTATTATCGGGCGCAACCGCGTCTTCAAGGTCGAACATAAGCGTGTCGGCGGGGAGGGTCTTGGCCTTTTCAAGCACTTTGGCCTTATCGCCCGGCATATAGAGCAATGAGCGGTGTGGGCGGACGGTCGGGCTTGTCATGGCGTGTCTCTTTCGGGCAAGGAAGGGCAAGAATTAGGGTCGGGCATAATGACAAAATTCCATATCCGCAATGGTGTGGCGGCTGACTGGGCTGCGCTCGCCGAGGTCTTCCATCTTGCTGTGCGCGAGGGAGCTGTTGCCTATACCGAGGCGCAGCGGGCGGCATGGTCGCCTCAGGTGAAGACGTTGCCCGACTGGGCGCTGCGGATGACACGGCAGAGCGTTTGGGTGGCCGAGGCCGAGGGCGTGCCTATTGGCTTCATGACGCTTGAGATGAACGGTTATCTCGATTGCGCTTATGTTTTGCCCGCATGGCAGGGCAGGGGTGTGTTCCGCGGGCTTTACGAGGCGCTAGAGGCGCGTGCGCAAGTGGACGGCATTTTGCGGCTTTACACGCATGCGAGCCTGCACGCGCATCCGGCTTTCACGGCGATGGGCTTTGAGACGCTGCGGCCAGAGACGGTGGAGATGGGGACAGATGCTGAGGGGCAGAGCATCTGGTTGCCGAGATTTTTGATGGAGAAGGGGGCGGGGTGAGCGGGCTAAGGGCTGTTCTTATGTGATCGGCTCACGATTATTCCGTGTCTCCTGCGCAGGGCATACGCGGTGTTTGGGTCTGCTTTTGGTCAGGGGGAGCCTCCACTGTCTGCATCCTCAGCGTGTACGGGGAATGCGGCGGTTTCGGTAAGTTCTTAATGCACCGACGATACCTGCGTAGGCAGGTATCCAGAGACCTTGGGCGCAAATCAAGTGGCGCAAGCTTACGTCCATGGACCCCTGCCTGCGCAGGGGTCTGCGGAAACTCAGGTCCGCTTTTGGTCGATGGGAAGACATGAACTCAAAGAGGCGTGAACAATCTAAAGATCCGGTGTGATGTAAATTTTGGTGGCTTCTATTTTACGGGTGTGGGTAACGGAACGGATTCTTGGCCTCCGGCAATCACAGCATCGCATTATGTACTCAAAACATGATGCCGATCGTATAGACTAAATTCTAACCTCTGGTACCTTCAGCGATATGGTATTCGGTTTTGGACATTCTTTACTTGCGGTTCTGCTTACGACGACAGCAATTTCCTTCCTATTGTATAAAACTGTCCGACCAGAACGCATAAAAAGATCAACACTTCTGAGCCTATTTGAATCGTGCATAGCGCTTCTGACGATAATCGGAATACCTTTCTACCTTGTCGCTACGTCCTACGACGTTGACCAGAAAGCTTACCCATACAACGTCACCTTATTCCTACTTCTTGCAATTCCGGGTGCAGTTGCGTTGTGGCACTTGGTGAAAGTCCAGTTGATGACGCAAAAGCCTCGTCATCTGGTGATTAGAGTTTTTGCAGGGTTGATTGCATTTGTCTCACTGTTTTTATTCTTGCTCGGACCGTTATTTTTATTCCGAGTGACGAATGGAATACCGCTAGATGGAGAAGGGCCTAAATGGGAAATTTGGCTCTTAATATTCGGAGGAGCCGTTGGCGCACGAGTTGCCCGTGCTGTCCACGATTCCATACTCATAAGCAGCGGACATTTTTCCTCCATAGAGATTGATATGATTTGGCGCGGGAAAGAACCGTGAGCTTTGGAGCAAACTTAAAGTGGACCGATTCTAAGTCGCACGCCAACGACCGCAACGGCGCCGAAAGCAGCCCTTAGCCCTCGACCCCCTCCGCCTTGATCGAGAGGGCGTGGAGGCCCGTTTCGAACTCTTGGGCGAGGGCTTTGTTGATCGCGCGTTGTTGGGCGAGACGGGAGAGGCCGGTAAAGGTGGCGGCAGTGATTCGGATATTGAAATGTGTTTCGCCTTCGGGGGCGGCGCCTGCATGTCCGGCGTGGCGGGCGCTGTCGTCTACGACTTCAAGCGTTTCGGGCGCGAAAGCGCGCGTTAAAATGTCTCTAATGCGCAGTTCTCTGGTCATCAATTCTTGCCTCTCTTGGCATGTTCCGGCATGTTGCGTCCATGTCAGACGATTTTTCATACAAGC
>CALLUH010000190.1 GCA_938011445.1 uncultured Hyphomonadaceae bacterium
TCTTCCGCCGCAACTTCGCCAGAAAGATTTCGCTTTGACAGCACGGTCAATTCTGCACATAAACTATGCGTCGTAAGCGTAAGGCCGGAAATGTAATGTCAAGTCTGCTTGAATTTCAGGCAATGCCGGTCTGGCTTGCACCAATGTCAGGCGCGACAGATGCCCCGTTTCGCCGTCAGGCGCTTATATTCGGGGCCGACGCCGTTGTTTCGGAGATGACAGCCAGCGAACAATTGCTGGCCGAACGCCCTGATGTTGTGCGTCGTGCTTGTCGTCCAGATGTGGACAGCCCGTGGATTGTGCAACTTGCCGGGCGTAATCCAGAGCATATGCGCGGCGCTGCCCGCCTTATGGCGAGGGCCGGCGTTGATATGATTGACATCAATATGGGCTGCCCGGCGCGCAAAGTAACGGGCGGACTGTCCGGCTCGGCTCTGATGCGCGAACCGGTGCTGGCAGACGAGATTATCTCGGCAACGCTTGAAGGTGCGGGCGATGTGGCCGTGTCCCTCAAAATGCGGCTTGGCTGGGACGAGAGCAGTCTGAATGCGCCAGAGCTTGCTCAACGCGCTGAAAAGGCCGGCGTTCAAATGCTGACCGTTCACGGCCGCACACGGTGCCAGTTTTACAAGGGCAGGGCCGACTGGTCGCGTATTGCCGACACTGTAAACGCGGTAGGCATCCGTGTGATCGCGAACGGTGACATCGAAACGGCTACTGATGCGGAAGCCGCGCTCGAAGCCTCAGGCGCCAATGGCGTCATGATTGGCCGTGCCGCTCTTGGACGGCCCTGGCTACCTGCACAAATCGGGGCTGAACTGGCTGGCCGGACTTACACGATCCCCGACGCCTCCGCCCGACTTGAAAGCCTGCTCGCTCAGTTGGATGATGCCGCCTCTCTTTATGGCCCCGCGCTTGGTGTCCGGATTTGCCGCAAACATATTTCCGCCGCGATTGCGCATGCGCCGCTTGATCTATCTGCGGTCTCCCGTCGGCGGGCGCAGTCGGAGCTTTGCCAGATCAGCAGGCTGGAGGAATTGAGGTCCGCCCTTCACAATGTGTTCGCCCCGTCAGCACAAGACAAGGTGGCCTGACCATGGCAACCGAGCTGAGCACTTTACCCGCGATTGACCCTGATCTTGCTCCAATGGCGCTGATTATGCTGTCGCGCAAGCGTGCAATAGAGGCGATGAACCTTGATGCAGAAAAAGTGCTCGGCCTGTCTCGAAACAGCGCGCGCGGGCGACGGCTCTCGCAGCTGGTTTATCATGACAATCCATTGTTTGATCTATTGGATAGGGCCGAGGATACGTCGAGCAAACTTGTCTCTGATGGGTTACGCCTCAAGGGGCCTGCGCTTGATCATGATATTGTGCATATCTGTGTCGATGTCACGGCGCAGGGCGGTTTCCTGCTCGCGCTTTCAGCTGGCAAGCTGCCAGACATTAAAGATGCCGAGGCCGGTGGTTTGGCTGCATTTGGAAAAATCCTTGGCCATGAGGTCAAGAATCCCCTTGCAGGCATATCCGGTGCCGCGCAGCTTCTCCTGCGGGCAGCAACGCCTGAACAATCGGAACTGCTTGAGCTTATTGTCTCCGAATCGGGCCGTATCGCTCGCCTCGTGGACCAATTGTCCGCTTTCGAACTGTTCTCGGCACCCTATCGCCAGCCCTGTAATGTCCATCAGATCCTCAATCGGGTGCTGCAAGCCGAAGAGGCGGCTTTCGGAAGTGGTGTGACCATCGTGCGAAACTTTGACCCTTCCTTGCCGGATATTTTTGCCGACAGCGATCATTTGCATGAAGCCTTCCAGAACATTGTCCGCAACGGTATCGAAGCTATGCGTGAAACCGGAACCGGCGGGCAGATCAATGTCGCTACCCGGTTTGCGCTTGGCCGCCAGCAGCCGCGCGCCGGAGAGAAGATTGCCGACCGCTCCGTGCAAGTCTCGATTACCGACACCGGCCCGGGCATTCCCGCAGACCAGCAAGCCCGTATTTTTGACATGTTCAAAACCACAAAAGCGCCCGGCAGCGGGCTTGGACTGACCATCGCCAACCAGATTGTTCGGGCCCATGACGGCGCTATCGAACTGGAAAGCCGTCCCGGGCAGACCTGCTTTACCCTGTTTATTCCCATTGCGAGGTCCGACTAATGGCCAAACCGACAATACTTGTTGCCGAGGATGATGCCGCCATCCGGCTTGTCATTAGCCAGACTTTAAGCTCGGCAGGCTATGGCGTGCGGACAACCGCATCGGCGGATGCCTTGCAGCGCTGGGTTCGCAATGGCGAGGGCGATGTTGTTGTTACTGATGTCTACCTTGATGAAGATCCTATTTTCGACATTCTGCCCGGTATCCGGCTCGAACGCCCCGACTTGCCGGTGATTGTGATGAGCGGACAGAACACCATTCTCACTGCAGCCTCGGCCGCCGAACATGGCGCGTTTGATTATCTGCCGAAGCCGTTTGACATTGAAGTGCTGACCGACCTCGTTGCGCGCGCTCTGAAGAAACCCAGCGGCGCCCGGCGTATTGACCGCGAAACCCGCAAAGCTGAGCAGAATGCGGTCTTGCCTCTGATCGGACGCTCCGAGCAGATGCAAGATGTTTATCGCGTGGTTTCGCGGATTATGAACACCAATTTGACGGTGCTGATCGAGGGCGAGGCTGGCAGTGGCAAGGAGCTGACCGCCCGGGCGATCCATAATCTCGGCCAATATTCCGAGGCACCCTTCGTTGCCCTTGATCTGGATGGCGTCAATGCCGATGAGATGACCGATGCCTTTGCGGCGATCCGTTCCGATGTTCGTTCAACGGTCTATATCGATGAGGTGGCGGGGCTTCCGCCCGATGCGCAGGCTCGTCTTGTTCGCCTGCTGCGCCGCCCCGGCCATGCCCGGCTCATTGTTTCGACTAATCATGATCTCGATCAAAGCGTCGTGGATGGTGCATTTCGGCGGGACTTGTTCTACCGGCTTAATGTCGTTCGCTTGAGCTTGCCGCCGATCCGGGCGCGCAAGGAAGACATACCCGAATTGGCTCAGGCTTTCCTAGTGCGCGCACGTGATAATGGCTTGCCGAGTAAACGGCTCGACGGTGCGAGCATGGATCTTCTCACCGCTTATGACTGGCCGGGCAATGTTCGTGAACTTGAAAACATCATTCTGCGGCTGTGCGCGCTCAGCCCCGACGAGTTGATCACTGCGAGCGATGTGGAAATGGCGATGAGTGTGGATCTGACCCGTTTGGCGCCGTCTTCTGTGACGCTCGAAGACGAGTTTGAGACGATCCTGAAAGCCCATATCATGCCGAAGCTTCTGTCTGTGGCCGCTGATGAGCAAAGCCAGGTCCATCATCAGGTGATTGCGAGTCTCGAACGTCCGCTTATCAGCTTGGCCCTGTCGATTACGTCCGGCAATAAAGTCCGTGCGGCGAGCCTCTTGGGGGTGAACCGGAATACGTTGCGGGCGAAGATGAAATCGCTCGGTTTTGCAGATGAGTGATTGACGTGTCGCGGGGCTGTTGCTCTACTGCACCACTGTTGCTTTTGTGTGACAAATTTTGGTGTAGAGAGGTCGCGTGAGCGTCAAAACACAGCTTTTCAAACGGTTTCCGGGCCGACGGCAGTTTCAGGTCGTTTTTGTTGCGGCAGTTCTGATCTCGACGCTGGTGACGCTCCTGACGATTTCCGGGCTTAATCCGATCCAGCCCTTTGCGGGCTATTATCTAGTCCTGATTACCATCAATTTTCTGCTTATTGTCGGTTTGGCGGTGTGGCTGGTTAATCGCTATCGCGCCTTGCAAGCCCAGTCCTCGATCAAAGGGGGCGGACGGCTCATTAACCGTTTTCTGCTTCTGTTCAGCCTGTCGTCCGTGGTTCCAGCAACCATTGTTGCCATCGTGCTAGGCATGGCGCTGTCTAAAGGCATCGACACTTATATCGACGATAATATCGAAGCTTTTGTTGAGGACACGGCCAAGCTAACGCGCGAGAATTATGATAGTTTCGTTAATGAGTTTGAAGAAGACACACGGCTCATGGCGCAGGACATCGACTATCCTGAGACGGCGATCGCGTTTCGGCAAACGCCAGCCGTCTTTGCAGATTTTCTAGGCTTGCAGGCCGGTTTTCGGGCATTTCGCATGGCGTATCTGATCAATGATGCGGGCGATCAGTTGGCGACGGCCAAACTTGATACGTTTCCGGGTTTTGTGCCGCCTGATGAGCGGGCGCTGGAGGAGGCAAATATGGTCGGCGTCGATGCGTCCTCGCCGCGTGTGATCGGGTTGACCCTCTATGAAAATACCGGCTTGGTCACAGCGCTTGTCAAGCTTGATCATTATGGTGGGCTTTACCTTTACGTCCTTAAGGAAACCTCGCCTTCGACTTTCTCGCAATACCGCCAGGCTGAATCGGCCTTGCTCCAGTATCGCGACGCGCAAGCGGCTATCTCTCAGCTTCAATCGATCTTTTTTGTTGCCTATGTGCAGATTGTTGCCCTGGCGCTTTTGCTATTTGCGCGGCTCGGGCTCGAAGCCGCCAGTAGCATAGCTGGCCCTATCGGCTCGCTTGCAGCGGCGGCGCAGAAGGTTCGCGACGGGGATCTCACCGCGCGTGTGCCGCCCCCTGGCAGTGATGATGAAATTGATGAATTGGCCACCTCGTTCAATAAGATGACCGCGCAATTGGGTGCCCAGCGCGCGGCCTTGCTGAGTGCGCGCTCAACTTCGGAGAACCGCCGGAAATTCCTGGAAACGCTCTTGTCGCAAGTTAGCGCAGGGGTGATCCGCACAGACAGAGCTTTGACTATTACGCTTGCCAATGCGTCGGCTGAGGCGCTGATCGGGCAGGGCGAGCTGCAAGGGCGTCCGCTCGGGGATATTATGCCCGAGTTCCGCGCGCGTGCGCACCATGTCCTGCGTGAAGGTGCTGCAGATGATGCGTCGCTTGAGATCAGTATTGGCGGCGATATCCGTCATATCCGTTTGCGCTCCCAGATTGATGCAGATGGTGGGTGCGTGTTCACCTTTGATGACGCGACCCGAATCGTTACCGCCCAACGGCATATGGCCTGGCGCGATGTTGCACGCCGCATCGCCCATGAGATCCGCAATCCATTGACACCGATCCAGCTTTCGGCAGACCGTCTATCGCGCAGATATGCAGATAAAATTGATGATGATGGTGTTTTTGTCCGCAGCCTTGAGACGATTAATCGTCAGGCAGCCGATATTGGCCGCATGGTCGATGAGTTTTCCAATTTCGCGCGTATGCCTGAGCCAAATATCCGTGCCTTTGATTTCTCTGCCATGTTGCAGCATGCGGCTTTTGCGCAAGGTGTCGGGGCGCCTGACATCAGCGTTGTCGTCGAAGCGCCGGAGATGCCCATTATCTTGCAGGGTGATGAGCGGCTTCTGCGTCAGGCCTTTGCCAACCTTACCAAGAATGCGCTCGAAGCGATAAAGTCGCTGCCTGAAGATATGGAAGTTATTGGACAGATAAAGCTCATAGCCATGCCTTCACCTGAAAGCCTTGAGGTGATCGTCGAAGACAATGGCCCGGGCTTTCCGCTTGAGGCGCGCGACAAATTGCTTGAACCCTATGTCACCACCCGCGACCGTGGCACCGGCCTTGGGCTGGCAATTGTCAGCAGAGTAATTGTCGATCATGGTGGCCAGATAGCGCTTCAGGCCCGACCGGATGGTGCACGGGGCGCGCGGGTGATCATTACATTGCCGCTCAAAGTCGATCCCGAACCGGAAGCACCGTCGGCCAGAAAAGCCCATGAGCCAGCCAGACGCGCCGAGGAGGAATCGGTCTGATGATAAGTGATATTCTGATCGTCGATGATGAACCTGATATTCGCGAGCTTGTGGCGGGTGTGCTCGAAGATGAGGGTTATCAAACGCGAACAGCGGCCACCGCCGAGCTGGCCATCGAAGAAGTGCGCCAACGCGCGCCATCGCTTGTTGTGCTTGATGTCTGGCTTCAAGGCAGCAGCATGGACGGGCTGGAAGTGTTGCAATATCTTAAAACTGTCGATCCGATACTCCCAATTATCCTCATCAGCGGTCATGGCAATAGCGAGACGGCGATCGCAGCCATCCGGCGCGGCGCATATGATTTTATCGAAAAGCCGTTCAAGAGCGCCGAATTATTGCATGTCATTGGTCGGGCAATCGAAGCGGCTGCGCTCAAGCGCGAGAATGAGCGGCTCAAATCGAAAGCCGGACTCGACGAGCAATGGATTGGCAGCAGCGCGCCAGCTCAGGCTTTGCGGGCAGCCATTGAAAAAGTCGCCCCTACAAATTCCCGCGTGCTTATTCGTGGCAAAGCGGGTGTGGGCAAAGAACTCGCTGCCCGTCTGATCCATGAGCAATCGAGCCGGAGCACAGGCCCGTTCATGGTGGTCAATGCCGCAAGCCTGTCGCCGGACCAGATGGAACGTGAAATGTTCGGCGAGGAAGACGAGAAAGGCACGCCGATCTCGATTGGTCTGTTTGAGCGCGCCCATGGCGGTACGCTCCTGCTTGACGAAGTGGCGGATATGCCGCGCGGCACCCAGAACAAGATATTGCGTGTTCTGACTGATCAGCGGTTCCAGCGCGTTGGCGGGCGCTCCAATGTTAATGTCGATGTCCGTGTCATGTCGGCGACCACCAAGGATATGGAACTGGAAATCGAAGGAGGGCGGTTCCGCGAGGATTTATATTATCGGCTGAATGTCGTTCCACTTGATGTGCCCTCGCTTAGCCAGCGGCGGCAGGATATTCCGGACCTCATCACTTACTTCTCACGCAATATTAGCGGCTCGTCCGGCCTTAGTGCGCGCGCTTTCTCGGATGAAGCGATCGCGGTATTACAATCAATGGAGTGGCCTGGTAATATACGCCAATTGCGCAATATCGTCGAACGCATCATGATCTTGTCTTCAGCAGACATTGAACGGCCGGTAAGTGTTGAAGAATTGCCGACAGAGCAAAGCCAGGCTTCGGCGGGCCTCCAGCCGCTTGGCTCTGCGGAGCTTGTTGGCCTGTCGCTGCGTGATGCGCGAGAACAGTTTGAACGCGAATATCTGTCTATCCAGATTGCGCGATTTAATGGGAATATATCCAAAACGGCAGAATTTATCGGAATGGAGCGCTCGGCCTTGCACAGAAAATTAAAGGCTCTGGGCATACAGTCTGGCCAAGCTCGCCAAGGGAAATAGGACATGCGCGTTTTGATATGCGGTGCGGGCCGCGTCGGGCAGGGTATTGCCCGTCAGTTGGCTTCTGAGAAACACAGCATTGTCATTGTCGATAATGACCCAGACCTCGTTGATAAAGTTTCAACAGAACTGGATGTGCGCGGTGTTGTCGGCCATGCGGCGCACCCGGATGTCTTGCGTTCAGCAAGCGTTGAAGAGTGCGAAATGATTATCGCCGTGACCTATCATGATGAAGTTAACATGGTCATCTGCCAGATCGCACACACTTTGTTTAATGTGCCGACCAAAGTTGCGCGGGTTCGGGCGCAAGCCTATCTCGCAAAGAGTGCGGGGGACCTCTTCACGAGAGGTGGCTTGCCGATTGATATGGTGATTTCACCCGAGATCGCCGTTGGTGACGCCGTTTTGCAACGTATTCGGACCCCCGGCGCACTGACCACGGCAAGTTTTGCAAAGGGCGAGATTAAATTGTTCGGGTTCGAAGTTGGCCCCGATAGCCCCGTGCTTGATACCGCGCTTGATCAATTCTCCGATCTGTTTCCGGACCTTGAGGCCCGTGTTGTCGGTATTGGTCGTGGCAAGACCCTGTTTGCGCCCCGTTCGAACGATCGGCTTCTGGAACATGATCGCGCTTATCTGACCGTTCAGGATGCCCATGCCGACCGCATCAAGCGGATATTGAACAAGGATTATAAGCAAGCCAAGCACATTGTTATTATTGGCGGGGGCAATATCGGGGTCTATCTGGCCTCCAAAATAGAAGAGGAATTGGGCGCCCGTGTCCGGCTTGTGGAAAATGATCCCGCCCGCGCGGAAAAGGCGGTGATGCGACTTAAGCGCTCGATTGTCATCAATGGCGATGGTTTAAGCTCGGAAATCCTCGAAGAAGCGGGCGTCAGCAGCGCCGATTTTGTAATCGCGCTGACCAATGACGATAAGTCAAATCTGTTGATCTGTAATCTCGCCAAGCGTGGCGGAGCAAAACGGACACTTGCGCTCGTAAATTCCATTGAGTTGGCAGATTTGAGCGGTGACTTGCGGGTTGATGTGGTTCTGGACCCGCGTGCGCTGACCGTATCGCGCATTCTCCAGCGCTTGCGCAGAGGCCGTATCCTCAATCTCCTATCGCTTGAGAACGGTGAAGCGGAAACGGTTGAAGGGGTTGTGCTCGAAAGTTCGCCTCTGATCGGACAGACTATTGGCTATGATGATCTGGCTGAAGGGGTAACAGCTGCGGCGGTTATTCGCGGGGACGAGATTTATCTGCCAACGCCGTCTTTGCGGGTAAAGACGGATGACCGTGTGATTGTATTCTATGAGAAACATATGACCCGAAAAGTTGAACAATTTTTCAGGGTCAGCCCGGAGTTTTTCTAGCGGGCTGGCGGAGCAATCTGTCGCAAGGGCCTGCAAAAAGGGGGACTGGATTTGAACCATATCGCAATCATCCGCGTCCTGTCCTATATGGGGCTCGCTCTTGGCGCGACCATGACACTGCCTTTGTTGATTGCGCTAATTTATGGCGAGACATCGCAGATCATGGCCTTCAGTATCGCGGTCTTGTTGACGCTTATGCTGGCCGGGATGTGCTTGCAGCTCACCACGCGCCCCAAGCGCCATTCTCATGTGAATGACGCGCTGGCGGTTGCCATTTTGTGGTGGTTGGGCGCGCCCATACCCGCTGCATTGCCTTTTGTGCTTGGAACTGCTGAACCTTCGGTGATTGCGGGGCTGCATGAAGCGGTCTCGTGCCTGACCACGACCGGGCATTCAGTTATTAATCTGGCGGGCAACGACTGGCCTGTGTCTTTGCTGGTCTGGCGGGGCGTTCTGCATTGTATTGGCATGGTGTTTAGTCTGGTGATTGCGGCGAGTGTGTTTGCCGCACTTAGTTTTGGTGGTCCGGGTATTCAGCGCTCGGTACTTTTTACCATACCGGATGGTAGTTTTTTTGACGCTATACCGCGTGTTCTGCGTGCGGTCATTATCGTTAGCCTAAGTCTGATTGGCTCTGTGTTTGCTGCACTTTTGTTTGCGGGCCTACAGCCTGCACAGGCTATGGCGTTTGCGATCTCGGTGGCATCGACTGGACTGGTAGACCCCGCCCATAGCAGCCAGATCATTCAGGGTGGCGCGGCCAATTTTGTGGTCTTTCTGGGGCTTGTGCTCGCCAGTTCGGGTTTGGCGGTGCTGATGAATCTAAGCCCGAAACGTCTGCGTTTTGCCGCTGTTGACGCAGAGCTTTATCTGCTGATCGGACTGATCGGGCTGCTTGGATTGCTGGCATGGCTGGGCGGGATTGATGTGTTCAGTGCGCTTAGCTGGGCGGTCTCGTCGCTGTCCACATCCGGGCTTTCGCTTGGCATAAGTGTTGATCAGGTCAAATCGACATTGCCGGTTACGGTGCTTGTTCTTCCGGCATTGATTGGTGGCGCAGCGCTTTCCACGGCGGGGGGAATAAAGCTTGCTCGTATCATCATTCTGCTCCGTCGGGCGGGACAGGAATTTGCGCAATTGGGCTTTCAGAACTCTGTCGTCGCGCTAAAATATCGGGACCGCCAGCAAAAACAAAGCGCAGTCCTTGGCGTCTGGGTCTATCTGATTGCCTATATCTCTGCCGTTTCGCTTGTCTTTATTGGATTAAGCTTTCTTGGTGACGGGTTCGGTGTGTCCATGTCCGTGGCGGTTGGCGCAATCTCCAACTCCGGTTGGCTTATAGAGCTGACCGAGGCAAGTTCGGCCTTGAAGCATGTTTTGATAATGTTTGGCATGATCCTCGGCAGGCTGGAGATTCTGGCGCTCTTGCCTGCGCTTAATCCGGCCTTCTGGCGTTCATAACCATTGGGCATATGTTTGGATAACTGATCCTATTGGAAGCATACAGGTTTACGCTGCGTGAAGACTCGCTTAAACCCTGAAAAACCTTGCATGACAGCGATAAACAATTTAGCCGCTAACAAACACAAAAAATGGACCGAAAATGGCTGCCGATAAAAAACAGAACCTGCAAGATGCGTTTCTAAACGCTGTGCGAAAATCCCGCACACCGCTGACCGTCTACATCGTCAATGGTGTCAAGCTACAAGGCGTGGTGACATGGTTTGATAATTTCTGTATTTTGCTGCGCGGTGAGGGACGCCCACCCCAGCTTGTTTACAAGCATGCCATCTCAACGATTGCACCCAACGCGCCCGTGTCCCTGTTTGATGAAGAAGAAACCGGCGCAAATGGGTAATCGTTCTTGAGCGCAACCATTGATCGGGTGCCAGAGACGAGCCGTGCGGGTGTTGTTATCCCTTGGTTCCGGCCAGCGGACCGACCATCAGAAAACCGGTTGACTGAGACCAGCGGCCTGGCCGAAGCATTGGGCTGCGAGCTTGGTTTTGTCCAAGCCGAACAAATCCGCCGCGTCTCGCCCTCCCATCTGCTCTCGGCAGGCATCTTGGAACGCATTACCGAGGCCATCTCGGAGGCGGGTATCAATCTCTTGATCCTTGATGGTGCCCTAACGCCCGTCCAGCAGCGCAATCTTGAGCGCAAGCTCGAAATGAAAGTGATCGACCGTACCGGCCTTATTCTCGAAATCTTTGGCCTGCGTGCACGCACCCGCGAAGGCAAATTGCAAGTCGAGCTTGCCCGCCAGCTTTATGAGCGCTCGCGTCTTGTGCGCACATGGACACATCTTGAGCGCCAGCGTGGCGGCAGCGGTTTTCTCTCCGGCCCGGGCGAAACCCAGCTCGAATCAGATAAACGCATGCTCGATACCAAAGTGCGCCGCTTGCGAGATGATCTCGAAGACGTTCGCCGGACACGTGGGTTACAGCGCGATGGTCGCCGTAAATCCGGCACGCCGGTTATCGCCCTTGTCGGCTACACAAATTCCGGCAAATCGACACTTTTCAACGAGATTAGCGGCGCGGATGTCATGGCCAAAGATATGCCGTTTGCGACGCTGGACCCTACAATCCGCCGCGTCGAACTGCCTAAAATCGGCCCCGTCGCCCTCGTCGATACGGTCGGTTTCATCACCGATCTGCCGACCCACCTTATCGAGTCCTTCCAAGCCACCCTCGAAGAGGCAATGGAGGCGGATCTGCTATTGCATGTCCGGGACCGGTCCAGTCCGGACGATGCCCAGCAGAAGCGCGATGTCGAATTTGTCCTGGGCGCGCTTGAAGACAATAGCAACCGCCCCTTGCCGCCGCTGATCGAAGTGTGGAACAAGAGCGACCGGTTTGAGGCCAACCTTCGCGCCGATATGGCGATCAAAGCGGCCGCTAACCAGCCACATCCCGCTGTGCTCGTTTCAGCGCTCAAGGGCACAGGCATGGACGCTTTGACCGAGGCGATCTCGGCTGCGCTCCAGACCAGTGCCGTGCGGATAGGGATAAGTCTTGCTCCGGCTGACGGGGCTGCCCGCGCATGGCTTCACGATTATGCCGATGTGCTCGAAGAAGTAACAGATCCTGACACGGGTGACATCAAGATGCAGGCCAATTTCACGCTTGCCCAGCTTGGTCGGTTCCAGTCAAGCTTCCCGAACGTCCGGCTTGACGCGGAAGCACAGGTCTAGCCCCCCAAATGGGTCAATCCGTCTCTTCCGTTTTCACGCGCTGCCAATACCCTTCCTGAGCGATAATATCGAGCGTCGAAAATGTCTCGCCCTTTGCAGACGCCGCCAGTTCCATTGCCCGGAATCGCCGCTCGAATTTGCCATTGGCCCGCCGCAGAGCGTGTTCGGGATCAATCTTCAAATGCCGCGCTAAATTTGACACCACAAATAACAAGTCGCCGATCTCGTCTTCAATTGCATTCATCTCGCCAGACGCCATCGCCTCACGCACTTCAAGCGTTTCCTCATCAAGCTTATCGAAGATCTGCTCCGCTGTGTCCCAGTCAAAGCCTGTCCGCGCGGCGCGTTTCTGCAACTTCTGCGATCGGGTCAAAGCGGGCAGGGCGAGCGCGACCCCGTCGAGCGCGCTGGGTTTTGTTTCTACTGAGCCATAAGCTGCCGCTTTCTCTGCTCGCTCAGCTGCTTTTTGTTCCTCCCAAGCCAGTGTCTGACTGTCCGCATCGCGCTCTTGTCCATCGCCGAACACGTGTGGATGACGCCGGATCATCTTGTCATTGATCGTGCTCGCCACATCATCGATTGTGAAGTGCCCCGCCTCGGAGGCCATCTGGCTGTGGAAGACCACCTGTAACAGCAAATCCCCAAGCTCCTCGCGTAAATCTGCCATATGATCGCGTTCGATGGCATCGAGCACTTCATAGGCTTCTTCGATCGTATAAGGCGCGATTGACGCAAAATCCTGCTCAATGTCCCAAGGACAGCCCGTCTGGGGGTCACGCAGCCGTGCCATAATCTCAACGAGGCGGGCAAAGCCCATCTCGCCCATGGGCAGCTTCTGCCGATCTGTCATTGTCAGTTCCCCTGTGCAGCTTGAACTTCGGGCATTTACGGTATGCCCCATTGATCTATTGACCAAGACTTGCACCAATATAAAAGGCCCGCCAGATTATCTGACGGGCCTTTGCGCCGATTCTAGTCGAACCTTGCGATGCCTTTAGCCCAAGCTAAAGAGATCATCAAAAGAAGCTATGTCGATCTGGTTAAACCAAAGATCTTCGATCGCCGTTGCTAGGTTTTCTGTGCTCTGTGGAGTGAGTCCAGAAGTGGGCTGGCTCGCCGTTCCCGCAATGTCTGCGAAGGTTGCGCCGAGAATAACGCCATCATCTTGCACGACTGACCGGCTTGTGGTGAAGCTCGGCAGATTACCAGCAGGATCGAACGCGCCGTTACCGCCATTGTTTGGCAGATTGCCAGCAGGGTCGAACGCGCCGTTACCGCCATTGTTTGGCAGATTGCCAGCAGGATCGAACGCGCCGTTACCGCCATTGTTTGGCAGATTGCCAGCAGGATCGAACGCGCCGTTACCGCCATTGTTTGGCAGATTGCCAGCAGGGTCGAATGCACCGTTACCGCCATTGCTTGGCACATTGTCAGCAGGGTCGAACGAGCCGTTACCGCCACGACCCGGAAGATTGCCAGCAGGATCGAACCCGCCGTTTCCGCCTGGGTTAGGCACGTTACCACTTGGATCAAACGGGTCATTGCCATCTGGATCTGGCAAGTTGCTGCCTGGATCAAATGGGTCGTTGCCGCCTGGGGTTGGCAGATTGCCGGCGGGGTCGAAATCCGAGGGTTCCTCGATGGTGAATTCGACTTCGCGGCGTTCGAGCAGACGTCCACGACCACCGTCACGGGCATAACCCTCGACGATCAAAGTGTGCGTGCCTGGCTCCAGGTCAAGTCCGTCACGGCCTCGGAAGACAAAGTTACCATTATTGTCGGTGAACTCGATGTTTGTGCCAGCAAAGCTAAACACAACGCTCTCGACATTTGGGTTTGAACGCGACAGGTTTGTGGTCAGTACCAAGCTATCAAGCTCGGCAGACGTTACGGAGACGGTTTCACCTTCAATGTCCCTTGCGAGGCGTGAGCGGCCATTATCGGTCTCGAACAGAGAGATTCGGAAATCGTCAGATACATTATTACGCATGTTTTTCACTAGTCCTTCATTAAAATTTTAGTTAGAGAAATCGCTGATTGGGTCGTCTTGGTTGAGTTCCCTCCCCCCGAATCTCCTGATCGTTGAAGCGAAGATTATGCCGATGAACTCGCGCTGTTTAGTTTTGCGGATGATTTATGGCTAATGTTATGAATAATAATAATTTTTAATTTTTATCGATTTCTGTCCGTATGGGGATAAGAATCTGATTTCAACCCTGAGATCACGATCGTTCACTATTTTGTTACAGCCTATGCAATTGGACTTCACAGACCTGTTCTGTTTTTGCACAATCTGTAAATTCCATTACGATTTCCGCCTATTCGATAATTGATGCCAAATCAAAGCAGGACCAAGCTTTGAAGCAGATTTTTGTGAGTTTCGCGGATAAGAGGATTAAAGCGCATCTGGAAGACGCTCTTGTCACCTGTTAAGGATAAGAGTATCCGGAGACCAGTTTACCGAGAGATCGAAATGGCAGTCGCTAGAATTTTCCAGGCCCGTAAATCCGCAATGCAGTCAGGCTTGGGCAAAGCAGGGCACTGGGTTTTGCAAATGGCGTCCAGCGCGTCGCGCACGTCCGATCCGCTCATGGGCTGGACATCGGTGGACGAAATGAGTGGCCAGATCAAAATGACCTTCGAGACGCGTGCTCAGGCGGTGGCGTTCGCCAAACGCGAAGGGTTAACCTTCTCTGTCGAAGAGGGCCGCGAGCGTAAGCGGCTGGTTAAATCCTACTCCGAGAACTTCTCGTCAGACCGCAAACAGCCCTGGACCCATTAAGGCTCGTCAGACCGGACGTGGGCTTCGGGCGCGTAGCTCGTCTCTGAACGCCGGTCGAGATGACGCGCCCATAACCAGTTATAGGGATGGATTTTGTCTGTTTCGCCGGCCTCGTTGACCAGCGGAGCTTCGTCATTGTGCCAGCGGAAGATGCTGCCTTCGAGATTATAAGCGACCGTCTCTTCTTCTTTGAGCACATGGTCAAGCCGGTCAATAAGGCTTGATGAGCGCCGTCCGACCGAGCAATAGAAAACCGCCGTCTTGCCTTCAATATCGCTGCCAAAGCGCGCTTTGAAATCAGCTGGCGAAATATCAGGCGGAACCTGCACTGCGCCGGGAATATGGCTGACGGCATATTCATCCGGTTCGCGCACGTCAAAATAGATGGTGTCTTCGGGCAGCGCGGCCAGATCGTCGCGTTCGATATGCGCAATGTCTGGAAATTTGCGCTCGATCTTTTCGTGAATAGCGGCAAGGCTTTGATTGTCTGCGTGTGCTTGTTGAGGAAGAACCGCTCCTGAAAGGTTCGACAGTCCCATGACCAAAGCCGCAAAGGGAACAAACAGGCGTGTCATTGGGTGGGCTCCTTTGCTTGCGTGACAGGGTTTGGTGCTGAGGCGAGGGGCAAAGTAAGGCTCCATGCAAACTCGCCGGGCTGTTCGGTCTGGTATTCTGACAGGCCGATCGTCATCTGGTTATGGCCGCCTTCGGGCTGTGCAATGTAGGAGCCGAACAAACGGTCCCAAACAGAGAGGCA